>NZ_CP047954.1:1810488-2112236 GCF_014279895.1 Synechococcus sp. M16.1 | reverse complement strand
AACCCAGCACTCATCACAGTTCTCGATGAGCCAGGGCTGAGGAGAATTTTTCACAGGATGGGGAGTGAGGCTTCGTTTTCCACCTCTTCACAGCGGGTGGAAAACTCGCGCGACAAACGGGTGGACAGTTCTCGGTTGTTTTCCACAACGTGTTGGGATGGTTTTCGGGCGTCTTCCGCAGCCGCTTTGTCGGTTGGTTTTGTCTTACGGCCACAAAAAAGCCCCCTGACGGGGGCAGAAGTGCGTTGATGCAAGGCAGTTTGTCAGAAGCCCATCACACTGGCGACGGTGCCCAGATCAGGATTGAGGTCGGTGTGGAAGGCGGCGTCGTTGTTGCTGATGGCGCAGTCGGGATCCTTGAGGCCGTTGCCGGTCAGAACGCAGACCACCGTGGCGCCGGCTGGCACTTCATCTTTGCGCTTGAGCAGTCCTGCCACAGAGGCAGCGCTGGCGGGTTCACAGAAGATTCCCTCCTGGCCGCCTAGAAGCTTGTAGGCCGAGATGATTTCCGCGTCGGTCACATCCAGGAACGCGCCATTGCTGGCTTCGCGAGCTGCCAGGGCTTTGGCTCGGTTGACCGGGTTGCCAATGCGAATGGCGGTGGCGATGGTTTCGGGGTCCGTCACCGTGGTGTTGTTCACCAGTGGGGCGGATCCGCTGGCCTGGAATCCCATCATTCGGGGCAGGCTGCGGCTCCGGCCGGCCTGTTGATATTCCTGGAAACCCATCCAATAGGCGGTGATGTTTCCGGCGTTGCCCATGGGAATGCACAGCCAGTCGGGTGCATCACCGAGGGCATCCACGATTTCGAAGGCCGCCGTTTTCTGGCCCTGCAGCCGGTAGGGATTCACCGAGTTCACGAGGGTGACGGGATACCTCTCTGCCGCTTCGCGAACGATGTCGAGGGCGCGGTCGAAGTTGCCGCGGATCGCCAACACCTCAGCGCCGTACACCAGCGCCTGAGCCAGTTTTCCCTGGGCGACATAGCCATCCGGGATCAAGACGAAGGCACGCATCCCACCCCGCCTGGCATAGGCCGCAGCCGCAGCACTGGTGTTGCCCGTGCTGGCACAAATCACCGCTTCACAACCGGCTTCCTTGGCTTTGCTGATGGCCATGGTCATTCCCCGGTCCTTGAAGGACCCTGTGGGGTTCAGGCCGTCGTATTTCACGAACACCTTCACGCCCTTGCCGATCTGTTCCGCAACCGATGGCACGGGGATCAGAGGGGTGGCGCCTTCACGCAGGCTGATCACGGGCGTCGCATCGCTGACGGGCAGCCAGTTGCGATAAGCCTCAATCAGTCCAGGCCAGTCCTGCATCACAGGGGTGGCAGTGAAACGCCGACGGAGGTTCTGAAACAGGGACACCGGCTGGGATGGGGGGATTGCCGGAATCTAGGCGGCGTCCGTTCAGGGCTTGGTCAGGGTTGCGCTTCCTTCAATCCGTCCAAGGGGGAGTCGGAGAAAAACTGCACCAGACCGGCGATGGATTCCGCTTTTTCGATTACTCCAAACAGAGCCGGAAGATTCACGGCCATGACGGCATTGGGGTAGCCCCTCAAAAAGCTCACTGCCGTGAGGCCATCTTCGCTCTGCAATCCACTGATCACTCCGGCGCGGATCGCCGGAACACTCACCTCAGGTTCCGGTGTGTAGATCGGATGAATGATGCGTGCAACACGACGCAGGATGGCCTCACCGATCCGTGTGTTGATCAGACGGCTTGTGAGCACCAAGGGAAGATCGAGGCTCTGGTTGAGCATCTGCGCCACCTCGGTGGGGTCCTGCCCGGAGAGCTCCAGCAGATCCTCCAGCAGACCGGTGGCATTACCGGTTTCGGCCAGGTGTTCGATTTCTTTTACTGGAATGGAGCGGCGGAAGGCACCACTCACCAGGGCGACCTCCGTAGCGGCATGTAGAGGTTGCATGACGCAGCTCAAACTCAGCCCAAGCCCTGCCGCCATGGCCAGCAAAGAGGATCGAGCGAAGGGCTTGGGGAGCATCACGCTGAAGGTGTTGGCCGGAAGTTAGGCCGGAACTCCAGCAGCGACCCGCACCAAGCGGACAACTCCCCGTTCGGCCAGCCCCTGAGCCACCTTGAAGCCCATGCGCCGGGTGTCTGGTTCATTGAGCACCCTTGGCATTCGACGCAGCAGAAGCTCAGGTGTGAATCCCGGCAACGATTGCAACACCTGGATCAACTCCCGCACCGGCTCCAGTTGCATCAGTGGATCGGAGAGCCCGGGAGGTGTCTGGCCAATGGCGGATGGTTGCAGTCGTTTGGGGAGGCGTCGACCCAGGCGTTGCATCGTTGACCAACCCAGAGCATCCAGCCGATCAACTGTGGCGGTCACCAGTTGATCCCGAAGCAATCCTGCCTTGGGTGAGAACAGGAAGTCGAGCAGTTGATCGAGCAAGGCCTCCAGATCCAGCTGGGCCTGGCTTGCAGCGCTGGAGACCAGATTTTCCAGACGGGTCCAACGGAAGGCGTCTCCGTCGAACAGCATCTCCTTGAGGCTTTGACGCAGCTGGGGATCGGGATCCTCCATCAGTCGCCTGGCGAAGTATGGGTAGGCAGCACCGAGGATCTTGAAGTTCGGATCCACACTCAGGGCGATGCCCTCCAGGGTGACCAGCGACCGAATGATCAGGGCGTAGTAAGGCGGCACCCGAAAGGGGAATTTGTACATCACACCTGACATGTCGTCGGTGACCGCTTTGAAATCCATGCGGTTGACGCCGGCCTCCAGGGCCTGGCTGAACACCTTCTCAAAGGCGGGAACAATTGGTTCCAGGTTCACGTCTTCCGCTAGGAATCCCAGGGTGACGAAATCTTTGGAGAGCTTCCCGAAGTTTCGGTTCACCAGATGAACCACCGCCTGAATCAAGCCGGTTCGTGACTCGCGGCTGACTTCGCTCATCATCCCGAAGTCGAGATAACAGAGGCGACCGTCCTCCAAAGCCAGGAGATTGCCGGGGTGGGGATCCGCATGGAAGAAGCCATGCTCCAGCAACTGTTGAAGGCTGCAGTTCACACCCACTTCCACCATGTCGTCCGGGTCCACACCGAGCTCGCGAACCGCATCGAGGTTGGTGAGCTTGACGCCATCGATCCACTCCATCGTCAGCACCCGGCGGCTGGTGGCGTTGCGATAGATCGTCGGAACAGCGATGCGAGGGTTGTGTTGGTGCAGCTCAGCGAAGGTCTCGGCGTTCGAGGCCTCGTTGAGGTAGTCCATCTCTTCGAACACCCGTCGCCCCAGTTCGTCGATCAAGGCGACGAGGTCGCTGCGGATCAATCCGATGTTGCTGTTCAACCAGGCGGCGATGTTGCGCACGATGTACAGATCCAGGGTGATCTGTTCGCGCAGCCCCGGGCGCTGCACCTTCACCGCCACCCGAGCGCCACCCTTAAGGGTTCCCTTGTGCACCTGACCCAAGGAGGCGGCTGAGATCGGTTTCCGGTCCAGCTGCTCGAAGATGTCATCGACCGCTGCGCCCAGGTCTTCCTCGATGCAGGCCATGGCGAGGCCGCTGTCGAAGCCGGGCAGTTGGTCCTGGAGCTGGGCCAGTTCCTCCAGCAGCAGCGGGGGGACGATGTCCGGTCGGGTGGAGAGGGCCTGGCCGGCCTTGATGAAGGCGGGACCAAGATCCACGAGAAGCTCAGCGCATTCGCGAGCTCGAGCCCGGGCCCGTTCCTCATCCTTCAGCAACTGGAAGATCCAGTCGAAGGCGACGCCCAGCAGCAATAGGCCGATGGGTACGAGGGTTTGCCAGAGCCGGCGGATCAGCCGTTGGGGATGGCCGGCATAGATACGTGTGATGGCGGCGGGGTCGTACTCGAGCAACCCCGCGGCTTCGATGAAATCCCCGAGCTCCTGCGCCATCAATTCATCGGGATGTCCGACACCCCTTCTAAACGAACCAAGCTGCCGCTACGGTCGGCATCATCACAGGGCTGGACGTGCTCACCGGTCTGCTGCTGCAGAACATCGCTCTGATTGAGAGTCTTGAACTGGAGTTCAGCTCGGGTTTCACGGTGCTCACCGGTGAGACCGGCGCCGGTAAATCGATTCTTCTTGATGCCCTCGATGCGGTGCTGGGTGGAGCGCAGGGTTCCAGCGGCGTTCGTTTGCTGCGGACGGGTTCGGATCGCTCCAGGATCGAGGCTGCATTTCAACTCAACCCAGCCCTGGAGCAGTGGTTGATTGCGGCGGAGTTTGATCCCGAAGAGGAGCTTCTGATCAGCCGCGAATGGAAACGGCAGGAGGGTGATCGTTACTCCAGTCGCTGTCGGCTGAATGGCAGCACGGTGAACCGTCAGCAGTTGCTTGAGCTCAGGCCGTTGTTGATTGATCTCACGGTTCAGGGACAGACCCAGCTGTTGTCGCGGGCGGGGCAGCAACGGCTCTGGCTTGATCGTCTCGGTGGATCTGCATTGGCTGAGCTCAAAGTTCAGGTGGCTGATGCCTGGACCGAATGGCGCCAGGCTGCAGATGCCCTGACAGCACTTGAGCAGGAGCAGCAGCGCTCCGAACAGGAGCAGGCTGAACAGGAAGAGCAGTTGGAGCAGCTGCAAGCTGCCGATCTCGACGACCCGGACGAGCAGCAGAGGCTGGAACAGGATCAAGACCGCCTCGTCCATGGCGTGAGGCTGCTGGAGGGTTTGGCCTTGCTGTTTGGGCGTCTCCGCGACGGTGTGGATCAGGCGCCTTCCCTGCAGGATCATTTTGCGGCGTGCATCCAGGAGCTGCAGGCCATGGCGCAGCTGGATGGTTCGCTTGAGCCCCTGCGTGATCAGGCGCTGGATCTCGAAGCAGGTGTGGACGGTTTGTTGCGCTCCCTCGATCAATACGGTCTGGCGCTGGAGAGCGATCCAGACCAGCTGGAGCGGATTCAGGACCGTCTGTCGGTCTTAAAACGGCTGCAGCGCCGTTACGGCCTTGATCTGGCCGGTTTGATTCAGCGGCGCGATGAGCTGCTTCATCGTTTGGGATCGGAAGGCTTCGCGGCGGATCTCGCCCGCCTGCAACAGGCCGAAACCGTCCGTCGCCAGACGCGTGATCAGGCCAATGCGGCCCTGCGTCGCGAGCGGTTTAAGGCGGCGGAGGCCTTAGAGGCCTCGTTGCTGAAGCTGTTGCCACCCATGCGCCTGGCCAACGTGCGTTTCAAGGTGGATCTCACCCCCTGTGATCCGGCTGAGCATGGGGCGGACGCTGTTCAATTCCTGTTCTCCGCCAATCCCGGCCAACCGATGGCACCGCTAACGGAGGTGGCCTCTGGCGGTGAGATGTCCCGTTTTCTGCTTGCGCTCAAGACCACCCTTGCCGCGGTGGATGGGTCCAGCACGCTGTTGTTCGATGAAATCGATGCTGGCGTCAGTGGACGCGTCAGTGGAGCCATGGCCGATTTGCTTCAGACCCTGGCCCGTCAGCGACAGGTGTTCTGCGTCACCCACCAACCGCTTGTGGCAGCCGTTGCTGACCACCATTTCCGGGTGAGCAAGCATGTGGAAGATGGCATCACCCATTCGCGAGTGTCCCGACTGCGGGACACTCAGGAACGCCGCCAGGAGCTCGCAGATCTCGCTGGTGGCGATCAGGCTGATGCCTATGCAGCGAGCCTGCTGGACCAGCGAACAGCTTGAAGGTTTGAGTTCTTCCTAAGCTCTTGAGCTTTCCAACGGGTCCTGATGGCGCGAGCTGCTGCCAAGATCGCTAACTCAGCTGGCCCGCTGGCGACTCAGGACGATGTGATTCGAGTGAGGGGTGCGCGGCAGCACAACCTCAAGAACGTCGACGTAACCATCCCGCGCAACAAGCTGGTGGTGTTCACCGGGGTGAGTGGCAGCGGCAAGAGTTCACTTGCCTTCGACACGATCTTTGCCGAGGGACAGCGCCGCTACGTCGAAAGTCTTTCGGCCTATGCCCGCCAGTTTCTGGGGCAGGTGGACAAGCCCGATGTCGATGCCATCGAGGGCCTGTCTCCGGCGATTTCGATTGATCAGAAATCCACCAGTCACAACCCGCGCTCCACGGTGGGCACGGTCACGGAGATTCAGGACTATCTCCGTCTGCTGTTCGGCCGCGCCGGAGAGCCCCACTGCCCCAAGTGTGGCCGTTCGATCAAGCCGCAGAGCATCGACGAAATGGTCGATCAGATCCTTCTGCTGCCGGAGGGAACCCGCTATCAGCTGTTGGCGCCGGTGGTGCGCGGCAAGAAGGGCACCCACACCAAGTTGATCAGTGGTTTGGCGGCCGAAGGTTTCGCCCGGGTGCGCATCAACGGTGAGGTGCGCGAGCTGGCCGACAACATCGAGCTCGACAAGAACCACACCCACAACATTGAGGTGGTGGTCGATCGTCTTGTGGCCCGTGAGGGGATCCAGGAACGGCTGACCGATTCATTGCGTACGGCCCTCAAACGCGGCGATGGTCTGGCGTTGGTGGAGGTGGTTCCCAAGAAAGGGGAGGAGCTTCCCGACGGCGTTGAACGGGAGCGTCTCTACTCCGAAAACTTCGCCTGCCCTGTTCATGGCGCTGTGATGGAGGAGCTGTCTCCGCGGCTGTTTTCGTTCAACAGCCCTTACGGCGCCTGTGAGGCCTGCCATGGCATCGGCCATCTGCGCAAATTCACCGTGGACCGGGTGATTCCGGATCCAACTCAGCCGGTGTATTCCGCAGTCGCTCCCTGGGCCGAGAAGGACAACAGCTACTACTTCTCGTTGCTTTATTCGGTGGGTGAGGCCTTCGGCTTCGAGATCAAGACCCCATGGAATGAGCTCACGGATGAGCAGCGGGATGTGCTGCTTAATGGGAGCCGCGAACCGATTCTGATCCAGGCCGACAGCCGTTACCGCAAAGGCAAAGGCGGATACACCCGACCCTTCGAAGGCATCCTCCCGATCCTCGAGCGGCAGCTCCGTGATGCCAGTGGCGAGTCGCAGCGCCAGAAGCTGGAGAAATATCTGGAGTTGGTGCCCTGTGCCAGCTGTGCTGGTCAGCGGCTTCGTCCCGAGGCCCTGGCGGTGAAGGTGGGGCCGTATCGGATTCCAGAACTCACGGCCGTCAGCGTCGGTCAGACCCTGGAACGGATCGAAAAACTGATGGGTGTGGGGGCTCATGAGGGTTCAGAGCCTTTGCTGAATCCCCGTCAGATCCAGATCGGTGATCTGGTGCTCAGGGAAATCCGCCTTCGTTTGAAATTCCTGCTTGATGTTGGTCTCGACTATCTGAGCCTGGACCGACCGGCGATGACGCTCTCCGGTGGTGAAGCTCAGCGCATCCGCCTGGCGACTCAGATCGGTGCTGGTCTCACCGGGGTGCTGTACGTGCTGGATGAGCCGAGCATTGGTTTGCATCAGCGGGACAACGACCGTCTCCTGAACACCTTGGTGCGGCTTCGGGATCTCGGAAACACTCTGGTGGTGGTGGAACACGATGAAGACACCATCCGTGCTGCCGATCACGTGGTGGACATCGGCCCTGGTGCTGGCGTCCATGGGGGCCACATCGTTGCGGAGGGAAGTTTCGATGACCTGGTGGCCAGCAGCGAATCCCTTACCGGCGCTTACCTGAGTGGCCGTCGCTCGATTCCAACGCCGGCCGAACGCCGCGAGAGCGGTTCGCGCTCACTCAAGTTGATCGATTGCAACCGCAACAACCTCAAGAACGTTTCGGTTGAGTTTCCCTTGGGCCGGTTGGTGTCCGTCACCGGGGTGAGTGGCAGCGGCAAGAGCACCCTGGTGAATGAGCTTCTGCATCCCGCCCTGGAGAACGGCTTGGGTCTGAAGGTGCCCTTTCCGCAGGGTCTGGGGGAGTTGCGGGGGTTGAAGTCGATCGACAAGGTGATCGTCATCGATCAGAGCCCGATTGGACGCACGCCCCGCTCCAATCCAGCCACCTACACCGGTGCCTTTGATCCGATCCGTCAGGTGTTTGCCGCCACGGTGGAGGCCAAGGCCCGCGGTTACCAGGTGGGTCAGTTCAGCTTCAACGTGAAGGGTGGCCGCTGTGAGGCTTGCCGTGGCCAGGGCGTGAACGTGATTGAGATGAACTTCCTGCCGGATGTGTACGTCCAGTGCGACGTCTGCAAGGGCGCCCGGTTCAACCGCGAAACCCTGCAGGTGAAATACAAGGGCTACACCATCGCGGATGTGCTGCAGATGACGGTGGAGCAGGCCGCTGAGGTGTTTGATGCCATCCCTCAGGCGGCTGATCGCTTGCGCACTTTGGTGGATGTGGGCCTGGGCTACGTGAAGCTCGGCCAGCCGGCGCCAACCCTTTCGGGGGGTGAGGCCCAGCGGGTGAAGCTGGCGACGGAGCTGTCACGGCGGGCCACTGGAAAGACCCTTTATCTAATTGATGAGCCCACGACCGGCCTCAGCTTCTATGACGTGCACAAGCTGATGGATGTGATGCAGCGGTTGGTGGACAAGGGCAACTCGATTATCTGCATCGAGCACAATCTTGACGTGATCCGTTGCAGCGACTGGATTATTGATCTCGGCCCTGAGGGTGGTGACAAAGGTGGCGAGATCCTGGTTACCGGCACTCCAGAAGAGGTCGCCCAGCACCCCACCAGTCATACCGGCCGCTACCTGGCTCGAGTTTTGGAGCAGCATCCACCAGAACTCCCCGTTTCCCTGGCGGCTTGATGGCCCGACTTCGCACCCACCTGGCGGCTCTGGCGTTTGGCATGTCACTGGCGCTTGGTGGGGGCCCCGCTTCAGCTTTGGAGCGGTTCGTGTTGCGTCTGCCGTTTCTGGAGACGCAGATCACGATCAACTTCGCTGACGGTGAGTCGGCTGAACAACTGATTCAGGCCAGTCCGGATCTGCAGGATCTGGAATTGGCCAGTGGAGGCAAGTTGTTGCCGCTGCTGCGCCAGGTGTTCCTTATGCCGCTGCCCCTGGAGACCAAGGCATTGCTGGCGGGATCGACCGGTCAACCGCTGCTGGAGCAGGCCCTCCATGCGGCGACGCAGGTTGTGTCTCTCGAGGGGGTTGAGCTGGACGACAGCGGGCGGATGCTGACCGAAGCCTTGATTCGTGCTGAACGCCGGGGGCAACCCAACATTCTTGGCTTTTTGAGGGAGTTGCCTGGAGAGCAGGCATCGATCGATTTATCCCGCCTCGCTGAGGTGGCCAACCGGCTTAAAACCAATCTTGAGGAGGGGGTTGCCTTGGCCCGTTCCCTTGAGGCTGCATCTGTGACGGCTGATCTGCGGGAGCCACTGCGCTCCGGTTGGTCCCGTGAGGTTGTTCAGGTGTCCGTTCCCCATCGGCCCAAACCCTTGCGGGTTCTGACGCTTCAGCCTGCAGCGCCAGCTAACGGACGTTTGGTCGTGATTTCCCACGGGCTCTGGGACGATCCGGAATCCTTTGAAGGTTGGGCTGAGGTGCTAGCCGCCCATGGCTACACCGTGCTGCTGCCAGACCACCTCGGCAGTGATTTCAATCAGCAGAAGGCGATGCTTGCTGGTGATGCGCCGCCGCCTGGGCCTGAAGAGTTGCGGCTTCGGCCCCTGGATGTTTCCGCTTTGTTGGATGCCATCAGTTCAGGCCGTCTTCTGCCTGGGGCCAGGTTGAACACCGATGCCGTTGCGGTGGTGGGTCACTCCTGGGGAGCCACCACCACGCTTCAACTGGCCGGTGGTATTCCAACTGATCGACAACTCAAATCCCGTTGCAGTGACCTCAAGGATCCGGAGCGCAACATCAGCTGGGTGCTCCAATGCAGTTGGCTCTCGGGGGTGAATCAAGCCGCTGTTGCTGATCCAAGGGTCAAGGCTGTTGTGGCCGTCAGCCCGCCCTTGCGTCTGTTGTTCGACGGCAGTCGCTTGGAGAGGCTTCCAGCCAAGTTGTTGTTGATCAGCGGTACCCGCGATTGGGTGGTGCCTTCGGGTCCGGAAGCGATCGCTCCGATGCGTGAGAGCAAGGCCGCGCGCTTGGGTCACCGCCTGGTGTTGGTGCAGGGTGCAGACCACTTCAGCCTTCGCAGTTTTCGCGGTGAGCCGTCCCCGGCACAGGTTGGGCCGGTCATCCTTGGCTGGATCAACGAGCAGCTCGAGGTGGATGGCGCCGTCAGCTTCTCTGGGGGTGGTTGGGGTGACGAGCGGGGCAGCCTTGTCGACGTCAGCGACCGCCTCTGACGTTGCTGGCTTGTTACAACAGGCTGAGCCTTTAACTGTTGTCCATACAGCTCAGATCCATTGCACGACAACACAACTCAGCTTTCTTGCTCGGTTTGATTTGCAGCTCTTCTAAGGTTTTTTTCATTTTTTATCCCTTCTTCCGCCTCTAAAGAAAAAACAACGGCACCGAATCTGCGTCCCGTTGTTGTTTGTGAGTGGAGCGAATGGGGATCCGGTTGTTGCATCTGCACCTTCACGGTCTGTTTCGTTCCCATGAGCTCGAACTGGGGCGGGATGCTGATACCGGTGGTCAGACCCTGTATGTGCTGGAGCTCGTGCGCAGCCTGGCGCAGCGGGCGGAGGTTGAGCAGGTTGATGTGGTCACCCGCCTGATTCAGGACCGTCGGGTCGATCTCGATTACAGCCAACGGGTCGAAGCCATTGCTCCAGGGGCCCGCATCCTGCGCTTTCCTTTTGGTCCCAAGCGGTATCTGCGCAAGGAGTTGCTTTGGCCCCATCTCGAGGAGCTGGCTGATCAGCTGGTGGAACATCTGAGCCAGCCCGGCCAGAGGGTCGATTGGATTCATGCTCATTACGCCGATGCCGGTCTGGTGGGTGCTCTCGTCAGTCAGCGGTTGGGCATTCCGCTTGTTTTTACGGGTCATTCCCTCGGCCGGGAGAAACAGCGTCGTCTCCTGGCTGGTGGCTTGGATCGCTCTCAACTTGAGCAGACCTATGCCATCAGCCGGCGCATTGACGCCGAAGAGCGTGCTCTCGCCCAGGCGGATCTGGTGATCACCAGCACCCGTCAGGAGGCGGATCAGCAGTACTGCCGCTACGGCCACTTTCAGACGGATCAGGCGGCGGTGGTGCCCCCTGGCGTTGATGCTTCCCGGTTCCATCCCCACGGTTCATCGCAGGAATGCTCCGCGTTGCAAAGCCTGTTGCAGCCTTTCCTCAGGGAGCCGGATCGTCCGCCCCTGCTGGCGATTTCCCGTGCGGTGCGGCGCAAGAACATTCCCGCTCTGGTGGAAGCCTTTGGTCAGTCGCCGGTGCTGCGGCAGCGTCACAACCTGGTGCTTGTGCTGGGCTGTCGGGATGACCCGCGTGAGCTCGAGAAGCAGCAGCGCGATGTGCTCCAGCAGGTGTTCGATCTGGTGGATCGCTTTGATCTCTATGGCCAGGTGGCCTATCCCAAACAACACAGCCGTGCCCAGATTCCTGCCCTTTATCGCTGGGCGGCGCGCCGTGGGGGGCTGTTTGTGAACCCGGCGTTGACCGAACCCTTCGGACTCACCCTTCTGGAGGCCGCGGCCTGTGGTTTGCCGATGGTGGCTACCGACGATGGCGGTCCACGGGACATCCAACACCGTTGCGACAACGGTCTTCTGGCGGACGTCACCGATCCCGGAGCACTTCAGGAGGCCCTGGAATTGGCCGGCAGTGATCGCTCCCGTTGGCGCCGTTGGAGTGACAACGGGGTTGAGGCCATCAGTCGGCACTTCAGCTGGGATGCCCATGTGTGTCAGTACCTCGCCCTGATGCAGCAGAAAGTTCGCGTGTCACCAGTGCGTGGAATGTCGGTGGTGCGGCGGCCCAGCCCCGTCTCCAGGCTGTTGGCGCTGGATCTCGACAGCTGCTTGGAGCTGCCGGAGGAACGCTCCCTTGCGCATCTGCGCGATCGGCTTCAGGCCGAACCCTTCGCCGCGTCGACAGGCTTGGTGATTCTCACGGGGCGGTCGCTGGATCAGGCGCGTCAGCGCTACCAGGAGTTGCATCTTCCCGAACCCAAGGCCTGGATCTGCCGGGCTGGAACCGAGATTCACCACAGCTCGGATCGCGTGGAAGATCCCGTGTGGGCGAAGCGCATCAGCCAAGCCTGGGATCGCGAGGCTGTGCTCGCAGCGATGGGTCAACTCGAGGAACACCTTCAGCTTCAGGACCCGGATCATCAGAGTCCCTTCAAGGTCAGCTACCTGTTGCGTGCTTCCAACCGCAGCCTGATTGGTTTGGCCCGTCAGTGCCTGCGCCGCCATGGTCTGCAGGCGGAACCTCAGCTCCGTTGCCATTGGTTTCTGGATGTTCTTCCCCAGCGCGCGTCCCGCAGTGAGGCCATCCGTTTTCTGGCCCAGTCCTGGCAGCTCCCTCTGCAGCAGGTTCTGGTGGTGGCCAGTCAGCAGGGGGATGGAGAGTTGCTGGATGGTTTGCCTGCCACCGTGGTTCCTGCGGATCACGATCCCTGCCTGTTGGGCCAACGGACCCAGCAGCGGGTGTACGTCTCGAAACGCCCCAGTGTTGGAGCCGTGCTGGATGGCTTAACCCACTACCGATTTTCAGGCAGCCGTTGATCCTGGAATCACGGTCACACAGGCGGCTGCCCTGTCGGCCTTTGCTTGTGCTTCCTTCCGATCTCCTCCCCTTGCCAGGGCCACACCCATGCGTCGACCGGGGCGGGCTGTGGGCTTGCCGAACAGCAGCACTTGGGTGTCAGCTTCCGTGAGCGCTTGTTCGACCCCTTCAAAAGCCACGGAGTCCATGTTCGTTTGGGCCAGGATCACGCGGCTGGCGGCCGCATCAGCTGCCGTGATGGTGGGGATCGGCAGACCGAGAACAGCACGCAGATGCAGTTCGAACTCGCTCAGGTTCTGGCTGATCAGGGTCACCAGGCCAGTGTCGTGCGGCCGGGGCGACAGTTCAGAAAAAATCACCTCATCGCCACAGAGGAAAAACTCCACCCCGAACAGACCGGCACCGCCCAGGTTGTCGGTGACGGTTTTGGCCATGGCCTGGGCCTGACGCAGTTGTTGGTCGCTGAGTTGAGCGGGCTGCCAGCTGCATTGATAGTCCCCTCCTTCCTGTTCGTGGCCGATCGGCGCACAGAACAGGGTTTCGCCATTGCGCTGACGGATGGTGAGCAGGGTGATCTCCAGATCGAAATGAAGAAATTCCTCCACGATCACCTGGGTTGAGGTGCCCCGTGCACCGGCCATGGCGGCCTCCCAGGCCTTGGGCAGATCGTCTGCACAGGTCACCACGCTCTGGCCTTTGCCGGAGGAACTCATCACCGGTTTCACCACGACGGGCCAGCCCAGTGGTTCCGCCACTGCCGTGAGTTCCTCAGCACTGGAGGCATAGGCGAAGCGGGCGGTGCGGAGACCGAGTTCGCCGGCCGCCAGGTCGCGGATGCGGTCTCGGTTCATCGTGACGGCCGTCGCGCGGGCCGTGGGAATCACGGTGATCCCTTCTTGTTCGAGTTCCGCCAGGGCATGCACGGCGAGTGCTTCGATCTCCGGGATCACCACGTCGGGTTGGTGGCGCCTGACCACCTCCAGCAAGGCATCGGCATCGGTCATCGGCAGCACTTCGGCCACGTCCGCTACCTGCATGGCCGGGGCAGCGGCATAGCGATCGCAGGCGATCACCCGGCAGCCAAGCCGTTGGGCAGCAATGGCCACCTCCTTGCCCAGCTCCCCGCTGCCCAGCAGCATCACGGTGCGTGGAAACGACGGCATGGTGATCTTTGAATGGCCTGCCTGCATCATCAATCAACGCAAGTCCTGAGACTTTCCGCAGCCTGGGTTGCAGCGCCTGATCTCCCGCTAGGTCAAGGATGCGTTCTCCTGGACGTGCTTGAGAGCCCCAGTGCAGAGCAGCTGAAATCGATGGAGCAAACGCCTCAATGGCGTCAGCGCTCGGTGGAAGCGAGCCGCTGAGGGCTCAATTCGAATCGGTGCTGCTCTGACGGCGCACTTCGCCGATCAGCCAAACGCCCATGAATCCAAGCGACGACACACCGAAATAGATCAGCACCCACCGAAGAACCCGATCAGGATCGGCAGCGGCGCTGGCGAGCAGCTCAGCGGTTTTGGCAAGCAGGTTGTCCATCAGTTCTGAAGATCGGGGATCAGCGTGAGTTGGCGAACCGGTGATTCTTCGCTGACGAAACCCCAGGCTTCAAACACGGTGGGATCGGGATGCGTGATGCGCTGCTCCGTTCCCTGGCGTTCCAGTTGGAACCCCTCGCTTGACATGCGCCGCATCAAACTCGCCGACTCCTCAAAGCGGGCAGCCATCGCCTCGAGGCTTGAGCAGTCAGCGGTGAGACCGGATTCACGCCAGGTGAAGTAGGTCATCCTGCCTTGCCGCCTCAAAACATGACTTTAAGGGATGTGAGCGGTGCAAAGCGTTCGTTCTGGATATCAAAAATCCTGTGAGTACCGACTGTGTCGTTCAGGCCTCCCTTCATTCAGGGAACTGTGTTGTGGTCACTCCAAATTCTTAAAAACGTCGGTCTTTTTTTGCATCGGTGTCAACTTTTCTCAGACGTATTGATTTTGTGCGGGGGAAACCAAGTTCAACTTCATTGACGATCTGAATCACTGCATCCTTCAGCCCACTTCAAAGTCATAGTCCTCAGGATTGGATCAAAGATCAGCGCTCAGGGACGCAGCACCAGTCCCAGAAGTACAAGCCCTGCTGTGGCGAGCCAGAACGCAGGCACCACGCTTCGTTCATTGGTGCCGCCCAGCTCAAAGTGGTGATGCAGCGGCGCCATGCGGAACACGCGTCGCCCCTGACCATCAGGTCCTTTCGTGGCCTTGAACACCCAAACCTGGATGATCACGGAGAGGGATTCCGCGACGAAGACGCCTCCCATCACCAGCAGGGGCCAGAGGCTGTTGGACAACAGAGCCACACCGCTGAGGGCGGCTCCCATCGCCAGGGACCCTGTGTCGCCCATGAAGGCCCGAGCTGGGTTTCGGTTGTGCACCAGAAACCCAAGCCATGCCCCGGCCATGGTCATGCAGAAGCCAGCCAAGGCGGGATCTCCGTTGTCTCCCCGGAGCATCAGTTGAAGTGCCAGACCGGTAAACACCAGTGCTCCGCAGCCGCTGGCCAAGCCATCCAGGCCATCGGTGAGGTTGGTGGCGTTGCTCTCCGCCAGAACGACAAACAGCCCCAGCGGCCAGATCAGAAGACCTAGGGGCAGTTCAAGGCCAAAGGGCAGGGCAATGCTGCTGCTGATCCAGCCCTGCCAGGCAGCGATGGCCAGAAAGGTTGCGGCTGCCATGGCTTGCAGCAGCAATTTTCCTCGCGCCGTCAGGCCAGCATTGGTGTGTTTGGTGAGGCTGCTCCAGTCATCGATGCCGCCGATCAGCATGAACGCCAGGGTCAGGGCTGCCAGGCTGAGCAGTTGTTGTGACGCCACGGCGTCCCGTGTGATCAGGCTCCCGAGAATGACCCCGACGGGAACCACCAGAAGGCCCCCCATCGTTGGCGTTCCCGCCTTGCTCTGATGGGCTTTGGGGCCTTCCTCACGGATGAATTGCCCCATCTTCAAGCGCCGCAGAAGGGGAATGCCCAAGGCTGCAGTCGCTGTTGCGCAGACCGCTGAAATCAAGAGCGGCAGGCTCAGTTGCGCATTGGTGATCCACTTGTCGGCTGCAAAGCTGGTCATCAAGACCACCAGCATCAGCAAGCTGGCACTCAATGAGCCGTTCTCCCACCAAGGACGGCGGTTCGAATCCGTGGATTGCAAAGCTGCACTGGACTGATCGCTGGGACCCTAGGTGAGTCGCTCAGTGGCGACCAGTCAGTGCTTGGGGAACGTCAGTCCTCCCACTGCTCCTCGTTTTGCTCGTCGTCCTTGTTGTAATCCTCTTTCTCACCCATGAGCGCGGAGAGTTCCTCCTCTTCGACGGTGCTCACTTCAGGTGAACCGGATTCTTCGTCGGCAACGAGACGGCCGCTGGTTTCCAGCCAAGACAGAAGGTCAGGCTCCTCACGCAGGGGCAGCACGGGTGCAGGGTCGCGGCGCCCGTAGCGGGTGAGGGACGGGTTGACGCTGTCCAGGGCGTTTGAATCAACCAGAGCGCTCATGCAGGGAGGGACGCGGGCCAATCAACCAAGATAGACCATGTGCTGTTTTTGATCCCCCACTGAACAAATCTGCGCTGCTCGTTCTTCTATGGGGTCTGGCCCTGATCATCAGCTTTGGTCTGCATTGGTGGGGTTTGCAGCGGCCTGAACCGTTGCAGACCTCCTGGACCCTGGCGCTGCTGCTGGTCTTTGTCCCGGCTGCAGCATTGGCTGCATGGTTGCTTGCGGCTTCTCCACAGGTGGCGACCGGCGAGACGAGAGAATCAGATGATTGTGATCAGGAGACCCATTGATGGGCCGCGCCAAGAAGGTGGTACTCGCCTATTCCGGGGGAGTGGATACCAGTGTCTGCATCCCATACCTCAAGCAGGAATGGGGTGTTGAGGATGTGATCACCTTTGCCGCTGATCTCGGCCAGGGCGATGAGCTGGAGCCGATTCGTCAGAAAGCGCTGGATGCGGGTGCCAGTCAGTCGCTGGTGGGAGATCTGATTCAGCCCTTCATCAAGGATTTCGCTTTTCCGGCGATTCGTGCCAACGCCCTCTACGAAGGCCGTTACCCCCTCTCCACGGCCCTGGCGAGGCCTCTGATCGCGAAGCGCCTGGTGGAGGTGGCCCGGGAAGTGGGTGCCGATGCTGTCGCCCATGGATGCACAGGCAAGGGCAATGATCAGGTGCGTTTCGATGTGGCCATCGCTGCGTTGGCACCGGACCTCAAGGTGCTCACCCCAGCCCGTGAGTGGGGCATGAGCCGTGAGGAGACCATCGCCTACGGCGAACGCTTTGGTCTGCCCGCACCGGTGAGCAAGAAGTCGCCTTACTCGATCGATCTCAATCTGCTGGGCCGCAGCATTGAAGCCGGACCCCTTGAAGACCCGATGGTGGCTCCGCCGGAGGAGGTGTTTGCGATGACGCGATCGGTGGAGGAGGCTCCGGATGCCTCTGAAGAGATCGAGATTGCCTTTGAAGCAGGCAATCCTGTGGCGATCAACGGTCAGCAGCTGGACCCGGTGGCTTTGATCCGTGAAGCCAACCGCCTGGCGGGCACCCATGGCATCGGCCGTCTCGACATGATCGAGAACCGTGTGGTGGGGATCAAATCCCGGGAGATCTACGAAACGCCTGGCCTTTTACTGTTGATCCAGGCCCACCAGGAACTGGAAAGCCTGACCCTGGCCGCCGATGTGCTGCGCAGCAAGCGGCAATTGGAAATGCAGTGGGCCGATCTCGTCTACCAGGGCCTTTGGTTTGGCCCTCTCAAGGATGCTCTGGACGGCTTCATGGACCGCACCCAGACCACTGTCAATGGTGTCGTTCGTCTCCGGCTGCACAAAGGAACGGCCACGGTCACCGGCCGCGGTTCAGCCGACAGCAGCCTGTACGTCCCCGAAATGGCGTCCTACGGCAGTGAGGATCAGTTCGATCACCGCGCTGCAGAGGGCTTTATCTACGTCTGGGGTCTGCCGACCCGACTCTGGTCAGCATCCCAGCGCCGTTCAAGCTGAGCGCTGCCGCTTCTGCAGGAAGTTGAGAAGCCTCAGGCCCGGAAAACGCACAACGTTGTCCGGTTCTGAGCTTCCAGGCAGGGCTGGCTGAGGCCGTTCGATCTGGTCTTGATCAACCTGTTCAGCCAGCAGTTGATAAAGCTCCATCAACGGCTCAAGCCGCTGTTGGAAACGTCGTTCAAAGACGTCCGGAAGTTCGGCCAGAAGCTCGTTGTAGGCCTCGATCTCGCCCTCGAGCTCGGAAATTCTCTGTTTCAGCAACCGAATCACTTCAGCGTCGCCATGACGCTCGTTCCAAACAGGTTCGGTTGGTTGAGGGTGGTCGTGTTTCGAATCCATGGGCGGACGGTATCGCCCACCCACGAATCCAACAATGCTGATCAGTCAGCTGATGCAGCGGTTTCGGCCTGTTGCTGTTGAGCAGCTTCGCTGCCCGGCATCACCCGAGGTGCGGGAAGGGGACCTTCCTGCTTCACGGTCAGATAGCGGATCACATCCTCACTGAGGCGCATTGCCTTCTCGAGAACAGCAACGTGCTGGCCATCGCCGTTGTGGCTCAGTTGCACGTAAATGCCTTCCTTGTGCTTCGCAATCGGATAGGCCAGACGGCGCTTGCCACGCATCTGGTTGTCCAGCACGTCGGCACCAGCTTCCACGAGCATGTCGCGGTACTTGGTGAGATGGCTTTCAACTTCCTCCTCCGGAATGTCCGGACGAAGGATGTACATGGTTTCGTAATACGGATCGTGCGTCATGGGCAGCACCGAAGGGGCATCAGGCTCACCGAAGTGAGCGACGGATCCAACACCATATCCCCTGGCGTGCCCACGAAGCTTCAGTAGAGCTGCATGCGTACGGCCTGGCTGATGCCGGGCAGATCCGGTTCGCGACCGCGCCAGCACTCCACCAGGGCGAACAGAAGGATCGCCAGCACCGCCACCACAACCGTGCTGGACAGGGTGCTCAGCAGCAGGCTGCCTCCGGCAATCGGTTGGAGAAGGATCCCAAACGCGAAGCTCAGCACAACGATGACGATGTCGGTGAGCAGGGCCTGCAGGGTGTTGAAGCGCAGGAAGTAGGGAACGGCCGGATTCCGCACCACCGCAAGAAACAGCACGAAGAACAGCAGCAGGCCACCGAAGGGAACCCCACGATCCAATTGGATTAGCGGCACTGCAGGAACGATCAGCAGCCTCAGCAACGGGATCTGGTTGAACACACCGTCAGCCCCGAGGCCAAAGGGAATGGCGTCACTCCAGGGGAGCAGGTACACCAGCGGTGCAAGAAGCCGCTGCCAGAGGGGAATCTGCACGGTGGAGCTATGGATTGTTGGGACCTTAGGTCGCAAGAGCAGTTGTGGCGGCGCTGCGCATCGCCGCGACAGGAACGTCGTCGCGTCCACTCCAGAGCCGCAGAGAGGCAGCGCCCTGCTGCACCAGCATCTCGAGACCATCGATGCAGCGGTGGCCCCGTTGTTGCCCAGCGGCGAGCCAGCTGGTGGGCCTTGGTGTGTAGATCAGGTCGTACAACACCGCTTCTCCGTTCAGGTTTGTCCAGAGCTCGGCCCCCAGTGGCATCGCCTCGGGGTCACCGTGCTGGGTCATGCCCACCGGGGTGGTGTTCACCACGAGAGCCGCTTGAGCCACGTTCTCGTTGAGCTGAACAGCGGTGTCGAGACAGGCCGTCAGGGGGGCGTGGCTCTGCTGCAGATCAGTGATGAAGGCTTGCAGTGCCTCGCTGCGCCGTCCCACAACGGTGATGCTGCTGAGGTTCAGGGTCTGCAGACCGGCGACCACGGCTCGAGCTGATCCGCCGCAGCCGATCACCACGGCATGGCGTCCGGCCCAGGCGTCGTTGGCACCGAGGGGTGCCAGAAAGCCCTCCACATCGGTGTTGGTGCCGAACCAGCCACCACCCGCTCCCGGAATCAGGGTGTTGACGGCACCGAGCCGTTTCGCCAGTGGGCTCAGCTCCTCGCAGAGCTCGGCGATGGCTTGTTTGTGGGGGATGGTGACGTTGAGGCCTTGGCAGCCCACGGCCCTCAGACCCTTCAGCACTTCATCAAGGTTTTCGCTTGTGCAGGGCAGGGCCAGGTAGCGCCAGTTGAGCCCCATGCTTTCGATGGCGGCGTTCTGCATCACCGGCGAAAGCGAGTGGCGCACTGGATTGCCAAGCAGGCCCACAAGGCTGGTGTCGCCGTTGATCATTGCCAGGGCCGGATCGCTCCACCAGCCTGCCTGTTCGGGAACCACACCTCGCCTGTCACCGGGTCTGCTGTGGAGGATGAGCCCATTCAAATCACCATTTCTGGAGGTGGGCACCGATGGGCAAGGTTGTCGGCATTGACCTTGGCACCACGAACAGCTGTGTTTCCGTGATGGAGGGCGGCAAGCCCACCGTGATCGCGAACGCCGAGGGCTTCCGCACCACGCCCTCCGTGGTTGCTTACACCAAGAACCAGGATCAGCTGGTGGGTCAGATCGCCAAACGTCAGGCGGTGATGAACCCGGATAACACCTTCTATTCCGTCAAGCGTTTCATCGGCCGTCGGGTTGATGAGGTGAACGAGGAATCGAAAGAGGTGAGCTACGGCGTCGCAAAGGCCGGCTCCAACGTGAAGGTGAAGTGCCCGGTTCTCGACAAGCAATTTGCGCCTGAAGAGGTGTCCGCCCAGGTGCTGCGCAAGCTGGCCGAGGACGCCGGTAAGTACCTCGGTGAAACCGTCAGCCAAGCGGTGATTACCGTTCCCGCCTACTTCAACGACTCCCAGCGCCAGGCCACCAAGGACGCCGGCAAGATCGCTGGCCTTGAGGTGCTGCGCATCATCAACGAGCCCACCGCTGCGGCTCTGGCCTACGGCCTCGACAAGAAGAGCAACGAGCGCATCCTGGTCTTCGACCTGGGCGGTGGCACCTTCGACGTGTCCGTTCTGGAAGTTGGCGACGGCGTGTTTGAGGTGTTGTCCACCGCTGGTGACACGCACCTCGGTGGTGACGATTTCGACAAGGTGATTGTTGATCACCTGGCCGAGACCTTCAAATCCAACGAAGGCATCGATCTGCGTCAGGACAAGCAGGCCCTGCAGCGCCTCACCGAAGCCGCTGAAAAAGCCAAGGTGGAGCTGTCCAACGCCACCCAGAGCGAGATCAACCTGCCGTTCATCACGGCCACGCCTGAGGGTCCCAAGCACCTGGATCTCACCCTCACCCGCGCCAAGTTCGAGGAACTGGCCTCCAAGCTGATCGACCGCTGCGCCATGCCTGTGGAGCAGGCGCTCAAGGACGCCAAGCTCTCCTCCGGCGAGCTGGACGAAATCGTGATGGTGGGTGGTTCCACCCGCATTCCGGCCGTGCTCGAACTGGTGAAGCGCATCACCGGCAAAGACCCCAACCAGACGGTGAACCCCGATGAGGTGGTGGCTGTTGGTGCTGCCATTCAGGGCGGTGTGCTGGCCGGGGAGGTGAAGGACATCCTTCTGCTCGACGTCACGCCCCTCTCCCTGGGTGTGGAGACTCTCGGCGGTGTGATGACCAAGATGATCACCCGCAACACCACGGTTCCCACCAAGAAGACCGAGACCTACTCCACGGCTGTGGATGGTCAGACCAACGTGGAAATTCACGTGCTCCAGGGTGAGCGCGAGATGGCATCCGACAACAAGTCCCTTGGAACCTTCCGTCTCGATGGCATCCCCCCGGCTCCCCGGGGCGTGCCTCAGATCGAAGTGACCTTCGACATCGACGCCAACGGCATCCTCAGCGTCACCGCCAAGGACAAGGGCAGCGGCAAGGAGCAGTCCATCTCGATCACCGGTGCGTCGACCCTCTCGGATTCTGAGGTCGACAAGATGGTCAAGGACGCCGAGGCCAATGCCAGCGCTGACAAGGAGAAGCGCGAAAAGATCGACCTCAAGAACCAGGCCGAAACCCTCGTCTACCAGGCTGAAAAGCAGATGGGAGAACTGGGCGACAAGGTTGACGCCGACGCCAAGGCGAAGCTGGAGGAGAAGCGCCTCAAGCTCAAGGAAGCCACCGAGAAGGACGACTACGACGCGATGAAGACCCTGCTGGAGGAACTGCAGCAGGAGCTCTACACCGTGGGCGCTTCCGTTTATCAGCAGGAAGGGGCTGCAGCTGGTGCTAGCGCGCCTGGCGCTGATGCCGGTGCCGGAGCCAACGCCGGTGGTGGCGATGCCAGTGACGACGTCATCGACGCGGAGTTCACCGAGACCAAGTGATCGGTTGATTCCCGAACTCACTAGGGCCCTGCGGGGCCCTTTTTTTATGCCTGCTCGAGTGATCTCTGCTCGAGTTCAGCGGCGACCCACTCGGCGGTGCCAGGCGTGAGCAGAACGCCGTTGCGATAGTGCCCACTGGCAAGGATCAACCCGGGTTCCAGCTCCTCCAGCAGAGGGGCCGGGCGCTCCACGGGCCGGGCCCGCAGGCCACTCCAATGGCCAACCACCGTGGCTGAGCGCAGCCACTCCGGTGCCCGCTCATTCAGGTTGCGCATCAGGCTCAGAGGATCCTCCGAAGCGCGATCGCCCGGTTCCACGGTGGCCCCGAGCAGCAATCGCCCGGGTGCGGTTGGAATCAGGTTGAAGCCCTGATCCACCAGCACCGAGGGCCAGTTGCTCCACGTTGTCGGACCCGTTGACAGTTCCAGTGACAGGGCCTGGCCCAACACCGGTGTCATCGGTCGGGCCTGGCCCAGCGGTTCCAGCAAGACATCCGAGCTCAGGGCTGTGCAGAGCACCACAAAGTTGTGAACGGAGCTGTCTCCATCGGCGCGATGCACACGCCAGTGGTTGTCGTTGCGCTCCAGACGGATCACCGCCGTGGCATTCAGCTCCACGCTTTGCTCTGCCAGCGCCTGTCGCAGGGCCCGTTGCAGCAGCAGGGGATCCACACGACCGTCGTGGCGCGAGTGCAGGCCACCGTGCCTGGCCGTCGGCCAGACCACTGCCAGGTCGGTGTTGGTGACCATCTCCAGGCCCAGCTCAACGCGCTGGGCGGCCAGCGCTTCCATCCGCTCAGCCGCTCGTTCGTCCTCGGCGATTTGCAGCAGGCCCGGATGGAGTTTGAGATCTGGCTGGTGAGCCTGCAGCTTGTCGATCCACTGCGGCCAGAGCTCCATGCTCCGGCGGCGCAGCCTCCAGCCCCGCCCGCTGCTGCGGCGAAACACGTGACCCATCAGAACCCCGAGGGATGCCGATGTTCCACTCAAAGCATTTACCGATCCCTCGCGATCAACGGCCTGGTTCAGGCGAGGGTCGTAAACAGAAACATCGTGGCCTTGCTGGGCCAGATGCCAGGCGGTGCCGAGGCCGATGGCCCCGGCACCAATCACTCCAACGGAGCGGCTCAGTTGAAGGCCTCAGCGGGGATCAGATCGCTGTAGGCGTCAAATCCGGCAGCCACGGCGCTGTAGGACTTCTGCAGACGGCTGAAGTCCTGCAGGCGTGCCGCTTCATCCAGATCGGCCAGAGCTTCTTTCAAGGAGCGGGCCACCTTGGTGGCTTCCTTGCGCTCGCTCTTGTCGAGGCGCTGGTTGATGTAGAGCATTTCCCGGCTCACTTCCTGCATGGGGCCATGCAGGAGGTTGCGGGTGAACACCCAATCCTTTTCACTCACCAGCCGGGCCAGATCAGGCAGACGGGATTTTGCGTCTTCAAAGGCTGCGGCCTGGCGCCGGATCACGCCCAGGTCGTCAGGACTGATGCCGGCAGCATTAACAGCCGGGGCCATCAGACCCAGGCTCAAAGCGACGCAGAGGCAGAACGCGGCAAGGCGGCTCAAAGCCTTCAGCATGGTGATCGAAAATTTCCCTGCGACTTTAACCAGCCCCTCCTGCGCGGGAGAATTTTGTTTTTCAAAGCGTTGTTGTGAGTGACGCCACGGTCATCCTTCAGATGATCTGCCCCGATCGTCCGGGCTTGGTCAGTGAATTGGCGGGTTGGGTGGCGGCCAACGGCGGCAGCATTCGCCATGCCGATCACCACACGGATGCGGGAGCTGGGGTGTTTCTCAGCCGGATTGAGTGGCAGCTCCAGGGATTCGGCATTCCCCGCGATGTGCTTCCTGAAGCGGCCCAGGCTCTGGGACAGCGGCTTGGTGGCGAGGCGCAGCTCCACTTCTCAGACGAGTATCCCCGTGTGGCGATTTTTGCCAGCAAGCAGAGCCACTGCCTGCAGGACTTGCTCTGGCGGGTTCAAAGCGGGGAGCTGCCGATGCAGGTTCCCCTGGTCATCGCCAACCATCCGGATCTGGAACCCCTGTGTGCATCCTTTGAGATTCCGTTTGTTTGTGTTCCCGTCAGTCGGGACACCAAAGCGGAAGCGGAGCAGCGGATCCTGGAGCTGCTTGAAAAGAACAAGGTTGAACTTGCGGTGCTGGCCAAATACATGCAGGTGCTGAGCAGTGATTTCCTTGAGCGTTTCCCCCAGGTGATCAACATCCACCATTCGTTTCTGCCAGCGTTCAAGGGTGCTCAGCCGTACCACCGGGCCTGGGACCGTGGGGTCAAGCTCATCGGCGCTACAGCCCACTACGTCACCGAAGATCTGGATGACGGCCCGATCATTGAGCAAACCACCGTTTCAGTCAGCCATCGGGACGAAGTGGAGGATCTGATCCGCAAGGGCCGTGACACGGAACGCCTTGCCTTGGCGCGGGCCCTTCGCTTGCATCTGCGCCGTCAGGTGATGGTCTATCGCGGGCGTACCGCTGTTTTTGCATGACGGCACGTCTGTACGCATGGCTGAGAGGCGACTGTCCGGTCGCCGCATCCCCCTGGGGTTGGTGCTTGTTTCAGCTCGGACTGCTGTTGCTTCCCTCGTCAGTGTTGCTGGCAAGCCTGCTGTTTGTGCCGGCCTTGGTCCTGGGCAGCCTCCGTCGTGAATGCGCCTACTGGCATGACCGCTGGAACTGGCCGCTTCTGTTGGCTGGCGGGCTCATGTTGCTCGGCTGTTTCAGCGCCTTGCGTGCTGACCTGGCTTGGGCAGGTCTGGCTAATTGGCTTCCTTTCTTTTGGGGATTCTGGGGGTTCCAGCCCTATGTGGCGGAGGCGGGGGCGCGCCGCCGAACGGCGCTCTGGATGGTGGCGGGCACGGTGCCTGTTGTGGTGACTGGATTGGGTCAGTTGTGGTTGGGTTGGCAGGGCCCCTGGCAGTTCTTGGGGGGCCTGGTGATCTGGTTCATGGCTCCTGGAGGTGAGCCGGAGGGCCGGCTGTCGGGTTTGTTCGATTACGCCAACATCGCCGCGGCCTGGTTGGCGCTGGTGTGGCCGTTGGTGCTGGCGGCCCTGGTGCAACCCGGACTCGATCGCCGTCGTCGGAGTGTTGTGCTGATCCTGGCTGTCGCTTTGGTGACGGCTCTCGTGCTCACGGAGTCCCGCAACGGCTGGGGCGCGTTGGTGCTGGCGTTGCCCCTGGTGCTTGGACCGGTGAGTTGGCCCTGGTTGCTGCCCCTGTTGGCCCTGGGATTGATCCCTGTTCTGCTGGCGGTGTGGCCCGGTGTCCCGGAGCTGCTCCAGGACCCTGCCCGGGCATTGGTGCCTGAGTCGGTGTGGTCACGGCTCAGCGACAGCCGCTATGCGGGGGAGCGTGTCTTGGCCTCTACCCGTCTCAGTCAGTGGGGTGTGGCTTTGCAGTTAATCGCTGAACGCCCATGGCTGGGCTGGGGTGCTGCCGCTTTTTCTGTGCTGTACCCCTTGCGCACGGGCAAATGGCATGGCCATTCCCACAACCTGCCATTGGAGCTGGCGGTCAGCAGTGGGGTGCCGGCGGCGCTTGCGCTGGTGGGTCTGGTGCTGGTGTTGTTGATCGTCTCCTTGCGCTGCAGCCGCATGGGTTTGTTTGATCGTGCTTGGTGGGCTGCGGTATTGGTGCTGGTGGTGCTTCACGGCACTGATGTGCCGTTCTTTGACAGCCGCATAAACATTGCCGGTTGGATCCTGTTGGCCGGACTGCGCAGTCGGATTCGGCAGACCGAGACGGCAGCGTTCAGCCCAGGTTGAGGGCCTCTTGCCTGTGTTCCTGCAGCTTCTCCTGACTCAAGGGGCCATCGAGATGGCACCAGGGCAACACCGTGTCAGAGGCCCATGCATCGTGCACCACGCTCTCCCAACTGGGAGGCAGCGGTAAGACAACGCCTGCGCTGCGGGCTTCAGGAAGTTCACCGGCCAGGGCCGCTCGGTAGGCCTTTTTCCAACCCCCCAGGCTTTCCTGGGAGCCGCGCACCGCAGCGATCACGGGGGCCAGGCGCCGGTCGCTTCGAGACAGCAGGGCCTGAATCACGCTCCAGCCATAGCTTTCCGGGCGCAGATCAATGCCTTTGGGTTTGAGACGTTTCGCCAGCAGCTTCAGGCGTTTTTCCGCTTCAGGGCGTACCCCTTGCCATTGGAACGGGGTGTGCGCCTTCGGCACAAAGGTGCTCACCCCCAAGGTGAAGCGCAGCCCAGGGGTGCCTTTCTTTAGGCTCAGCAGTAGCGCTGCGGTGCTTTCCACATCGTCGTTGTCTTCACAGGGAAGTCCCACCATTCCGTAGAGCTTCAAGGCCTTGAGGCCACCTTGCTTGGCATGGCGGGCGGCGGCTTCGATTTCTTCGCCGCTGAGCTTTTTGTTCACCACGCGGCGCATGCGCTCGCTGCCGCTTTCGATCGCGATGGTGAGGGATTTGCTGCCTCGTCCTGCCAACACTGCCGCCAGCTTCGGAGTGACCGTTGCGGCCCGCACGGAACTAACGCTGACGCGTAGGTCATCGAAACGATCTTGGGCTAGCCAATGGAGTAGATCGCCGAACTGGGGGTGCTGGGTTACGGACGCTCCCAGCAGCCCGAGGCGTTTGGTGGCTTTAAGGCCTTTTTCCACGGCCGGGATCAGCCCGTCATCCAACGACGGTGTTCGGAACGGCAGGGTCAGATAGCTGGCCAGGCAAAAGCGGCACAGTTCCGGGCAGCTGCGCACCACTTCCACCATGTGGATGTCAGGCCAAGCGGCTTCCGGCGTGATCACCGTCGAGTGGCTGAGGCTGTTGCCGCGCCATGTCTGTTTGGCCACCCGTTCTGGAAGAGTTGCATCCACCGGTGCCACCCCCAAAAGGGTGCCGTCCGCTGCATAGCGGGGTGCATGGAGCTCAGGCACGTAGATCCCTGGCACCCGGGCCAGATGTTGCAGTTGTTCGGCTCGGGGTTGGCCCTTCACGCTCTGAAGGGCATCGATAAAGGCGGGCAGCAGATCCTCGCCATCGCCCAGCAGCACGACATCAAAAAATGGTGCAAGGGGCTCGGGATTGGCGGTCAGTACAGGTCCGCCACCAAACACGATTGGATGCTCGTCGGTGCGCGCGTGGCTCCAGATCGGGATGCGCTGCTGTTCCAGCAGATCGAGCAGGACTGGTCCGTCGAGTTCCCAGCTGAGAGAAAGCCCAAATAGGTCGCAGTGCCTGTGGGGTGGATCTCCTTGATCAGTGAAGAGCCGGCGCACGTCGACGTCGGACCGCATCGCCAGGGTGGACCAGACGATCTGATAACCGAGGCTGGTGATGCCCACGGTGTAGGTGCTGGGAAAGGCCAGCACCGTGCGCAGGGCTCCGGGTTCCGGCGTGGCCGGATCGAACAGCAGCGTTTCCTGGTTCAGCTGGGGCCTCCTGTTGGGCCTGATGGCGGGGTTGGCGGCGTGAACGGACGTCTGTAGCGATTGAGCTTCATGGCCATCCGATCTTCAGCGTCGAGTTCCATGCCCATCTGACGCTCGTAGATCGAGTGGGGGTGGAACACTCGGGCGATCACGAAGCTGGTGAGACAGGCCACCAGGATCGGTTTGAGGATCAGCAGATCCTTGGTGAGGGCAAAGGCCAGGAACATCGCCGAGATCGGCGTGCGGGAACAGCCTGCAACGAAGGCGCCCATGCCCGCGAACACATAGGTGGTGGGTACATGGCCGGTGAGGGCCTCAACGCCAAATCCACCGGCTAAGCCAATGGCCCCTCCCAGCGTCAGCATCGGCATGAACAGTCCCCCTGGTGCTCCTGATCCCGCCGCCAGTCCGGTGCTGAAGAAGAGCACCACAAAGCTGGCGAGGGCCAGGCTGATATCGGCCTTGCCGGCTCCAATCAGGTGCTTCAGTTCGTTGGGGTTATGGAAGGCATCCGGCAGGGCTGCATAAACGCAGCCCAGCACGAGCCCGCTCACCGTCATGCGCAGGATCAGTCGGTCTCCGAACCAACGGTTGCCCTGCCGCTGCATGGTGAGCACGTAGCGGGTGTAAAGCTCCGCCAGCACACCGATCACCACACCGAGAGCCACCAGATACAGCAGATCCACTGGCAGGAAGCGCACCAGGGGGGTGTACTCCCGTTCCAGTTGAAACCCGATGGTGCTGTTGAGCCCGCCGCCCCCGGGGTTGAGGCCAAGAAAGCCCAGCACATCCGCCAGGGTGTCGGCCGAGAAGGTGGTGATGATCACCAGCAGCAGCACCACGGGCCTGGCGGAGTGGAGCAGCTCCTCGATCGCGTAGATGAATCCACCGATGGGAGCACTGAATACGGCGGCAATACCGGCACCACCACCGGCGGCCACAATCACCCGGCGAAAGGCCACCGGTGCCCGCAGCCAGCGGGACATCTGCCAGGCCACGGAGCCGCCCATCTGAACGGCGGGGCCTTCCGGGCCCAGGGGGAAACCCGAGCCGATGGCAATGATGCCGGCCACCAGTTTCACCAGGCCCACCCGAAGCCCCATCGGAACCGACCGGTGGCGCAGGAAGCCCATGATGTGGGTGATCCCGGCTCCGCCAGCGGCTGGAGACAGGTTGGTGATCAACCAGGCCGAGACCATGCCGCCGATGGCGCCGAGGGCGGGGAGCACCACCCAGGCTGGAAATTCATCGAGCAGGTCGAGCCGCCAATCCCGCAGCAGGTTGATGCCGCTGGTGAACAGCAGGCCGGTGATGGCAGCTCCAAGGCCCGTGAGCGCCAGAGCCAGAACCACCACCAGCCAGCGGCGTTCCAACAACCTCCTGATGCTCCGGCTGGAGCCCAGGAGGTGGCGTCGTTGCTTGGGTTCGCTCAGGGATGGCACAGATGAGGTGATCCGGAATCAGGCCTGAGCCAGAACGGTTGCTTCGTCGTCAGCACTGACCACGCGCCCCTGGTCTTCAAAGCCGCTGATCTGATCGAAGTTCAGGTAGCGGTAGAGCTCGTCGGAGAGGGGATCGATCTTCTCGGCCGCAATTCTGCGGTATTCCTCCGGGGTGGGAATGCGTCCCAGCTGGGCGCAGACGGCGGCCAGTTCGGCACTGCCCAGGTACACCTGAGCACCCTTGCCCAGGCGGTTGTTGAAGTTGCGGGTGCTGGTGGAGAACACGGTGGTGTTGTCCTCCACGCGGGCTTGGTTGCCCATGCAGAGGGAGCAACCCGGCATCTCCATGCGGGACCCGGCGGCCTCGAAGGTGGCGTAGTAGCCCTCCTCTTTGAGGGTCTCTTCGTCCATCCGCGTTGGGGGACAGACCCACAGGCGCGCCGTGTTCTGGCCGGCGCCTTCCAGCACCTTGGCCGCGGCGCGGTAGTGGCCGATGTTGGTCATGCAGGAGCCGATGAACACCTCCTGCACAGGGTCACCAGCCACCTCGCTGAGCAGCTTCACGTTGTCGGGATCGTTGGGGCAGGCCACCACCGGTTCGGTGAGCTCGTCGAGGTTGATCTCCAGCACTTCCGCGTACTCCGCGTCTGTGTCAGCACTCATCAGCTGGGGATTTGCCAGCCAGGCCTCCATCTCCTTGATCCGGCGGGCCAGGGTGCGGGCGTCGCTGTAGCCGCGGGCAATCATGTTCTTCAGCAGCGCCACGTTGCTGCGCAGGTATTCGCTCACCGTGTCTTCGGAGAGCTTGATCGTGCAGCCGGCGCAGGAGCGTTCGGCGCTGGCATCGGTGAGTTCGAAGGCCTGTTCCAGCTTCAGGTCGGGCAGACCTTCGATCTCCATGATCCGGCCGTTGAACAGGTTCTTCTTGTTGGCCTTTTCAACGGTGAGCAGTCCCCGCTGAATGGCCACCCAGGGGATGGCGTTCACCACGTCCCGGAGCGTGACGCCCGGTTGCAGGGACCCGCTGAAGCGCACCAGCACCGATTCAGGCATGTCCAGTGGCATGGCGCCGATGGCGGCTGCAAAGGCCACCACCCCAGAGCCGCCTGGGAAGGAAATGCCGAGGGGGAAGCGGGTGTGGCTGTCGCCGCCGGTGCCGACGGTGTCGGGCAGAAGCATCCGGTTCAGCCAGCTGTGGATGATGCCGTCACCGGGCCGAAGGGCCACGCCACCACGCTGGGCGAAGAAGTCGGGCAGTTCGTTCTGGGTCTGCAGATCCACCGGCTTCGGATAAGCGGCGGTATGGCAGAAGCTCTGCATCACCAGGTCGGAGGAGAAGCCCAGGCAGGCCAGTTCCTTCATTTCGTCCCGCGTCATCGGGCCGGTGGTGTCCTGGGAGCCGACGGTGGTCATCAGCGGTTCGCAGCTGGTGCCGGGTCGGACGCCTGCAAGACCGCAGGCCTTGCCCACCATCTTCTGCGCCAAGGTGAAGCCCTTGCCGGTGTCTGCCGGGGCTGAGGGGCGGATGAACAGATCCGAAGGGGTGAGGCCAAGCTTGGCGCGCACCTTGTCGGTGAGGGCGCGACCGATCATCAGGGGGATGCGACCGCCGGCCCGCACCTCGTCGCTGATGGTGGTGGGCTTCAGCTCGAACCGACTCACAACCTTGCCGTCCCGTTCGATCGTGCCGGCGTGGGGGCGAATGGTGATCACATCACCAGTGTTCAGGTCGGTGACATCGCATTCGATCGGCAGGGCACCGGAGTCTTCAGCGGTGTTGAAAAAGATCGGGGCGATCTTGCCGCCAAGGATCACGCCGCCGGCCCGTTTGTTGGGCACATGGGGAATGTCATTGCCGGTGTGCCAGAGCACCGAATTGATGGCGCTCTTGCGGGAGCTGCCGGTTCCCACCACATCACCGACGTAGGCCACGGGATGGCCTTTCTCTTTGAGGCTTGCGATGGTTTTCAGTCCCTCCGGATCGCGGGTCTCGAGCATCGCCAGGGCATGGACGGGGATGTCCGGCCGGGTGGTGGCGTGGGTGGCCGGCGACAGATCGTCCGTGTTGGTTTCGCCTTCAACCTTGAAGACCGTCACGGTGATGCTCTTGGCCAGTTCGGGCTTGGCGGTGAACCACTCGGCTGCGGCCCAGCTGTCCACAACTTGCTTGGCGAAGCGGTTGTCCGCCGCCAGATCCATCACTTCGTTGAAGGCGTCGTAGACGAGCAGCGTTCGGCTGAGTCCCTCAGCAGCACAGCCAGCCAGTGCAGGGTCGGAGTGCTTCAGCAGCTCGATCAGGGCGGCGACGTTGTATCCCCCCACCATCGTTCCCAGCAGCCGGGTGGCCTCCAGTGGTGACACCAGGGGGCTCTTGGCGTCTCCCTGAGCCACGGCACTCAGCCAGGTGGCCTTCACGTAAGCCGCTTCATCCACACCCGGTGGGATCCGCTCGCTGAGCAGGTGCAGCAGGAACTCCTCCTCGCCGGCGGGAGGGTTCTGCAGCAATTCGGTCAGTCCCTGGGTCTGCTCGGCGTTGAGCGGAAGAGCGGGAACGCCCTGGGCTTCCCGGGCGGCGGCCAGCTCGCGGTAAGCGCTCAGCATGGAGATCTCTGTTCAGGGATGACCACCATTCTTCCGGACCGTGTCTGTTGCCAGTGAGCGGGGTGCGTAGCCTTGGTCGGAGTCTCGCGTCCAGTCATGGCCACCACCTCCGATTTGCATGTGGTGGAGACACGTCCTTTGGTGGCCCCTGCTGTGTTGCATCAGGAGCTGCCCATGGACGCGGCGGCACTCGAAACCGTGGCGTCAGCCCGCCGGCGCATTCAAGAGATCCTCAGTGGCCGTGATCAGCGTTTGCTGGTGGTGGTGGGCCCCTGCTCTGTTCACGACGTCAAGGCTGCCCGGGAGTATGCCCAGCGCCTGGCTCCGATCCGCGAGCGCTTGAAGGATCAGCTCGAGGTGGTGATGCGGGTGTATTTCGAGAAGCCGCGCACCACGGTTGGTTGGAAGGGACTGATCAATGACCCCCATCTCGACGACTCCTACGACATCAACACCGGCCTGCGGCGGGCCCGGGGACTGCTGTTGGATCTCGCCCGGGAGGGGATGCCTGCTGCAACGGAACTGCTCGATCCCGTTGTTCCTCAGTACATCGCTGATTTGATCAGCTGGACCGCGATCGGTGCCAGGACGACGGAAAGTCAGACCCACCGCGAAATGGCCTCAGGGTTGTCGATGCCGATCGGCTACAAGAACAGCACCAACGGCAGCGCCACCATCGCGATCAATGCCATGCAGGCGGCAGCGAAGCCGCATCACTTCCTCGGCATCAATCGCGATGGTCATGCCTCGATCGTCAGCACCACGGGCAATCCCTACGGCCATCTCGTGCTGCGCGGCGGTAGCCAGGGCAGCAATTACCACTTGGAAGCTGTGCAGGAGTCCGCAGCCGAGTTGAGCAAAGCCGGTCTGCAGGATCGTCTGATGGTGGATTGCAGCCATGCCAACAGCAACAAAGACTTCCGCCGACAGGCGGAGGTGCTGGCCAGCGTTGCCGAGCAGTTGCGGGGGGGCTCCAATCACGTGATGGGCGTGATGATCGAGAGCCATCTGGTGGAAGGCAACCAGAAGCTCAACGCCGACCTGACGCAGCTGACCTATGGCCAGAGCGTCACGGATGCCTGCATCAGCCTCGAGACCACCGAAACCCTGTTGGAGGATCTGGCCGCGGCCGTGGCCAGTCGCAAACAGACGGTTACCGCCTGAGCATCAACGCCTTGGTTCAAACCACCAGCTGACTCCACAGCACCCCCACGCTGAGGGGAACGCTGAGGTTGTCCAGACCGCTCCAGCTGAGCTGTTCCAAACCGGTTGCCATGGCCACCATGCCAAAGGCTGCTGGCAGGGATAGGTCAGCCCCCGACCATCGCGCCAGGCCGATCAGCACCAGGCCTGAGACAACGGCCATGGTCATCGTGCCGACGCTTGATTTGGTCTGGCCAAACAGAACCCACTTCGGGGACGCGACGTTGCGACCGATCAACCCTGCAAGGCCATCCCCTAAGGCCATCACCAGAACCCCGGCTGACACCGCATCGGCTCGGGTTGGCCAGAACAGCAGAAGCAGCGTTGTGATTGCGATGCCGTAGGCGATGGTGCCGTAGCTGTTGCGATCAACATCCTCAACGGCGGGGATGAAGCGCCATTGGTGGTTGATCGTCGTCACAACCGTGATCACCGCCGCAACAGGCAGGGCAACAACGAAGGGAATTTCAAAGAACCAGGCCAAAGGAACCACGGCTCCGGTTCCGATGTGCACAATTTTTCGGCTCAGTTCCCGTTGGTTCGGCCGAAGCCGGCGGCACAACACGGCGCCTGCTACCACCATCGCCATCCAGAGCAGGATGGCGATGGGTCCGGTGATGGGAAGCAAGTGGCTTAGGCGGCTTGTTGGTGGTTGGTCATGGCGCGCAGCTTGAGAATCGCTTTGGCCTCCAGCTGTCGGACGCGCTCACGCGACACATTGATCTGACGACCGATCTCGGCAAGGGTCAGAGGCTCTTCACCACCAAGACCGAACCGCAACTTCAGAATTTTCTGTTCGCGCTCGTTCAACTGCGAGAGCCAGCCCCCCAGATGTTCCTTCTGGATGCTGCGATCCATCCCCTCCATCGGTTCTTCACCGTTGGGATCCGGGATCAGTTCACCCAGGGTGCTGCGATCTTCCTCGCCACGGGCATGGGCATCGAGGGATGCACAAGGTGCGCTCTGGGAGATCAGATCCTCCAGTTCCCGGGGCTCGATGCCCATGGCACTCGCCAACTCAAGCCGATTCGGTTGACGACCGAAGCGGTGGGACAGCTCCCGGGAGATGCGTCGCATCTTGGAGAGCTTTTCGCTGATGTGGATCGGCAGGCGAATGGTGCGGGCGCTGTTGTCGATGGCCCGCGTCATGCCTTGGCGAATCCACCAGTAGGCATAGGTGGAAAATTTGTAGCCCATGGCGGGGTCGAACTTGTCGACCGCTCGCTCCAGGCCGATGGCACCTTCTTGAACCAGATCGAGCAGCTCTAGGCCCTGGTTCTGATATTTCTTCGCCACGCTCACCACGAGGCGGAGGTTGGCGGCCATCATCCTGTCGCGGGCCCGTTTGCCCATGCGGATCTTGTGGCGATGCCGGGAGGTCAGCTCCTCTTCCGGTAACTCCTGAAGTTGCTTCATCGCTTGCACATGGTGTGCAAGTTCGATTTCTTCAGCTGCCGTCAGCAAGGGGATACGTCCGATGCTGCTCAGATAAAAACCGATGGAGTCGGTGGCAAGCCGCCCTCCTTGTCGAGTCGATGGTCGACGTCCGGTGGACGGCAACGCAGGTTCCTTCCGGGACGACTGTTTTGTCGTGCCGGAAGATTCCAGAGGGATCCCCATCACCCTGGTCTCCTGAATGAATTTGGGCTGAACTTAGCACCAGGCAACAGTGCTGACTGTTTCGAATCGAAAGAATTTCAGGAGCTGAATCTTTGGGCTTTCAAAACAACTGATTTGGCTGTGATCGTGGCGGCTTCAAGTTTGTTTTTGAAGGAATGTTGTATCGGACGTCACAGACGCAATTCCTTTGAAAACCAAAAGAATCACAAGGATTGGATGCCGTTGCTCCATTCCTTGATCAATTGAATCTGGGAATTGCGTTTCGAGGTGTCGTTTTCGGGTTTGCGCTGCACAAATGTGCCGTCGCTCTGCATGTCCCAGGCGGCCTGGTTGTCATTCAAGTAAAGCTGCAGCAGGCGTTCCAGTTTCTGGCGATGCTCGGGGTCTTCGATCGGTGTGACTGCTTCAATGCGGCGGTCGAGGTTGCGGCTCATCCAGTCGGCACTGCCGATGTACACCTCCGGTGAGCCGCCGTTGGCGAAGGAAAAGATTCTCGAGTGTTCCAGGAATGGGCCGATGATGCTGATCACACGAATGTTTTCACTCAGTCCTTCACAACCGGGATAGAGGCTGCACATGCCACGAATGATCAATTCGATCGTCACTCCGGCTTGGGAGGCTTCATAAAGAAGCGCAATGATCGTTGGGTCCACCAGGGAATTCATCTTGGCTCGGATCACGGCCTCTCGGCCCTGCTGAGCATGTTCAATTTCGCGGCGGATCAACAGCTCCATGCCTTTCCGCAGGGTGACGGGGGCTACGAGCAGGCGACGAAAACTTTGCTGCTTGGAAAAACCGGTGAGGTAATTGAACAGTTCCACCAGGTCTTGACCCAGTTCCTGGTTGGCTGTGAGCAGGCCCAGGTCGGTGTAGAGCTTGGAGGTTTTGGAGTTGTAGTTGCCCGTGCCGATGTGCGCATAGCTCTGCAGCTTGTCTTTCTCCTTGCGCACCACCAGAACAATCTTGGTGTGGGTTTTCAGCCCCAGCACCCCGTAGACCACATGCACTCCGGATTGCTCCAGGTGCCGGGCCCATTGGATGTTGTTGTCTTCGTCAAATCGTGCTTTCAATTCCACCAGTGCCATCACCTGCTTGCCGTTTTCGGCGGCACGGATCAGTGCCGCGATGATCGGCGAGTCTTTGGAGGTGCGGTAGAGCGTCATCTTGATGCCCATCACCTGGGGATCGTCCGCTGCCTGGTTGATGAACTCTTCGACGGTTGTCGAGAAGAGGTCATAGGGATGGTGCAGAAGGATGTCCTGACGGCGAATCACCGAGAAGATCGATCTGAACTCATCCGGCTTGATTGCTCCCTCGTCCAGCAGGTGTTGCTGACTGCGGGCTAGCACCGTCGGTGTCTGGCCTCCGTGGCTTTGGCTCTTGAGTTTCGGCAGCGGTAGTGCGGTGAGGCTGAGCAGGTCGTCCAGGCCCAGGGGGCCATCGATCACATAGAGGTCTTCCTCTTCAACGCTGAGTCCTGTCATCAGCATCTCCACCACGTCCTGAGGCATTTCGTTGGGCACCTCGAGACGCACCACCTCACCGCCCATGCGCCGCTTTCGCAGTCCTTGTTCCAGGGCCAGCATCAGGTCATCGGCTTCCAGATCCCTCAGTTCCAGATCCGCATCCCGCGTCACGCGGAAGAAGTAGTGCCCCTCGATCGTCATGCCAGGGAACAGCTCCTTCAGGTTGAAGGCGATCACCTGCTCGAGGGCGATGGCGGTGTGAACGGGTTTGTGCTCCTGGCCGCTCAGATTCGAGGGGATGGCGATGAAGCGAGGCAGATTTTTCTGGGGAACTTTCACCCGGGCAAATTGCCGTTGCCCTGTTTCCGGATCAACAACCACGGCCGCAACGTTGAGGCTCAGGTTGCTGACGAAGGGGAACGGATGGGCGGGGTCCACAGCCAGCGGTGTGAGCACCGGAAACACCGAGGTCTGGAAGGTGTCGTCAACCCACTGTCGTTGGTCGTCGTTCAGCTGTCTGTAATCGAGCAGCTCAACCTTGTGTTCCAGCAGCTTCGGCCTCAGGTGCTGGCGGTAATGCACCTGTTGCTCTCGCAGCAGGGGAATCAGCCGTTCCCGGATCGCCAGAAGCTGCTCCAAGGGTGATTTGCCATCCTCACTTGGCTTGCTGACGCCCGCCTCCACCTGAGACTTCAGTGACGCCACGCGAACCATGAAGAATTCGTCGAGGTTGTTGCTGAAGATGGCGCTGAACTTGGCTTGATCGAGCAGAGGTGTGCGCGGATCCAGGGCCTGGGCCAGCACCCTTTCGTTGAAGGCGATCCAGCTCAGCTCCCGGTTGATGTAGTGCTCCGGGGCTAAGGCTGCTGCGCACATGGGCTGAACGGCTCGGCGCTGGTGTCGTTAGCCGAAACGTAGCAATCAGGACTGGCTTGGTTGTGTGTCGGAGATGTCCGGCAGAGGGCTGCCGGCCACCAGGCCGATCACGATCACCAGCATGGTTGCCGCAGCCGCAAACGGGCTCACTGGACCAAGCAGGTCGTAGCTGAATCCCGCCAGGGGAGGGCCGAGGAAACTGCCCAAACTCTGCAGGGCTTGAAGGCTGCCGAGGGCGCTGCCTTGCCCCTCCCGACCCAGGCGCCGTGACACCAGGCTGCGCAGGCTTGGTGTCACCAAGCCGGTGCCCAGGGCCAGGATGCCGACGGCGGTGAAGATGGCACCGGCCCGATCGGATGCGCCGACGCTGGGGATCAGCAGGCATCCAATGATCACAAGGCCCAGGCCCAGCAAGGTCAGACGCCATTCGCCGAACCGTTTCACCAGCGGCCCGATCAGCCCCCCTTGCACCACGGTGGCGACCACCCCCACCACCAGGAAGGCAGTGGTGGCGAGCTCAGGGCCCCAGCCGAAGCGCTGCTTGAAATAGAGCACCAGGATGGCGGTGAAGCCGTTGAAGGCCAGGAAGAAGAGGAAAAAAGCTCCGCACAGTCGCCCCACGCTGGGGTTCATCAGCACCTGGCTCAGCCGTGCAAACGGATTGAGGTCGCGTTTTCTGGGCAGACTTTTGCGGGACTCCTGGGGATGGGTTTCCGGCAGCAGATTGAGCACCACCAAGAGGTTGAGTGCAGCGAAGCCTGTGGCCACCCAAACGGGAAGGGACACGGCCACCCGGGCCAGTTGCCCGCCAACGAAGGGGCCAAGGATGAACCCCAAGCCAAAGGCCACGCCGATCAAGCCGAAGGCACGGGCTCGCTTCTCCGGAGGAGTGATGTCGGCGAGTACGGCGCTGGCTGTTGCTGCCGTACCGCCACTGATGCCGTCAATGATCCGTGCTGCGAACAGCAACAGCAGGGGCAGCAGGCTTTGGCTTGGCCAAGGCAGTGAAACCGTCACGGCAAACAGGCCGAGCCCCACGACGGATCCTGCGACGCAGATGCTGATCACGGGGCGGCGGCCGTAGCGATCACTGAGCGCTCCGATCAAGGGCGTGACCAGGAACTGCGCCAGGGCATAGCTTCCCGCCAACAGTCCCAGGGTTCGTCCGTCTGGGGCGAACTGGGCCAGCAGAAAGGGCAACAGCGGAAAAACAATGCTTTCGCTGAGCCGGTCGTTGAGCAGCGTGAGAAACGCGCTGAGCAGTGTGGGAATCCGAAGACGCTGCAAGCTTGCCGCCACGCAGGAGAGACTCACATTCCCACAGGCGGCTCCATGGCTTTGCGTCCGATCGCTCCGGAGGATCAACCGCTGTTGCGGGAGATCTATGCCGATGCGATCGAATCTCAGGCTCCTCTCCTTTATTCAGATGAACAAGTCAGGGCTTGGGCGGCCTTGGCTTGGTTGCCCGGCGTGCTTGATGCGAGTTTTCGGGAGGGCTCGGGATGGCTCACCACCGATGGTTCGGCCTTTGCGATCCGCCATCCGGAAGATCGTCTCTCGTTGCTTTACTGCCGTGGTTGTGCCTCGAGGCGGGGGCATGGCAGTGCCCTCCTGAACCGGATTGAGGCGGATGCGCTGGCATCCGGCGTTCAACAATTACGAACGGAGGCCAGCCAGTTCAGCCGACCGTTGCTGGAGAGACGGGGCTGGTGTGTGGAAGCGCCGGAGACGATCCTGATTGGAGGCGTTCCGTTCGAGCGCTATCGGATGGCCAAGCTGCTTCGCCAAGCGCAGAGTTGATCAAGCTGGGCTTGGGCCTGGCCCGTCTCCAGAACGGACGCTGCCCGCTGAATGCCCTGTTCCAGGGAATCACTGCAGCCGGCGAACCACAGATAGGCGCCGGCGTTCCAGCGCAGGGCGTCGCAGAGAGGGCCTTTGTTCTGAAGGGCGTTTCGTGCCTGCTCAGCCCAGGTGGTGTCGTCAGCCCATTCCACGTCGGCGTCGTGACAGCCATGGTCACGGGGGTGCAGGATCAATCGCTCCGCTTTGCCGTTCCGCACCCGGGCCGTGATGCAGGCTCGACCGATGGGCAGGTCGGTGCCTCCTTCCAACCCCTTCACGGTGAGAACATCGGTTTCGCCGGCTTGCTTGAGGGCTTCCCAGGCGCGGGCTTCTGTTGGTGGGTGGACAAAGCCACTCACAAGGAGGTGGTCGCCTTGGTGGGGTGTCCAGAGCAGTTCCAGGCTGGCAACCGGGGGACGCTTGCCCAGTTCTTCGCGGTAGCCGATCAGGGTTTCCGCGATGGGGAAATGATCCGGCTGGTGAATCAGGGCGAAGCCGTTCTGCTGGAACCCGTCTGCAACGGCGCTGATCGGCAGACCTGTGAGGTTGAGATCGAGAAGGCGGAACAGATCAACAGCGGTGACGCCGTATTTGATCGGCATCCGCTCACCGCCCTGCAGAACCACCGGCTGACCACAGGCCAGCAGCACCAACGCGGTGAGCGGGTAAATCGGCGCTGTGCGCGTGCGCCCGTCGTAGGGCATGCCGAAACACAACGGTGCTCGACTGCCAGCAGTGGATTGCAGCACCGGGCCGCGGGCTCGGTAGGTGTCGAGCATCCCAGTGAGTTCCTGAGGTTCGGGCCGTCGGATGCGATGGGCAATCAGGAAGGCGCCGATCTGTGCGGGCGTCGCTTCGCCCTGCAGCATCAGCTCCATGGCATCAGCCGCTTCCTCGCGACTCATGCCTTTGCTGGTGTGTTCACCGCTTCCCACCTTGCGCAGGTGCTGCTTGAAGCGGTCGCGGCCGGAGAGAACTGCGCTCGTCAAAGGTCCGGCCTCAAGCTGGTGTCAGTCTTCAGGAGCGACTGACCCGGCAGGGGTAGCAATTGCTACGAAACCTCAGGGCCTGCTCAGCCGGGATAGCCCCTCGAAGCTGCCATGGCGTGGGTGCTGCGGGTGGTGGCGTCCTTCGGCGTAATAGAGCCGCTCCAGCATCAGTTGGGGAGCAGTGGTTGGTGCAAGGAATTGCGCCTGCAGCAGGGTAGCCATCGATTGGAAGAATTGGCTCATTGCAAATTTCTTCTGTAAAACAAATTTCCCCGATCAAGAGCCTGTCGGCTGTGCTTGTTGCTTCAAAACAGGCTGTTGTTTTGTAGTTGATGCTTCATTGTTCAGTCAGCGTTTGCGCAACAGTTTCTCTGCTGCTGAGACGTTCCAGCTTGGAACGCTGTTTTTGAAGCGGCTATAACAATTTTTCGTTCAATCATGACTGTTTCAGCTGTTCCCTCGACCCCGTCGTTGGCAGCTCCTTCCCAGGAGACCGTCACCGCCACCTTGATGGCTGCTAAGAAGGCCAAGGGCATGAGCTTTGCTGATCTGGAAGCAGCCCTGGGCCTCGATGAGGTCTGGATTGCTTCCCTGTTCTATGGACAGGCCACAGCTTCAAAAGAAGAGGCTGAAAAGCTGGCTGAGCTGCTCTCCCTTGACCCAGCCATCACCGCCGCTTTGCAGGAGTTCCCCACCAAGGGAAGCCTCGATCCGGTGATCCCCACTGATCCCTTGATCTATCGCTTCTACGAGATCATGCAGGTCTATGGCATGCCCCTGAAGGATGTGATCCAGGAGCATTTTGGTGACGGCATCATGAGCGCGATCGACTTCACACTCGATGTCGACAAGGTGGAGGATCCCAAAGGTGATCGCGTCAAAATCACCATGTGCGGCAAGTTCCTGCCTTACAAAAAGTGGTGAACAACCAAGTGTCTTGATTGAAGACATCAAGCCCCGCAATCGCGGGGCTTTTTTATTGGCGGAATTGTTGGCTCAGTTGGGTGCTGGCCATTTTCCGCCGAACGTCGTCATTCAGCTCCTGGCTCAACTCCAGCAGGCAGCGCTGACTGGCAGGTGTGGCGATGCAACCGAGTGCGCGGAAGGCGGCCTCGGCAACCGGCAGGGAACCGTTGCCACAAAGCTCTGCCAGCTTTTCGCTGATCAAAACGCCATCGCGGCGTTGCAGAACCCGAATGGCGGCCACAACAACTGGATCGCGAAAATCATTCAAAACCTCTTGGCAGAACTGCAGCAGTTCACCGTCGTCGAGGCAATGGGATCGGAAGCTGAGCAGTTGCAGGCCGGCAAGTCGGTGCAGTTGGCCCGGGTGATGCAGGCAATTCACCACCACCGATTCGGGAACTTCGGCACCCCAGCAGGCGAGAGCCTGAACCACCATCAGGTTGGCGTCCTCATCGTCTGAGGTTTGCTCGAGTTGAGCCAACAACCAATCGCGGGCTTCGCTCTGGTGGCAGAGCCCTGCCGCCATCACCAAATCGGGCAGAACCCCGTGATTAGCGAGGAGGTCTTGGATCACGGGCCAGCCGCGCTCGGCCTGCATCCCCAGTTTTTCGCAGAGGGCTCGCCGCAGATCAACAGAAAGGCTGGGGGAGTAGACCTCCCCCAGCCAAGCGGGCTCCAAAGGAGCGCGTCGAGATCGGGCGAGCCGTTCCCAGAGAACGGCTTCGTCGTTCATGGATGGATCAGCGGGCACCCAGTTCAGCAGCGAGCTCACGCTCCAGCTTTTCATCGTGCTCGGTGGGCAGCACGTTATCCATCGGAGTGCGATGGGTGCTGTAGAAGAGCATGCCGATGAACACCATGCCGCCCACGATGTTGCCGAGGGTGACAGGCAGGAAGTTCCAGAAGATCACCTTGGTGAAGGGGACGCCTGAACCGAGGATCGGGCCAGCGGTGTGGAGGAACTGGTTCACCACGATGTGCTCCATGCCCATCGATTGGAAGGCGGTGATCGGAAGCCAGCAGGCCAGGATCTTGCCGGGAACGCTCTTGCTCACCAGAGCCATGGTCACGCCCAGGCAAACCAACCAGTTGGCCACGAGTCCGCGCAGGAAGGCGAGGAAGAAGCCCATGCTTCCCAGGGCCTCGTACTTCTTCTCAACGTTGATTTGATTGAGGGCCATGATTTTCTGGGCCACGAGATCCCAGATCGGCGGGCCGACGTTGTCAGCAGCGCCATCCATGGTGCCGCTGGTGAGGCTGATGGCCATGATCACGGCCACAACGGCGGTGCCGATCCAGTTGCCGATCCACACCCAGACCCAGTTGCGGAAGGTGGCACCCCAGGTGCTCTTGCCGGCCCAGGTGGCCATCGGCAGCAGGGCGAAGTTGCCGGTCACCAGCTCCATGCCGAACAGCACGATGCTGGCGAAGCCGAAGGGGAACAGCAGCGAGCCCACGAAGGGGGCTTTGACGGTGATGCCCACGGTGAGGGCCAGGATCACTGCCAGGCCAAGGATGGCCCCGGAGTAAAAGCCACGGATCAGCAGGTTCTTCACGCTGACCGTTGATTTTTTGCCGCCGGCGGCAATCATGCCGTCGACAAGCTCATTGGGTAGGACGTAGTCCATCAGATGAGATTGAGAGTTGGACGAAGGTTTTGATGTCAACCGCTGATGCGGTTCATCAGGCGGGAGAACAGATCAGGGCTGCCGCCCTGACGGTTGATGGCGGCTCCGTCGCGACCACTGGCGCTGAGCCAGTTGACGAAACGAGAGAACACGTCGTTGCGGTTGGCCATGACGGTGAGGGGGAGTGGTCGATGCGGGGAGCCGTGACTTCAAAAGGAAGCGTCACGGCCAAAGCAGCGATCACGCCTTCGGGGTGGCCCCGAACTTTTCGATCAACACCTCTTTGAGAGCGGTCTTGATCTCATCGGCCGGGATCGCCTTGCGGTGGATTTCGCCGATGCTTGGGTTGGCGCCTTGGGAACCACCGATGGTCATCGTGTAGCCCTCTCCCATCACGCCTTCACTGTTTTTGGCCTTGGTGCCGGTGAGGCCGATGGCACCCATGTAGGCCTGGCCGCAGGTGTTGGGGCAGCCGGTCCAGTGGATCTTCAGCTCTTCAGGAAGATTGAGCTCTTGGTCGAGTTCCTTGGCTGCTTCGAGGGCTTGGTCTTTGGTGTTGGTGAGGGCGAAACCGCAGTAGGTGTTGCCGGTGCAGGACACCGTTCCTGCGGAGATGTGACCGGGCTCCAGCGGGAAGCGTTGCACCAGGGCGTCTGCCTTTAGGGCCTCGAGCTTCTCGTCGGGAAGTCCAACGAGGATGACGTTCTGATCTTCGGTAAGACGCACCTCGCCACTGCCGTAGTTGAGGCTTGCGGTTGCCAGATCCTGCAGATCCTGAGCGGTCAGACGACCCACCGGAACGTGCAGTCCGGCGTAGGAGAGCCCTTCCTGTTTCTGAGGATGGAAGCCGTAGTGGGAGCGGGGCGTGGTGTTGAACACAGAGCCCGGGTCTGGGGTCAACGGACCGAAGAGTTCTTCCACCTGGCTGCGGAAAACGTCATGACCCACTTGATCCAGGTAGAGCCGGAAGCGGCCTTTGGGGCGCTTGTCGCGCTCACCGTTGTCACGCCAGAGCCGGATCACGGCATCGGTCATCTTGCAGATTTCCTCTGGCTTCACCCAGGCGTTGAGGGGAACGGCATAGGCGTTCATTTGCGATGACAGAACACCGCCGATCCAGACGCCAAATCCCATCACCCCATCCCGTTCCACGGGGTGGAAAACGATGTCGTTGTGGAGCAGGAAATTGTCCTTTGCACCGGCAACGGCGGTGTTCCACTTGCGGGGCAGGTTCGAATACTCCGGGTTGCCCTGGCAGTTGTTGGTGAGGAAGTTCTGAAGCTCGGTGGTGTAAGGCCGCGTGTCGACGATCTCGTTGGGATCAATGCCGGCGATGGGGTTGCCGGTGACGTTGCGGGGGTTGTCGAAGCCGGATTGGATTGTGCTGAGGCCGGCTTCCTTCAGCCGCTTGAGGATTTCCGGCAGGTCGCCCAGCAGGACACCACGCAATTGCAGGTTCTGACGGGTGGTGATGTCGCAGCTGCCGTTTTCGCCGTAGCGCTCAACGATGGAACCAACCACTCGCAGCTGATCGGCCGTCAGCACGCCATTTGGAACCCGCAGGCGCAACATGAATTTGCCTGGCGTTTTCGGACGCCAGAACATGCCGTACCACTTCAAACGCAACTGAAGGTCGGTTTCATCCACCTGCTCCCAGCCAAGCTCGGCGAATTTTTCAATCTCGCTGCCGACCAACAGGCCATCTTTGGCCGCCTTGTTCTGCTCGATCTTGTTGAGCTTCTTGCCATCCAGGTAAGGCCTGGAGGGAGAGCTAATGGTCATAAGTCGAATAACGATTGGGCGGATTGATTGCTCAAAGACGAGGCGCGAATCAATCGAGATGGCCCGAAGACCGGCAACGCTTCAAAACGAAGGGGAGCGTTGGGTTGACTGAATAAACACTGCGACGGCGACCCTGGTCCGTAACAAAGAAAACACTTTTGGTGTTGATCAATCCCAGGGGTTTGTTCTGCCTGATTTGTAATGCCGGCTACATCTGGTGGTTCCCGTGAGGCCGTAAAAGGCAACCTGCTTTGGCCTCAGTATTGGCGTCCAATTTCGCCAACCATGCGCACCGCTCCGGCCCGGAGCATCTGCCAAACCCGCTTCATCGCAGCGAAGTCTTGGTCCAGTTCGGAGGGTCCGGTGGGGCGGTCGAAGCTTCGGTCGTACCGGTCATGCCGGTCGTAACGAGCCTCCCTGGGGTCGTATCCCCGGCTGTACCTGTCGTCTCGGACGTCGTACCGGTCGTCCCGGGCGTCGTACCGGTCGTCTCGGAAGTCGTACCGCTCAATCCGTCCGTCCAGCGGCTCCCGGTAGGAGCGGCTGTCCAATGGGGCACGATCAAAACGACGGCGGGGCGCCATGGCTCATCCAACGTTCACAACAACCCGATGACATCAGCCGGCATGGTCATCAATCCGTGGCCATTGCTACGGAATGACGCTTCCGATGGGGGGCGGCAAGGGTTGCATCTGGTGGTGCATGGCCGCAGTGGCGGTGTTGTTCCAGAGTGTTTGGCCTCTCTGCCGGACCTTCTGTCTCAGCGGCGCTCAGCGCCCGTGCAGTTGGAGGTGCTGACGGCTGAACAACCCGTATCCGCGCTTCCCCAATCCTCTTGGATCGTTCCGTTGCTGCTGCTGCCTGGGGCGCACGCTCGCACGGATGTGCCGGCGATTCGCAACAGGCTTCGTGGTGCCGGAGCCAGTGTGCGTCTGCTGCCCTTTCTGGGCTCTTGGACCACGTGGTGGAACGCTGTGCTCTCAGCACTTCCGTCGTCTGAGCGCGCTGATGCCGTGCTGGTGCACCACCCCTTGCGCCCGGGGGTGGCGGATCGCTTCCTCGCGATGCTGGCGTCTCGCCTTGCTTTGCCGTTGGTTCCCTTTGATGCCTGGCCCGAGTTCCAGCAGCGCCACCCCAGGGCCAGGCCACTTCCATTAACCCTCGCTCCAAACCGCATGACGGATGCGTTGAGCGAAGCTGGTGGATTACCTCCTCTGCTGGAGCATTCCCCCACCCGTCAGGCCTTGATCGATCTGCTTGTTTCTCTGCCGTGACCACCGCTGAACAAACCGGAACCGTTTATCTGGTGGGAGCCGGTCCCGGCGATCCTGAGTTGCTCACGCTGAAGGCGCATCGGCTGCTGAGCAAGTGCGATGCCCTGGTGTACGACTCGCTGGTGCCCGAGGAAGTGCTGGATCTTGTGCCGGCAACCTGCGAACGCCGTTTTGTCGGCAAGCGTCGCGGACATCATTCGGTGCCCCAACCCAGCACCAATGCCGTGCTGGTTGAAATGGCCCAGAAGCACAGCACCGTGGTGCGCCTGAAGGGGGGTGATCCCTTCCTGTTTGGTCGTGGAGGGGAAGAAGCTGCTTACCTGGCGGAGCGGAACATTCCTGTTCAGGTGGTGCCTGGTGTCACCGCTGGCATTGCCGCCCCGGCCTACGCCGGAATTCCCGTCACCCACCGGCGGGCGGGGTCATCGGTGACCTTCGTCACCGGTCACGAGGAAATCGACAAGCGCCGTCCTTCCGTGGATTGGCGTGCCCTGGCTGCGGCCAGTGACGGATTGGTGATCTACATGGGGCTGCACAACCTGCCTCGGATCGCAGAGGAGCTGATGGCGGGGGGTTTGGCCGTGACAACCCCAGTAGCGGTGATCCAGCAGGGCACGGTGGCGGGGCAACGCTGCCTCAAAGCCACGCTGGTAGACGTTGCCGATCAATGCCGAGCCGAAGCCTTCAAGTCACCCTCGATCGTTGTGGTGGGTGAGGTGATTGATCAGCAGGTTGAAGCCTGCATGCCCACACCGGCAGCGGTCACGATGCCGATTCCGTTCTGAACTGCTCCGCTCGATTCCGCTCTATTCCTTCAACCGAGTCCTGAGCTGGGCCAGGTTGCACGGTCGGGTGTCGGCATCGAGTTGAGCCCGGATGAGCCGGTTCCAAGCGGTGGTCACCGCATCCAGAGATCCCGGCAGTACAAACACGAATGTGCCGTTGGCCACGCCGGCAAGGCAGCGGCTTTGCAGGGTGCTGGTGCCAATGCTCTCGAAGGAGAGCACACGGAACAGTTCACCGAATCCTTCGATGGTTTTGTCCAGCAGCGGTGCCACCGCTTCGGGGGTGCCATCGCGGCCGGTGAGCCCGGTTCCGCCGCTGGTGATCACCACATCAACCGCAGGATCGGCGATCCAGCGGCTCAGTTCACGGCGGATTTGATAGCGATCATCCGGGCAGAGTTGTCGCTCCTGAAGGCGATGCCCCGCGTCTTCAAGGCTGCGCTGCAGCTGATCTCCGCTGCTGTCGTCCGCCAGGGTGCGTGTGTCGGAGATGGTGAGCAGGGCGATGGAGAGGCCCATGGCACAGCGGCGGAGCCCTCGGACGCTAGAACCACTCCAGCTGCCATGGACGTGGTGCTGAAGGTGCTGCTGTTCGCTTCCCTGCGAGAACGCGCCGGTTGGGCCGATCGTTCCCTTCCCTTCACACCAGGCGTCTCGACGGCTCGTGAGGTCTGGAATCAGTTGGATCTTGGTCCGCTGGAGGGCATCAGAATTGCGGTGAACCAGGAGTTGGTCGGTGCCGATCAGCCGTTGCAGGCCGGTGATGAGCTTGCCTTTCTTCCACCGTTCACGGGGGGGTGAAGCGTGACCGATTGCCGTGTGGAGGTGTGCCCGGATCCCTTTGATCCTTGGCAGCAACTGGCGCTTTGGAGCGGGGATGCCGCGGCCGCGGCGATCTTCATGGGTCGGGTGCGTCCCTCCACGATGGATGGCCGGCCTCTGGAGGCACTTGAGCTGGAGCACTTCCCCGGCCTTTGCGAACGTCAGATCACGGCCATGGCGCAGCGCCTGCAGCAGGAGCACCGGACGGGGCCGATTCTGGTGCTGCATCGGGTGGGCAAGCTCGCCCCCGGTGAGCCGATCGTGCTGGTGGCGGTGCAGGCCGATCGTCGTGGGGCGGCGCAGCGCTGCTCGGCCGCCTTGTTGGAGCAACTCAAGCACCAGGCCCCGTTCTGGAAGCGGGAGTGGTGCGCTGGTCAGGGCACCTGGCTGGACGCCAACACGCCACTCTGATCAAGGCGTGGGTGCTGCAGCTGGTAGCCCAGCTGTTTGAGCCGGTTGTTGCGGATCCGTCGGCCCCCTGAGCCCGGTTCGTCCTGCCCAAGCCAGCGCACCGGGGCCAGGCCCTGGCGCTGCAGGCTGCGCCCCACCAGGTCCCGCAGCCGAATCGGTTCGTCGTTGACCACATTCACCAGGCCTGCCCATTCAGCATCGAGAGCTGCTTCCAGGGCACCGGCAGCATCCGCCACATGCAGCCAGTTGCTGTAGGTAGAGCCGCTGCCAGGGCGTTCCAGTCCGGCGAGCCCGCGCAGGCGTCGGTCGAGATCGCGGCCAGGGCCATAGAGCGCCCCGAGGCGCAGGATGCACACTCGCCGGCCGGTGATGCCGCTGAGCAGTTGTTCGCTTTCCAGCAGAACATCGCCATGGCCGCGGCCTGGCGCGGGTGGCGTTTGTTCATCCACCCAGTCCCCCGCGGCATCGCCGTACACCGAGCAACTGCCCGTGTAGACGATCTGCCGCAGTTTCGGCAGTTGTGGCAACAGCGACGTCAGGCAATGGAAGCTGTCGACGAAGGTGCGGCGGTAGCCGTTGGCATCCACCTGGCGATCTCCCTTTGGCCCGAGGCAGAACACGGCGCTGCTGCTCTGCCGCAGGGCGTTCCGCAATTGCACGGGGTCTGTGGCGTCGCAGAGCTCCACCCGATCAGCGAGGGGGCGGAGTTGCTCCAGCCGTTCGCTGCTGGTGGTGGTCAGCGTCAGCTTCAGCTGGGGGCGTCTTGGTTGCAGCCGCTCCGCCAGAGCGAGCCCCACGTAGCCGCAGCCAACGATCGTCAGGTCCATGGCGGGGATGGCTGCTCGGGCGACCCTAAGGAGATCGACCGTTCCATGCCGTCACGGACATGACTGATCAATGGACCCTCAACCGCCGCAATTTCGCGGGCCATTGGCAGGGGTGTGGTTCTTGGTTTGAGCGGGACGGCAGCGGTCGGCTGGATCTGCAGCATCCGACCCGTCGGATCGACCCCACGACCTACGCGATTTCCTTTTCCGATGACGACCACGGGGTGTGGGATGGATCGGGTCTGGCCTTTGCCCCCGGGGGTAAGGCCACCTATCCCATCAGCCGGGCCACCTACAACGCCGGCGGAGGCTGCTGGCAGTTCCCCGGGGCGGGCGGTCAGTCCAGCCGGGGGTTGGATGCCGAGCGTCCCCGCTTCGGCCATGAGATCAACCTGTTCTGCGGTCGCTCCCGCTCGATGCTGGTGCTGCTCTGGGAACCGCTTGACGGCTGCTGGCGTTTGCAGCGTGTTGGGGCGGTGGGTTTCCGTTGCATGAACGGCACCGATCCCGAACCCGACCGTCCCGCATGCGGGACACCCGAGGCCTTGCTGGCGCCGGTGCAGGGATGGAGTGGCGAGCGGCAGATGCTCAAGCCGCAGGCGGGGGTGAACGGCCAGGTGGAGGACGCCGCTCCGCTGGTGTTCGATCCAAGCCAGCTGTTGCATAACGACTGCTCAGCGGTGATGCCCGACGGCTTGGTGTTTTCGGTGCCCAGTGAGCTCCCCAGTGCGCCCTTCAGCCTCGAGATCGGTGGCCGTCTCGGCGTTGCCCTGTTTCAGCAGATCAGCATCCATTTCGATTCATCCGGCCAGCTCATGGCCTGGGAGCGCCGCTGGTTTCAGCCTGATCCGGCTCAGAAAATCCGCTGACGAATCACCTGGGCCCAGAGACGGGTGCCGCTTTCGAGCGGGCCGGCTTCCGCTGGCAGTTCCAGCAGCAGATCGGCCTGTTGCAGGGAACCGATCCTGGACGAGGCCTGCGAGCCATCCACCCGTGCCAGCAGCGTTCCTGCGGCGTTGGTGTCGAGGCGGGCCCGAGCCAATTCCGGCCGTCCCGGTCGGCGGGACAACGGGTCGGCCAGTTCCACCATCACCCGGGGGAACAGTTCCGGTTCGCTCTGGCCCTCCAGAACCTGCAGGGCGGGCCAGAGCAGTTGCAGGGCGGTGACCGCCGCTGCTACGGGATTGCCCGGCAGTCCGAAAAACGGCACGCCCTCACCGATGCTGCCGAAGGCGAAGGGGCGCCCCGGGCGTAGGAACAGTTTCCAGAAGTCCACGGCACCCAGCTCCGCCACCAGTGGTCGGATCCAATCGGTGTCGCCAGCGGAGACGCCGCCGGTGCTCACCACCACGTCGCAGTCATGGGCCAGATCCAGCAGGGCCTGGCGCAGGGCGTCGGGTTGATCGGCCACCACCCGTCGCTGGGTCACCGATTGCCCGAGGGCCCGGAGCATCGTCTCCAGAAGCGTGCCGTTGCTCTCCCAGATGGCACCGGGTTGCCGCGCTGTTCCGGGTGGCACCAGCTCGTCCCCGCTGATCAGCAGCCCGATGCGGGGTTGCTGCGCAACGGTTAGGTCGGCGATGCCGCAGCCGGCGAGGCGTGCGAGATCGGCGGCACCGAGGCGCTCTCCAGCTGCCAGCAGCAGGTCCCCCGCTCGGCATTCCTCATCCTCGGGGCGAATCCAGGGACGATCCGACGCCTCTTTCACCAGCTGGACGCTGGTGCCGTCCACGCTGATCAGCTCCTGGGGCAGCACCCAGCCGGCACCGTCCGGCAGTGGAGCGCCGGTGAGGATGCGGATCGCATCGCCGCTGGCCAGGGTTCTGTTGAAGGGCTGGCCGGCGGCGGAGCGTCCCTTCAGCTGCCAGGTGTCCCCAGGTTTGGGCTGGTGGCTCTGCCCCAGGGCGTAGCCGTCCATGATCGAAGCCCGGAATCCCGGAACGGCCGCGCTGGCCAGCACATCCGCAGCGCTCACCCTGCTGAGGGCCTGCTGCAGCGGCACTGTGTTGCTGGCTGTGATCGGCTGAAGCGCCGCAAGAACCCGTCGACGTGCCTCTTCCAGAGGTAGCCCTTCGCGTCCGTAGGGCTCAGCGTTTCCAGACACCGTTCCTCCCTCCTTCCTTGAACTCCAGCTGGATCGCCTCGATCGTCATGGCTGGATCAACCGCCTTGAGCATGTCGTAAAGGGTCAGCAGCCCCACGGATACGGCCGTCATCGCTTCCATTTCCACCCCGGTCTGACCTGTGGTGCGGCAACGGCAGTGGACCACCAGGCCAGGCAGGGAGGCGTCGGCGTCGATCGACACATCCATGCCACTGAGTGGCAGCGGATGGCACAGGGGAATCAGCTCCCAGGTGCGTTTGGCGGCCTGGATCGCTGCCACCCGGGCGACCGCCAGCAGATCTCCTTTCGGTGTCTCGCCCCGCTGGATCAGGCCGAGGGTTGAGGCGTCCATGCGAATGGCGCCACGGGCATGGGCTTCGCGGTGGGTGGTCGGCCGGTCCCCCACGTCCACCATGTGAACCTCGCCTTGCTGGTTCAGGTGACTCAGGTCTTGCGTCATTCGATCAAGCTCACAACACCGCTGCTGAGTTGGAAACAACCCACCACCAGTTTCAGCGCACCGCTGGCTTTGGCCTCAGCCAGAACGGCGCTGCGTTGAATCAAGGTGGAGGCGCTGGCGAGGGCGTTGCGCTTCACGGCGTCCTCGAGATCGCTGCTGCCGTTGATGTTCTCCCGGATGGGTTGGATCAGTCGGTCCAGGGAGGGGGTCAGCGGGTTGGTGTCCATCGCCGCCGTCACGGCTCCGCAGCCACTGTGTCCCATCACCATCAACAGTGGCGTCTTGAGAACGCTGACGCTGTATTCAACCGAGGCAATGGCTTCGGTGAAGGCGGTGTTGCCGGCGTTGCGGATCACGAACAGCTCGCCAGGCGTGGTGTCGAACACCCAGCTCGGCGACACCCGTGAATCTGAGCAGGTGAGCACGGTGGCCCAGGGATGTTGGCTGGTGGCCAACGCCCTGGGGGAGTTGAAGCAGCGCGGGTTAGCGCCCGCCGTTCGGGGTGTCGTTCCGTTGTCTTGTTTGCCCTGGCGCCAGGCCTCGGCAAATCGGCGGTTCCCCTCCATCAGGGCCTCGAGTGGATCATTCGGGCTGCAGAACCCCTCCTCTGCTGCCTCAACGGGGCGCGCTTGGATCAGGGCGGCCAAGGCCAGACCGCCCGTTTGCTGGAGGAAGTGACGGCGCTGAATCCCCATGCCGGCACCTTATGCGGGCCGGCTGGTGGGATGTGCGACGTGGGCAGTGCGATCAGCGCTCGCCGAAGGCAGACCAGAGGGTGGCTTCGGAGCCCACAACAGACTCAACGGCGGGCTGGATGGCAGCAGTGGGTTGGGCTGTTGCGCCTGCGGTGGCACTGGCGATGTCGCGCTCGGCCAAAGGAGCCCAGAGAGCGGCAGGACCGGCGATCACCGGCTCCACGCCAGCGGCACCGGCCTGAACGGAAGCCGTCTGGCTGCGCACCAGTTGCACGGCGAGGGAACCAACGATGAAGGCACCCAGGAAGCCGGCGGCCAGGGTGATCGGGCTGCGGCCGGAAGCGGACGAGATGCTGCTGGTCACGGCAGAAACTCTTTGAACAGAGCTTCAGTATGGAAAAAATTGGTGTGAACGACTACTAAACGGGTTGAATTGTGTAGCGGAATTAACAGTTTCTATGGGATCAAAGCCCTGCATGGGCTGCTGTTGGAGTGCTTCCGCCGTGACCCATCCATGGGACATTCCCAGCAGCATTCCGAGGGAGAGGGCGAAGCGCACAGACCAACATTTGTATCGGGTTAAACATCTCTGTTTCCGTGGTCTTCCGTTGTCATCATTGACACCGATCAAGGCTTTGGTTGATGTCCAGCTGTCGTAATTCCGCCAGCCATTGCTTTGCCTTTGAACAGGATTTCATCGGCAACTGGCGCTGCATCCCCCTGTGTGTGCGACGCAAATTGGATCTGTGTGGGGTGAAGTTGAAGCTCAACCACTGGCTTGAACTTTCTCAGGAGCAACGTCAAGCCCTGGTGGATTGGCCGGATGCGGCTGATGCTCTTGAGCAGCTTCGCCAACACCTGCGCGATTGCACGCGCCCCATGGCCGATGGCATGGCCAAGGATCTGCCACCGGTGAGTGGTGCCCCCTGGCAACAGCAGGCGGAGCTGCCCGCTGTGGTGCAGGACGCGGCCACAGTGCGGGGTGTGGCGCTGACCCTGGAGCAGTGGACCCAACTCAGTGAGCTGGACCGTTTTGCCTTGTGCAAGTTGGTTCGGCCTGGGCACGACCACCACAACCTTGAGGCAGCCTTCAGCGAAGTGCTGGTGTGAGCAGCCGGCGCAGGGCCTCCAAACGTCCTTTCTGCTGTTCAACGGGCTTCACCACCGAGACGGCGGGAGCCACGATCACCGCGCAGGCCTTGAGTTCAGGCTGCTTCGACACAGGGCAGGCCTCGTCGTGCATGAGGGTGTTGGCTTCGCAGGCCTTCTCCTGGGTGAATCCCCAGTGCATCGGCAGGAAGACCGACCCACGCCGGATGCGATCGGTGACCTTCACCGTGGCGGTGAGGTGGCCGCGGCGTGAGCTGATCGCCGCCAGTTCACCGTTGCGCAGTTTCAACTCCTGCGCGTCACCGGGGTGAATCTCCAGCAGCGGCTCGGGATGCTGTTTCATCAGCCGTTCCACCTTGCCGGTGCGGGTCATCGTGTGCCACTGGCCCAGGTAGCGGCCCACCGTCAGCACCAGCGGATAGGTGTCGCAGGGGGGTTCCGCCAGTCCCAGCGGTTGATCGGTGCTGAAGCGGGCGCGTTTGTTGGGGGTGGCGAATTGATGGTCTTCGTAGAGGCGTTTGGCGTCTGTGGTGGGGGTGCTGCCGCTGGGATAGGGCCATTGCTGCGGTCCTTCGCCTTCCAGCAGTTCATGGCTGAGGCCGCTCATATCGCAAAGCCTGCCCTGGGTGAGAGCCGTGAATTCGGCGTACACCTCAGCTGCTGATTCGAAGTTGAACTGCTCGCTGTAACCCAGGCGCCGGCCTACCTCGGCAAACACCTCCCAGTCGGGACGGCTTTCGCCGAAACGACGCCGGTAGGCCGGGCAGTAGGTGACCCGCCGTTCGGAATTGGTCATGGCGCCGGCCTTCTCGCTCCACTGGGCTGCGGGCAACAGCAGATGGGCGTAGTGGGAAGTTTCCGAGTCGGCGTAGGCCTCGCTCACCACCACCAGCGGGCATTTCTGCATGGCTGACTTCACCCGGTCGAGATCCGGGAGGCTCACCAGGGGGTTGGTGGCGGCCACCCACCACAGATCCAGCGCCTCCTGGTCCATGGCTTCGATCTGCTGCCAGGCTGCCAAACCGGGCTTGGCGTTGATTCGTCCTGCCGGCAGCTGCCAGGCCTGCTCCACTTCGGCGCGGTGTTCGGCGTTGGCCACCAGGCGGTAGCCCGGCAGCAGGTGGGCCAGGCCTCCGGCTTCGCGTCCGCCCATGGCGTTGGGTTGGCCGGTGAGGGAAAACGGGCCCGCTCCTTGCTTGCCGATCTGGCCGGTGAGCAGATGCAGATTGATCAACCCCTGCACCACGGCCGTTCCTTCACGGCGTTGGTTCACCCCCATCGACCAGAGGCTGAGCACCTTCTCGCGCCGGTGGAACAGAGCCGCCACTTCCCGCAGGCGTTTTTCGGGGATGTTGCAGAACAGGGCCACCCGTCTGGGGGTCCAGCGGGCGGCGACGTCAAAAAAGGCGTCGTAATTCTCGGTGTGGTCGTCGATGAAGGCCGGATCCTGGCCGTTTTCGCGCAGCACCAGGTGGGCAATGCCGTGCAGCAGGGCCAGGTCGCTGCCCGGTGCAATCGGTAAGTGGATATCGGCGGCTTTGGCGGTGTCGGTGCGGCGTGGATCCACCACCACGATCTTGACGCTGCCGGGGTTTTTGCGTTTTCGCTTCATCAGCCGCTGGAACAGCACCGGGTGGCATTCGGCCGTGTTGGTGCCGATCAGAAACGCCACTGTGCAGTGGTCGAGGTCCTCATAGCTGCAGGGGGGACCATCGGAGCCCAGGCTGCGGGTGTAGCCCGCCACCGCTGAGCTCATGCACAGCCGTGAATTGGCGTCGAAATTGTTGGTGCCCAGGGCGCCTTTCAGCAGCTTCTGGGCGAGGTAGTAATCCTCGGTGTGGAACTGACCGGAGCCGTACATGGCGATGCCATCGGCGTTGCCGCGCTGGGCCACGCTCGCCTGGATCTGGCCGGTGATTTTGTTGAGGGCGTCGTCCCAGCTGATCGGCGCGAAGTCGTCCTCAAGGGTCGGGCGGAACAGCGGTTGGCGCAGGCGGCCTGGGGCCAGGGTTTCGCCGACGGTGGCGCCCTTGATGCAGACCTGGCCAAGGCTGGAGGGGTGTTCGCGGTCGCCGCGGGCGGTCCACATCGGGTTGCCCTCGGCATCCCGTTTCACGGCCTCACCCTTCACGGCAGGAGGCAAAAGCTCCAGACCACAACCCACGCCGCAGTAGGGGCACTGGCTGCGCACGCTGCGGGGTGAGTTGGTCATGCAGGAACCAAAAAAAGAACAAAACCCGGAGCCGAAGCTCCGGGTCGTTATGCAGCGACAGGGTGCTGCGGAGGGAGATGGATCAGGCGGTTTCGCCTTCGTGCAGGTCTGCGAAGGACCCCTTGGGCTCCTTCAGGAAGAAGAAGCAGAAGAAGGCCACGATCAGACCGGCCACGCCCAGGATCTGGAAGAAGGCACTGTTGGAAGCCGCGATCACCTCGGGGGTGGGTTCGCCGCCGCCGCCCATCCACATCGGCAGGAGGCTGAAGATGGTCAGGTAGGTCACAGCACCAACGTTGCCGTAGGCACCCACCAGGCCGGCCACCTGACCGGTGACGCGACGCTTGACCAGGGGCACCAGCGCGAAGGTGGCGCCTTCACCGGACTGCACGAAGAAGGAGGCGAGCATGGTGATCACCACGGCAACAGCGATGCCGGTGGTGCCGGTGAAGGTGCCGGGCTTGATCATGCTCATCACCAGGTAGCCCACGCCGAGACCGGCGGTGAGGAAGCCCATGGTGTTCTTGCGGCTGCCGACGCGGTCGGAGATCAGACCGCCTGCAGGGCGGGCGACCAGGTTCACGAAAGCGAAGCAGGACGCCAGGATTCCGGCGGTGGCCTTCGGCAGATCGAAGGTGGTTTCAAAGAAGGTGGGCAGCATCGAAACCACGGCCAGTTCGGAGCCGAAGTTCACGATGTAGGTGAGCTCGAGGATCGCCACCTGGCGGAACTCGTAGCGATCTTCCTTGGGATAAACCTTGTTGCCGAGGATCAGGTCGCGGTTGGTGCGGATGATTCCCCAGGTCTGGAAGGCAAACCAGACGGCAACGGCACCGAGCGCCAGCGGATAGGTGCTTGCGGTGAGGAAGCCCACCTTGGACAGGCGCCAGCAGAGCACGCAGAGGATGGCTGCGAAGGGCACGTTCATGCCCAGCAGACCCCAGAAGTCGCGCATGGAGGTGACTTCCAGACCTGCAGTTTTCGCAGGGCGCTGATACGTCTTGCCGGGGGGGGTGTCGGTGACGTTGAAGAAGTAGAAGCAGCCGTAGACGGCCGAGACGATGCCGGTCAGAGCGATGGCACCGCGCCAGTTCAGAACAGCGCCGGTGGGCAGTTCGAATCCGCCGGAGAAGGAGAGGAAGCCAGCAAGGGCCACCATGGTGAGGGCGGAGAAAGCGGAGCCGAAGTTGCCCCAGCCGCCATAAATGCCTTCAGCCAGGCCGATTTCCTTGGGCGGGAACCACTCGGCCACCATGCGGATGCCGATCACGAAGCCGGCGCCAACGATGGAGAGCAGCAGACGGGCCACCACCAGCTGGTTGAAGTCCTGAGCGGAGGCAAACAGCAGGCAGGGAATCGCCGAGAACACCAGGATCGAGGAGTAGGTGATCCGGGGTCCGAATTTGTCCAGGAGCATGCCGATCAGCACGCGCGCCGGAATGGTGAGGGCCACGTTGCAAATGGCCACGGTGCGGATCTGACCAACGGTCAGACCCAGGTCCGCTTTTACGGTGGTGGCCAGAGGGGCCAGGTTGAACCAGACCACGAAGGTCAGGAAGAAGGCGATCCAGGTCAGGTGAAGGGTTCGGTACCTGCCCTGGAACGACCAAAGGTCGCCAAGCATTGAGGAGAAGAAATGGAACCTCGGGCTTCAAAAGGAAGGGTGCCCGGGGATGGCAAAACGGTCGAAAAGAGAATCCGTTTGACCCGCGCAGTTAATCAATTCGTCGGGCCCGTGTTTGGTCAGATTGGTTACCGATTTCTGTTTTTCTGTACCGAAGCAAACATCAACGGGGCTGATTGATCGGATCAGGCGTTCTTGTGCGGCAATGATTTGGTAGCGGTTGCAACTTTTGTGCGTTGTTGGACTCCGCTGGTGCAGATTCTTGGTCGGCGATGTGAACCAAGGCTTGCGGGTTTGTGTGCTCAGTGGCGGAAGCAGCCGTCGCATGGGGCGTGACAAGGCCCTCCTGCCGCATCCCTCCGGTGGTGTCTGGCTCACGGCCCTGGTCGACCAGCTGTTGCCCCTCGGTTATCCGGTGCAGGTGTTGAGTCGTCATGCCGCCCACGCAGAGCTGCTGGCCCACCGGCCGGGATGTTCCGTGCTGCTGGAGCCCCCTCCCTGGAATGGCCCTCTGCAGGCGCTGGCCAGGCTGTTGCCGTCTCAGCCTGGGGAGGCCTTGTTGGTGCTGCCGGTGGACATGCCCCGTTTGAACACCGCCGTTGTCCGCCAGCTGATCGCAGCCTGGAATCGTGCCCCGGAGCAAGCAGCGGTGGCCCATGACGGGCAACGGCTGCAGCCACTGTTGGCGGTGATCCCCTCCGGTTCCCCCTTCCGCTCCAGCCTTGATCAGCAACTGCAATGCGGAGAGTTGCGCTGGATGGATTGGTTGGCCCGCGTTCCCCATCAGGCGGTGCGCTTGCCTGCGGAGGCGTTGGTGAATGCCAACTGCCCCTCAGATCTGGCAGCTTTGGAGGGATGAGCACTCCGCTGCCACTCGCAGACCGCCTCAACCGGCCCATCGGGGTGCTGCGGTTGTCGCTCACGGCCCGCTGCAATCTCGCCTGTCCGTACTGCTGTCCGGATGTGGAGGAGCCCCCTGGCCTGCTCACCCTTGAGCAGCAGATTCGTGTGATTCGTGTGGCCACGCGCCTGGGGGCACAAACGTTGCGGCTCACCGGTGGAGAGCCGTTGTTGAGCCGGCGTTTGTTGCCTTTGCTGGAGGCGGTGGCTCAGGCCCGGCGGGATCGTTCGGATCCGATCGCCGGTTTGCAGACCGTGGCGCTCACCAGCAACGGGGTGCTGTTGTCGGAACCGATGGCGCGGGCGTTGCGTGCCGCAGGGCTGGATCGCATCACCATCAGCCTGGATGCGGCGGAAGGGGAAGCAGCGGCGCGCATGGCTGGCCTCCAGGGTGGTGCCGTGGCTGGTGAACGCCTGGTGCGCCAGGTGCAGGACGGCATCGCGGCGGCCTGCACCGCCGGCTTTGATCCCTCACGCGGTGAGCTCAAGCTCAATGCCGTGATCCAACGGGGGATCAATGACGATCAGCTGTTGCCCTTGGCCGCTTTGGCGCGGCAGCAGGGGATCGAGCTGCGTTTGATCGAATATATGGATGTGGGCAACCGCAACCAGTGGATGCTGGAGCAGGTGCTGCCGGCGGCGCAGATGGTGGAGCGCATTCATGCCCGTTGGCCTCTTGAACCGCTGGGTCGCCTCAGGGGTGGGACAGCCCGGCGTTGGCGCTATGGCGATGGCGCCGGATCCATCGGTGTGATCGCTTCCATCACTGAGCCGTTCTGCGGCGATTGCAACCGCTTGCGCGTCACTGCCGATGGACAGGCGTTCACCTGTTTGTTCTCCGCTAATGGCACGGATCTCAAGCCTGCGCTGGCGTCGGAGCCTCGCCTCGAGCAGGCCATGCGCCAGCTTTGGCAGCGACGTCAAGACCGCTACAGCGAGGAGCGTGATCCAGCGGCTGCTGCGTCAACCCATGCGGAAATGGCGTATCTGGGGGGCTGAACCGTCGTGATCGTCACCGTTTTTGCGTGATGCTCTCGGTACAACGGGGCAGCTGAAGGATCCAAAAGGATCCATCCAAATGTTTGAACTGCTGGCCTACGAGCGCTTCCGCGACACCCCGTCGGTTCGTTTTTTCGACGTCACCGTGGATACCTCGAATGCGCGCGACCTGGTGATTCACAGCGGCCCTGCGGTCTCGCCTCCCAACGATCCGGAGAGCGGAGCCTGGCAGTTCTATCTGCATCCCCATCAGGAAGACAATCTGCTGGCGGCCAGTGGCGGCAGAACCTTCTTCTTGGTGAACCTGGCCTGGGAGCAGCCGTTTCACATTGTTCGGCTCGAGAGTGGTGGCGACATCCTTCGCATCCCTCCTGGCACCTTCCATCGTTCGATCTCCGATCCCGATGGTTCCGTCGTTCTGAACCAGGCGGTTCGTGAAGAAGGCGCTTCTCTGGTGCATGAATTTCGCGTTTACAACAGCGCCGAAATTCCGGCTTTGATGGCAGCCACCCACAGCTCGGCGCCGAAGCCCCAGTTGCACGGGGTGGAACCGTTGCTTCAGGCGGCCTGAACCAGGTTGCGTGAAGGGGTTTCCGTTGCGGAGGCTTCTTCGCTGATCTGAATCTGCCAGGTCAATTCACTGTTTGTTCCCGGGGGGCCGCTGAAGCTGCCGCTCACAGCTGCGGTGAGTTCCGGCTTGGAGGAGGTGGCCAGCACCACGTAGCGCTCGTTGACTTCCATCCCGGCACTGGGGTCAAAGCCGCGCCAGCCCGCTCCCGGCAGGTAAACCTCTGCCCAGGCATGCAGGTCGTAATCCTTCGGGGGAGGTTGCTGCAGTTGATAGCCGCTCACAAATCGGGCGGGGAGACCCACCACACGGCAGCAGGCCACCATCAGCATGGCCAGATCACGGCAAGAGCCGATACGTTCGCGCAGAGTTCGACCCGCCGGCCAGGCGGGGCCCACATGGCGTTGGGTGTATTTCACCCGCTCCTGAATCAGCTCAATCAGTTGCTTCAGAAAAGCCAGGGTTTGCTGGTTGCTGCCCATCAGGGCTTCCTGGGTGAGGTCGATGGCCGCGGGTTCGTGCTGGCCGTTGGGCAACCAGCCCTCCAGGGCCCCCTGAAGGTCGCTGTTGAGCTGGCCCCGTGGGTAGGGCAGGGGTGGTTCCAATCCGTTGAAGCAGCTTTCCAGCGGGGGTGCTGGCCGGGTCTCCACCAGGCTGCGGGCCTCAAAGACCAATTCATCAGTGCTGCCGAGAAAACGCAGCCGTTGGATTTCGTCGCCGCTGGCGGCCACCAGTTCCCGACGTTGCTCCGGTTCCGGCAGCACGCTGAGTTGATGCTCCAGCAGGGTCTGAAACCCCTGCCCCCGAGGCCTCAAACACAGGCGATGTTCCCCGAGGAAAACGGGGGCCTCATACCGATACGTCAGGCGGTGAACGATGAGAGCACGCATGCAGGATCGGTGGGGATGGAACGGAGGTCGGCGCTAGTGAAGTAGCGGGTCTGGATCAGGTTGTGGAGTTGGTTGAGGTCCTGCTGAAGCTGGTCAATGGCTTCATGCAGACCGGCTTCGATCAGGTTGTCGATCCGCACATAGCTCCAGCGGGCCAGGAGCTGTCCGCGCAAACAGTCGAGGTCATCCGGGGTGTCTTGGTTTGGCTGCTGCTGAATCTGTTGCAACGTGTCGCTGATGCCCTGCAGGCAGTACCGCACCGAGCGAGGAAAGATGGGGTCCAGCAGCAAAAAGCGGGCCACGGAGGCAGGGCTGATCGCGTGCTGCATGCTCTGCCGGTACATCTGATAAGCCCCCGCTGTGCGCAGCAGGGTGATCCATTGCAGTTCATCCAGCACGCCGCCCACCTCCTCAGGGGAGGGCAGCAGCAGGAAGTATTTGACGTCGAGGATGCGGGAGGTTTTATCGGCTCGTTCGATCAGACGTCCCAGCTGACTAAACAGCCAACTCAGATCACGGCTCAAAGTGGTGTCGGTGATCCCGTACACGAGCTGGCAGCCGCGGCGGATGATCCGCAGTTGCTCCTGCACCGGTTCCCGCCAGATGTCTTCGTCGTCCTGCAGGCTCCAGTGCAGATCATTGATCTGCTCCCACATCTCCGTGGTGATCACATCCCTGATCTGCCGTGCGTTTTCCCGGGCCATCGCAATGCAACTCACGATGCTGTTGGGATTGCTGCGGTCCAGCAGCAGGAAGCGCACCACCTGTTTGGGCGTGGCACCGGGGTAGGCCGTATCGAAGCGGTGGCGATCTCCCGTCACCTCCACCAGCGGCAGCCACGGTTCGGCGCTGCCCGGAGGACAGTCCAATGCCATCGCTTCACTCACTTCCAGAAAGCGCGAGATGTTTTCGGCCCGTTCCAGATAGCGGTTGATCCAGTAGAGCGAATCGGCAACGCGACTCAGCACGGCACAGCCTCCTGGGCTTGCGGTGCTGCCATCGGTTGGTCGTCGACGATCCAGGTGTCCTTGCAGCCGCCGCCCTGGGACGAATTCACCACCAGTGAGCCCCGCTTGAGGGCCACGCGCGTCAGCCCACCTGGACTCACCCAGCTGCTTGCGCCGCGCAGCACATAGGGGCGCAGATCCACATGGCAGGGGTAGAGCTCACCGTCACTGAGGGATGGCACGGTGGAGAGTTGCAGCGTGGGCTGCGCAATGAAGTTGCGGGGATTCGCACGGATCTTCGTGTCGAAGTCCGCTAGCTCCGATCGGCTGGCCTGGGGGCCGATCAGCATTCCGTAGCCGCCGGCTTCCGCCACCGACTTCACCACCAGTTGCTCGAGGTGTTCGAGCACATAGCGCTGATCGTCTGGCCGGGCACAGAGGTAGGTGGGAACGTTCTCGATGATCGGCTCCTCATCGAGGTAGTAGCGGATCATCGCCGGCACGTGGGCATAGATCAGCTTGTCGTCGGCGATGCCGGTGCCAGGGGCGTTGGCGATGGCGACCCGTCCTTGCCGCAGCACGTCGATCAGGCCCGGCACCCCCAGCATCGAGTCCTTGCGGAACACGGTGGGATCAAGAAAATCATCGTCGATGCGTCGGTAGATCACATCCACGGGTTCCAGGCCATTGGTGCTGCGCATCCACACCCGGCCGCCTTCGCACACCAGATCGCGCCCCTCCACCAGGTGAATGCCCATTTCTTGGGCCAGGTAGCTGTGTTCGAAATAGGCGCTGTTGAACACCCCGGGCGTCAAGATCGCCACGCGGGGGGTGTCACTCCAGGGCGCCAGGTCCTGAAGGGTGCGCAGCAGATGGGAGGGATAGTCGTCGATCGGTTGAACGGCACGGCCTTCGAACAGGCCAGAGAACAATCGCTTCATCACCCGACGGTTCTCGAGGAAGTAGGCCACCCCAGAAGGACAGCGCAGGTTGTCCTCCAACACCCGCCAGGTGCCCTTGCCGTCGCGGATCAGGTCAAGCCCGGAGATGTGGCACCAGCGGTTGAGGGGCAGGCTGATGCCCTGCATCTGAGGTCGCCAACCGGAGGAACTTTCCACGTCTTCCCGTGGGATCACACCGTCGTTGAGGATCTGCTGGGGGCCATAGATGTCAGCGAGGAAGCAGTCGATGGCTTCCAGGCGTTGCAGCAGTCCCCGCTCCAGGGTGATCCAGTCGCTGCGGCCGATCAGCCGAGGCAAGGGATCGAAGGGGAGAATTCGTTCGCTGCCTTTGAGGCCGGAATCGTTGAGACGGAAGGTGGCGCCGAGGCGACGCAGCAGCTGACTGGCCGAAGCATGGCTGCGGTTGAGCTCGGGCAATCCCATCTGCCCCAGTGATGCGAGTAGTGGGGCCAGATCGGCGCGTGGTGTGGCCGTTTCACCGCAGAAATATTCGTCGAAGCCGACTGTCGGTTTGTAGTCGGTGAACATCCTGATCGCACAATCGAGGTTTATCCAAGGCGTCGCCCCACTCCACTTCGGGTGGTGGTTGCTACACATTCCGCAATTTCAGGCGACCGAGCACTGATCGCCTGATGTTTGGGTATCCGAAGGCACCTAAATCGAAGGCGACAGCCGGAGCTGGGAAGCCTCTTTTGCTTACCTGTTTCTGGAGTTCAAACGCCCTTCGCCTTGGATGAATTGCTCTGGGCGCGTCTGATCTTTGCCCTTGGTGCCGTTGTGACTGCGGCGACGGTGGTGATGATTCTGCGCGGACACCTGTACTGGAATCGCAGGGGGTCGACGGATGTCCGCTGACTCGGTTCCCTTCCTTCAGCCCGGGATCGCCTGGGCGTTGGTGGTGCTGTTCTCTGTTCTCTGGGTGGCGCTGGGGATTGCCTGGGGCCGGCGCGGTCAAGGCAATGCCGACGACTACATGCTGGCGGGGCGCAACATCGGGCTGGCCCTGAGTACGGCCACGTTGATGGCCTCCTGGGTCACCGGCAACACCACCCTGCTCGCCCCTGAATTCGGCTACAAAACCGGCCTTTGGGGCATGTTCAGCTATGCCCTGGCAGGGCTTGGCTTGATTCTGTTCGCCCCCCTGGCCTCGCGGATCAAGCAGTTGATGCCCAACGGGCGCACCAGCGGCGACTTCATTCGCCTGCGCTACGGGCGTCTGGCCTGGTGGGTGTTCATGTTGATCACCGCGATCTACACCCTGGGCTTTCTGATGACCCAGGCGATGGGTGCTGGCCTGCTGCTGCAGGCCCTTTCAGGCTTCGATTACCACGTGGGAATGGTGGTGGTGATTGGTGTTGCCACCGTCTACACCCTGTTCGGCGGAATGCGGGCTGTGATCGGCACCGATTTCATTCAGTCGCTATTGATCATGGTGTTGCTGGCGGTGGTGGCGGTGCTTGCCTTCCGTCAATTCCCGATGCCTGAGGTGCATGCCTCCTTGCTGGCCCGGCATCCCGATCGGCTTGATCTGCTGCTGCCGGCGGGCTTGTTGATCGCCTGGAATTCCGCTCTCTTTTCGATGGGCGAGGTGTTTCACAACAACATCTGGTGGTCCCGGGTGTTCGCCAGCCGGCGCTCGGTGGTGATGACCTCCTTCGTGTTGGGGGGGATCGCCTGGATGAGCGTGCCGATGGTGACGGGCTCCATCGGACTGGTGGCCCTGGCCCGTGAGTTGCCTCTCGAGCAGGTGAACATGGTGTTCCCTGTGATGGCAGCCGATCTGCTCGGGGCGGGTGGCGCAGCCTTGGTGTTTGTGGTGGTGTTTGCCTCGCTCACCTCCACCCTCGATTCCCTGCTGGCATCCACCGCCGATCTGTTGGCGGAGGATGTGTACTTCCGCCTGTTGAGGCCCCAGGCCAGCGACCTGCAGCTCAAGCAGGCGGCGCGGTTGATGGTGGTGGGATTGGCCGTCATCACCCTGGCGCTGTCCTGGCCGCGGCTGGATTCGCTGGCGTCGGTGCTGTTCTTCACCGGTGCCCTGGTGGCCTCCACGGTTTGGCCTGTGGCCTGCGGTTTGTACTGGCGTACAGCCAACCGCACGGCTGCCATTGCGGCCATGCTTGCCGGCAGCGTTGTGGGCCTGCTCGCCTATGGGCTGATCGCGCCTTACTGCGCTGCTGTGTTTTCGGCGGCCGTGTCGGCGATTGTGATGCTGATGGGCAGTCAGTTCTGGCCGGAACGCTTCGACTTCACCTTGTTGCAGGAGGAGGGATGATCCAAATGCTTCCTTTGATGGCTGGCCTTGTTGGTCTCTCTGGCTTTCAGTTTTTGCTGGTGGCCAGTCAGTTCGCCCTGGTGCTGTCGGTGCTCGTGCTGCTGCTGATCTGGTGGGTGGAGTGGCGGAACGGTCGTGTGTGGTGAGGCCTGCACGGATGGGTAACGCACTGAACGTTTTTTCCGGATCTTTGCTTAAGAAGCTGCTTCTTCGTGGACGCAGCAGTGTGGTTGTTGTTACCGGTGAAAGATGTAGTTCCTGGCTCTAGCACTCGGTTTGGCAAACAGAGTGTTGACCCGATCCCGCTATGGCACAGGCCAAAACAGCAGTTGTGGACGCGTCTTCGGTTCAGATTCGGTTTGAGCCGATGGGGCCCGATGTCTACGGGCAGAACCAACCCCAGGAGCTGCTGGCTGCCATTGCTGAAGATGTTGAACCTTTGAAGGATTTGGTGGATCAGCACGTGGTGTCGATCCAACCGTTTCGCCCCGAGGTTTTGTTGCAGGTGTTTCGCCTGGCGGCGAAGTTTGAGAGCAATCCAGATCGCTATTGCCGTCACAACACGCCACTCACCGGCAAGATTCTGATCAACGCGTTTTACGAACCAAGCACGCGCACGCGGCTGTCCTTTGACAGTGCCTGGCACCGACTCGGTGGTACCTCCATCAACATCACCGATAGGGCCACCACAGGGATCGCCAAGGGCGAATCTCTTGAAGATGTCGCCCATATGTTCAACAACTACGGCGATTGTGTGGTGCTTCGGGATAGCGATCCCGGTGCCGTCTACGCGATGACGTCAACCCTGCGGATTCCGATCATCAACGCTGGAAATGGGATCGATGAGCATCCCACCCAGGCGATGGCCGATCTGTACACGATCTTCAAGTGGCGCCCCAAGCTTGCTGAAGCTGAAGTGGCACCCTCTGATCGGATTCGCATTGGGATCGTCGGAATCCCTTCGCGGATGCGAACGGTTCGCTCCCTGTTGAGGATCCTGGCCAAATTCCCGCAGACCGTGGACGAGGTGGTGGTGATTCACGCCCCCGGGTTGGAGCCGGATCAGCCGCTGTTCGACCCAGGACAGTTGGAGGAGCTTGAAGCTTGTGGGATGAAGGTGCGCTCCAGCACGGATCTTCAGGCTGAAGTGCCCGACTTGGATGTCGTTTACATCAATGCCATTGCCTGGGTCGGCGACTCCTATGAAGTGCACGGCGGAGGATTCCGCCTCACCCGCGACATGCCGTTCAAACCGGAAGCGATCGTGCTCCATCCCTTGGCGCGGGGAGCGGAACTCAGCACCTGCCTGGATGACACGCCCCATAACTGGTATTTCAGCCAGGCCAGGGGAGCCGTGTTCCTGCGCATGGCCCTGCTCACCTGCATGGTGGATCGGGCCGAACGCGTGATGGATGTGATCTGAGGCGGGCTGATGTGTGGAATCGGAGGGGTTTTCAACGCAGACCGTCAACAAACGGCGGATCGCCAGCTGCTGGTCAACATGGCGGCGATTCAGGCCCATCGCGGGCCTGATGGTTTCGGCGTTGAGGTGCTCGATCAGGCCGGCGTCGGCTTCTGCCATGCCCGCCTTTCGATCATTGACTTGAATGAGTCACGGGCCCGGCAGCCCTTCCTCACCGATGACGGTGAGGTGTTGATGGCCCACAACGGTGAGTTCTACGACTTCCAGCGAATCAGGGCTGACCTCACCGCCCAGGGGGTGCGCTTCAGCAGCAAGAGCGATTCCGAGATCCTGCTGCGGCTGTACCAACGCCAGGGCTTAGAGGCGACCCTGCCTCTGTTGCGCGGTGAGTTCGCCTTCGCCTTGTTTGATCGGGCCGAAGACTGCCTTTACCTGGTGCGGGATCGCTTCGGCATCAAACCGCAGTACTGGGCGATGACGCCGGAGGGTCTGGTGTTCGGTTCCGAGTTGAAGGTGCTGTTCGCCCATCCGGCGGTGGAGCGACGCTTCACCTCGGAGGGTCTGTTCCATCAATTGATGCAGACCATGGTTCCCGGCACCACGGCCTTTGCTGGGGTGCATCAGGTGAAGCCCGGCCATGTGCTCAAGGTGCAACGGGTGAACGGGCGGCTGCAGGTGTCGGAGTCGACCTACTGGGATGTCGACTTCCCGCGAAAGGACGAGCGGGACCTCAAGCGAACTGAAGCCGATCACATCGCTGCCGTTCGTGCGGCGTTGCTGGAGGCCGTTGAGCTGCGCATGGTGGCTGATGTTCCGGTGGGTTGTTATCTCTCCGGCGGCATCGACAGCTGTTCGATTCTCGGCTTGGCATCAGCCGTGAGCCAGGCACCGGTGAAGGCGTTCACGATTGGATTTGATGATGCTCGTTACGACGAGTCGCCGATTGCTCGTGAGATGGCCGAGGCCACCGGCGCTGAGCAGGATTTGATGCGGCTCTCGGGCCAGGAGCTCTACGGCCACATGGAGCGCACCATCTGGCATGCGGAGCGAACGATCTACAACACCCTGGCGGTGGCCAAGTTCTTGATGAGCCGCCACGTCAACGACGTGGATTACAAGGTTGTGATGACCGGCGAAGGCTCCGATGAGCTGTTCGGTGGCTATCCCGCCTTTCGCCGTGACATGTTTCTCCACGGTCTCGATGACCTGCCGCAGGAGGAGCGCGCCAGCTGGGAAAGCCTGTTGCAGCAGTCCAATGCTCTGGTGAAGGGGGCGATGCTGGCTGAAAACCAAGTGGATGACCCCTATCTCGACGCGGTGGTCGGTTTCACCCCCAGTTGCCTGCAGCCCTGGCTGGCCTGCGCGCCCTTGGTGCCTGAGCTTCTGGCGGAGTCCCATGCTGCAGCCCTAAAGGATTACTCCCCGGGCAAGGCGATTGCCGAGCAACTGGATGGGGATCAACTGGACGGGCGCCATGCTCTGGACAAGGCCCAGTACGTCTGGATCAAGACCATGCTGGAGGGCCAGATCCTCACCTGGGGTGGCGATCGGGTCGACATGGCCAATTCCATGGAGGCGCGACCCGCCTTCCTCGATCACCATCTGGCCGCGGTGGCGGTGCAGGTGCCGCCCGAACTGCGGATCAAGGGGAAAACCGAGAAATACGTGCTTCGTGAAGCCATGGCGGGTCTGTTGCCGGAGGTGTTGTACCGGCGTGAGAAATTCGCCTTCATGGCTCCGCCAGCTCACACGGAGCCTGAGAAGTGGGAGCAGATGAAGCAGCTCGCCGACGACTACCTCAGCGATGAGGCGATCGATGCCGCTGGTTTGTTGAGCAAAGCCGGAGTGCGCGCCTTGTTTGCCCGTCACGAGGATCCTGCCACCAGCGATGCGGAGCGTGTGCAGATGGATGCGGTGATCAATCACCTGCTGGGTGTGCAGATGCTTCATCGCATGTTTGTGGCGGAAGACGTGCCAGCCCTGGCCCGCCGGGAGGCGGACCGTTTGGGCTGGCGGGTGCTGATGCCCGTTTGAATTCTTTGGTCAGGATTAAATCGTTGCGCTAGCTACAAGGTTCCGCGGGTTTTCGGGTGAATATTGACCTCCGTTTGAACTGAAGGTCACGGCATTGCCAGCGCTCATTTCGGCTTCTCCGACCACCCCTGCAACCGGAATTGAGCGAAGCAAAGTTGTCGCACGTCCGAACCGTGACCGGCTGATCGGAACGATTGAGCAGCTGGCCAGCATTGGCGCCAAGCCGGACGGAAGCGTGTGTCGACGCGGGTTCTCGCCGGAGGATGTGCAGGGCCGTGAGTTGCTGGCCCACTGGATGAAGCAGCTCGGCATGCAGGTGCGTGTTGATGCCGCTGGCAACTTGATCGGACGTCTGGAAGGCCTCGACCCCCACCGCCCTGCCCTGGTGACCGGGTCGCACCTCGATACGGTTCCCACCGGTGGACGTTTTGACGGGGCCCTGGGGGTGTTGGCCGGTCTGGAAGCCTGCCGCGCTCTTCAAGACCAGGGCCTGCGCTTGCGGCACGGCATCGAGTTGATCGCCTTTGCCGACGAAGAGTCGACCATGGTGGGCTGCAAGGGCTTGGCGGGCACGGCCTCCGATGACCCGGAGAGCTATGCCACCAGCAATGGTCAGCCGATTCAGGACAACCTGGCGCGCATCGGCGGCCATTGGCCTTCACTGGCCTCGGCTCGACGCTCCGATGAGGCCTATGCCGCTTTCCTGGAGTTGCATGTTGAGCAGGGTGGCGTTCTTGAGCAACGCGGCGATGCCATCGGTGTTGTGGAGGGTGTTGTCGGTCAGCGACGCTTCAGCATCAATGTGAAAGGCCAGGCCAATCACGCCGGCACCACACCAATGGGGTTGCGACAAGACGCCCTCGTGGCGGCCTCGCGTCTTGTTCTTGCCGTCGAGGCGATGGCCTCCCGTCATCCCGGAGATCCGGTGGCGACGGTGGGTCGACTGGAGGTCTGGCCCAATGCCGCCAATGTTGTCCCCGGTGCTGTCGCCTTGACCGTTGACCTCAGGGATGTGGATCCGACCGACCTCGATCAGTTGGTGGAGGAGTTGATGCAGCAGGTGGAGAACATCGGTGCTGAAACGGGCTGTCCGATTGCGGTGGACCCTCAGTTCAGCGTTGATCCCACCCCCGCTGATGCTGTGGTGATGGCCACGATCGCTGAGGCCGCGGCCGATCTCGGCTTGTCCCACAGCCATCTCCCCAGCCGTGCCAGCCACGATGCCCAGGAGGTTGGCCGCCGTTGGCCGATGGGAATGATTTTTGTGCCCAGCCGGGGCGGCCTGAGTCATTCCGCTGCAGAGTTCACCAGTGACGAGCAGTGCTGGGCGGGCACCGCGGTGCTGCTGGAAACGCTGCTGCGGCTCGACCGTCAGCTGCCGTGACCTTTTCGATCCTGGCCCGGGACCCCAGCAACGGTCGCTTTGGTGTTGCTGTGGCCACCTGTCATCTGGCCGTTGGATCCACCGTGCCTCACATCCGCGCCGGGGTTGGTGCCGTCGCCACCCAGGCCCATACCAATCCGTATCTGGGGATTTGTGGCCTTGAGCGCCTGGAGCAGAGTTCGGATGCCGAGAGCGTTCTGGCCAGCCTTCTTGCGGATGATCAACACCGTGACCGGCGTCAGTTTCACCTGATCGATCTGGACGGTCGTACGGCCTGTTGGACGGGGCAGGATTGCGGCCCTTGGGCAGGGCATCGCCATCAGCGTGATCTGTCTGTTGCCGGCAATTGCTTGGTGGATGAGGGCGTGCTGGCAGCCATGGAGCAGGCCTTTCTCACCAGCGACCCCAGCTTGAAACTGGGCCGCCGCCTGATGATGGCTCTGCTGGCCGGGGAAGCGGCTGGTGGTGACCATCGTTCTCCCTTCTGCACGTCAGCGGCGGTGCAGGTGAGCGGCGAAGCGGCTTTCCCGCTGTTGGATCTGCGCGTTGATTTCCACGAGCGCGCCGTGGAGCAGTTGATGGAGGTGTACGAGCGCAGTCAGGCCCTCTGGGCCCAGGAGTGGAGGGATGAACTGTCGGAGTTGCCGATGCTCAACCGTTTGGTGGCTTAAGCATTTCACCATCGGTCACGCCATTAAAAAAGCCCTGCAACACAGCCGTGTGCAGGGCTTATCGGCAATTCATTTCCGGTGTGTTCAGCTGGGGACGGATGCTTCCCACTCCACGTTCAGGCCAGCCTGACGTGCGTCGGTGATCAGGTCATCGATGCAGTCCATGCCGAAGGCAGCCTGCCCAGACAGCAGAGCATCCCATTCCTGAGACGGAAAGTGGGTCTGCAGCCAGAACACACCGTGCACGCTGGAGGGATTCACCTGCACGAGGCCCTGGTCGAGGCGAGAAGCGATGAGATCCAACGTCGTTGCTGAAGCTGGATCTATTACGCCTCAGTTCTCGGAACTGGAATGTTCGAGTTGCTACGGATTGAGAAGTTGGCCTAGCGCGTGTAGCTCACACCGCGGTAAACGAGCTGCACCGGAGTGCGGTGGTTGTTGATCTGGCGGGCTTGGTACACGTTGCGGCGGTAAACCAGTTGCACTCCAGGCTTGCCCTGAGTGGCGTTGTTTTGCTGGTACTGCTGGCCGCGGTAGAGAAGGGTGGTCATTGGATGGTCCTCGAAGCAAGCTCAGGTCCCCGTTCCATGGCCTGAGGCGAACTGCGCTTCGCGTGATGCGAAGTGAACGATCGGTAGCTGTTGCTACAGAAATATTCAAGCTCCTGCAAATATCGAAGTGGTGTTCAGGGTGATACCTCTTCAGAAAAGTTTTTGGTTTTGTTTATTTTTGTCCGTAGGAATTAGTCGGCCTGGCTGATCTCAATCAGTTGATCGAGCACAGCATTGAAGAAGTTTCGGCCTTGTTCCTGGAGCGTGGTTCCCAGCGTGCGCCAGTCCCGGCGCAGGCGATCGGGCCCTTCAGCCCCCAGGGCGCGCACCACGTAGGCGTGGTCGTTCGCGATCCAGTGCTCAAGGGCATCGCCGTCGATCTCGAGGTGGCATTGCAGGCCAATGGCGTGGGCTCCGATCCGAAACACCTGTTCCGCGCAGTGCAGCGACGAAGCCAGCAGGGTTGCATCAGCCGGGAGGTGGATCCGATCGCCATGCCAGTGCAGCACCAGGCTGCTGCTTGGTTGCCCTATTAGCAAAGCCTCATCGCTTGGATCCGCGACCCAGTGGATTGCGCCGAGGCCCAGTTCCTTCAGCTGCTGTGGCGGTGCTCCCACCTGCAGCGGTTGCACGCTGCCCCCTGCAGCCACAGCCATGAGCTGTGCCCCCAGGCAGATGCCCAGCATCGGTCGGCGTTGCTGGTGCCAGCCCCTCAGCCAGTCCAGTTCCTGACGCAACCAGTCCATGCCCGGTTGGTTGCGATCGTTCACGCTCATCGGACCACCGAGCACAAGGGCGATGCTGTTCGCACACGTCTTCGGGTCTGGAAGAAGGTCGCCCCGGTCGGGCCTCAGGATCTTGAGTGTCAGGCCCCGCTGCCGCGCCAGTTCTCCCACCAGTGCGGCGTCTTCGTGGTCAACGTGTTGAATCACCAGCAGCGTGGGGCTCAAAGCAGCAGGTAGCGCTGGGCGAGGGGAAGCACCTCGGCGGGCTCACAGGTGAGCAGCTCACTGTCGGCGAACACCTCATAGGTCTGTGGGTCCACGCTCACCTTGGGCAGCGCTGAATTCAGCTTGAGGGCGCTCTTGCCCACGCTGCGGGTCTCCTTCACCGCCATGCAGGTGCGCTCCAGCCCCAGCTGGCGTTGGATGTCAGCATCCATCGCCGCTTCGCTCACGAAGGTGAGACAACTGGGGGCGAGGGCTTTGCCGAAGGCGCCAAACATCGGCCGGCCGTGCACCGGGCCTGGGGTGGGAATCGAGGCGTTGGCATCGCCCATCTGGGCCCAGACGATCGAACCGCCCTTCACCACCAGTTCCGGGCGAATGCCGAAGAAGCCAGGCTTCCAAAGCACCAGATCGGCGAGTTTGCCGGTTTCGATCGACCCCACTTCGCTGCTGATGCCGTGGGCCAAAGCCGGGTTGATCGTCACCTTGGCGATGTAGCGCTTCAGCCGGTGGTTGTCGTTGCGAGCGGAGTCTTCCGGCAATGCACCGCGCTGCACCTTCATCTTGTGGGCGGTCTGGAAGGTGCGGGTGATCACTTCGCCCACGCGGCCCATGGCCTGGGAGTCGCTGGCGATGATCGAGAAGGCGCCCAGGTCGTGAAGGATGTCTTCGGCGGCGATCGTTTCGCGCCGGATCCGCGATTCGGCGAAGGCCACGTCCTCGGGGATTTTCGGATCGAGGTGGTGGCACACCATCAGCATGTCGAGGTGCTCCTCGAGCGTGTTGCGGGTGTAGGGCCGGGTGGGGTTGGTGCTGCTTGGCAGCACGTTGGCCTCACCGCAGATCTTGATGATGTCCGGGGCATGGCCACCGCCGGCGCCTTCGGTGTGGAAGGTGTGAATCGTGCGTCCCTTGATGGCGGCGATCGTGTCTTCCACGAAGCCGGCTTCGTTCAAGGTGTCGGTGTGGATGCACACCTGCACATCCATCCGATCGGCCACCGACAGGCAGGCATCGATGGTGGCGGGCGTGGTGCCCCAGTCTTCGTGCAGCTTCAGGCCGCAGGCACCGGCGCGAACCTGTTCTTCTAGGGCTTCCGGCGTGCTGGCGTTGCCTTTGCCGAAGAAGCCCAGGTTCACCGGCAGGCCTTCGGCGGCCTGGAGCATCCGCCCGATGTGGAAGGCTCCGGGGGTGCAGGTGGTGGCGTTGGTGCCAGTGGCCGGTCCGGTGCCGCCGCCCATCAGGGTGGTGACGCCGCTGGCCAGGGCCGTTTCGATCTGCTGGGGGCAGATGAAGTGAATGTGGGTGTCGATGCCACCGGCCGTGAGGATGTGGCCCTCCCCAGCGATGGCTTCGGTGCCTGGGCCCACCACGATCGTCACCCCTTCCTGGGTGTCGGGGTTGCCGGCTTTGCCGATGCCCACGATGCGGCCGTCCTTGAGGCCGACATCGGCTTTGACGATGCCCCACCAATCGAGGATCAGGGCATTGGTGATCACGGTGTCGACGGCGCCCTCGGCTCGCGGGGTCTGGGATTGGCCCATGCCGTCGCGGATTACCTTGCCGCCGCCGAACTTCACCTCATCGCCGTAGATGGTGTAGTCCTTCTCGACTTCCAGGATCAGATCGGTGTCGGCCAGGCGAACCCTGTCGCCGGTGGTGGGTCCGTAGGTCTCGGCGTAGGCCTGGCGGGAGATGCGGTAGGGCATGGGTCAGGCGTCGAGGGGTCCGTTGATCTGGCCGTTGAAGCCGATGACGCGTCGTGCACCGGCGAAGGGAATCAGGTTCACGTCGCGGTTGTCGCCGGGCTCGAAGCGGATGGCGGTGCCGGCGGGGATGTCGAGCCGTTGACCGCGGGCTGCGGTCCGGTCGAACTGCAGGGCGGCATTGGCTTCGGCGAAATGGAAATGGGAGCCCACCTGCACCGGCCGGTCGCCGCTGTTGGAGACGCTCAGCGTGGTGACGGGTCGGCCTGCATTCAGTTCCAGTTCACCCGGTTCGGGGAGCAGTTCGCCTGGAATGAGAGGTGCCATGGGTTCTGCCTCAGCGAATTGGGTCGTGCAGGGTGACGAGCTTGGTGCCGTCGGGGAAGACGGCCTCGATCTGCACCTCATGGACGAGCTCGGGAACGCCCTCCATCACCTGGTCCTGACGCAGCCAGGTGGTGCCTTCCTGCATCAGCTCCGCCACGCTCTTGCCGTCACGGGCACCTTCCAGCACCAGAAAACTGAGCCAAGCCACCGCTTCGGGGTGGTTGAGCTTCAGGCCACGGTTCAAGCGCCGCTCGGCCAGCAGTGCCGCGGTCACGATTAGGAGCTTGTCCTTTTCCTGGGGACTGAGATGCATGGCGAAGCTCGGTCTTCTTCAGTGTGTCTCCGCTGCAGTCTCGAAAGCGTTCACGGTGGACGTTTGTCGGCGCAGAGGCTGTTCCTGCAGGGGCCAGACCCTGGGGATGCGAGGCCGTGTCAGCCTCCGGATCGTTCGCGTTCGCTCCCAGATCCGGCTGAACCAGAAGCGGGCATCACGGCTCGACTCGCCGGAATAGCGAGCGATCAGGCCCTGATTCAGGGCGCCGCAGCGCATTGTGCCCGTGAGGCCTTCGCGGTCGGCCCGCGCTCCCTCCAGCAGTGTTGCTGTTGTTTCGGCACCCATGGCCATCGGTGCGGCCCACACCAGTGTTCCGAACACTGGCGCGCCTCCCAACCCATGCGGGCTGTCCAGGCTGGCGCCGCCGAGCTCCACCCGATCCGCCAGCTCCCAGCTTGAGCTGTTGCCTGCGAGGCGCTGAATGGTGAGGCTCGAGCGCCACCGTCCCTGCTGCAGGGTTTCGCCGGCGGCGGTTCGGCCCAAGCGCACAATCTCTGCGCTGAGAAAGGAGGCGTCCTGGGGCAGGGTCACCGTCAGCTGCTGTTCGAACAGGGCATCGGCGTACAGCACCAGTTCCTGCGGCAGCCATTCGAAGTCACTGCCGCTGGCCAGTGAGCAGTGCACCTGTTGATGGGCAAAGCAGCCTTCGGGTTGCAGGCGGCTGCGGCCGATCGACCCGTAAACCTTCTGCGCCGCCACGCTGGTGATCAGGCCGCGGCTGTTGGCCTCAAGCTTGAAGTCCAGGCTGAGTTGATCGCCGCCCACCAGGCCTCCGGCGGTGTGCAGCACCGGCAGCTCGCAGCGTCCGTCATCGCCGCGTTCACTGCGAAGCAGCTTGAACGGAGCCGTGCAGCCCCCCTGGTGTTTGGTGCTGCCGTTGGTGGCATGAAACTGCAGGTCGCAGCGGCCGTGCCAGGGATCAAGACGTTGCATGGCCTCACGCTCCGCCGCCACCGGCTTCAACTCTGTAGCAATGCACACCAAAGCGCTGCTGATTGATCGGCACGCTTTCGTTGTGCAACTGGAGAGGAGCTGCTGGTGACGGATGCGGTGGTCGTGCTGGAGCAGCGCCTGCAGAACAGCAGTGCCACGGCCACCTTGCAGTTGCCGTTAACGGCCGAAGAGCGCACGGTGCTGCGGGGCCGTCGCACCACGTCCTGCGGGCGTCCAGTGCTCCTGCAGTTGCCCCGTGTGGGATCGCTGCAGCCCGGTGATCTGCTGGGGGATCAGTCTCGTTCGACTGTTGTGGAGGTGACGGCAGCGCCGGAAGCATTGCTGCGGGTGCAGGGGTCGCATCCTCTTGAGCTGTTGCAGGCGGCTTATCACCTGGGCAATCGTCATGTCGCCCTGGAGCTGCATGAGCAGGAGCTGTTGCTGCCGGAGGATTCCGTTCTCGCCACGATGCTGGAAGGCCGTGGCTTGACGGTGAGCCGTTGTCTGCAGCCGTTTGCCCCTGAAGGCGGCGCCTACGGAGGTCATCAGCACGGATGACTTCGCTTGCGTTGTTGCAACTGGTCAGTCCGGCCCTGCCCGTGGGCGCCTTCAGCTATTCAGAGGGCCTGGAGGTGTTGATTCAGGCCGGTTCCATCGCCGATGAGCAGGCCATCCAGGCTTGGTTGGAGGCTGAACTGCAACGGGGCGCGGTGCGGCTGGAGGCTGCGGCATTAAGGCCTCTGGCGGAGGCTTTGATGGGGTGGTCCACCCAGGCCGATGCTGCGGCCAAGGCGCGCCTGATCGATCTGGATGGTTGGCTGTTGGCCACCCGCGAGGCCGCAGAGCTGCGAGCCCAGCAGCGTCAGATGGGGATGTCGCTGCTGCAGTTGATGTCGGACATGGGGCATGACCTGCCTGAACCTGTGGCCCTGAGCTGGCCAGCGGCCTGGGCCTGGGCCGCTGTGCGCCTGTCGGTTTCAGGGGGAGACATGGTGGAGGGGTACCTCTACGGCTGGGTTGCCAATCAGCTCAGTGCCTCGGTGCGGCTGCTGCCGTTGGGTCCCTCCCGAGCGCAGGTGCTGCAACAGCGGCTGCTGCTGCTGATTGCCTCCCAAGCGCAGCAGCTCCAGGCGGCCGATCCCCAGCAGCTCTGGAGCAGCGGTGTGGGTGCGGGCATGGCGCAGCTTGCCCATGCTGAGCTGTATTCACGCCTGTTTCGAAGCTGATGAGCAGCAAACTGCGCCTGGGGGTGGCGGGCCCTGTGGGATCCGGCAAGACCGCACTGGTGGAGGCCCTCTGTCGCCGCTTGCGCGACGAGCTCCAGCTCGCGGTGGTCACCAACGACATCTACACCCAGGAGGATGCCCAGTTCCTCACCCGTGCGGGTGCCCTGGATCCAGAGCGGATCCGTGGCGTGGAGACCGGTGGTTGCCCTCACACAGCGATCCGCGAAGACTGCTCGATCAACCGAGCTGCCGTGGCGGAGCTGGAGACGCAGTTTCCGAATCTCGATCTTGTTCTGGTTGAGAGCGGCGGCGACAACCTGGCGGCGAGCTTTAGTCCGGAACTGGTGGATCTCTGCATCTACGTGATTGATGTGGCGGCCGGCGACAAGATCCCCCGTAAAGGAGGGCCTGGCATCACCCGCTCTGACCTACTGGTGATCAACAAGATTGATCTGGCTCCCCAGGTTGGTGCCGATCTTTCAGTGATGGAACAGGACACCCGGCGGATGCGGGGAGACCGCCCCTGGTGTTTCACCAATCTCCACAGCGGCGAAGGCCTGGAGCAGGTGGTGGGGTTCCTGTTGCAACAGCTACCGAATCGTTGATCCGCTGCTGTTGGGCTCGCTATTTAGTTCTTCTTGATACCAAAACCAGGACGCGCTGATCCGTACCTTCCATCAGCTGCCGTCAGGCACATTCCTGTTTTGGAACACCATGAGCTCTTCTCTCTCTAAGCGTCTGTTCGCCGGCATGGCCGCGGCATCGCTGGGTTTTGCCGTAACCGCATGCGGTGGCGGTGACAAGGCTGCCAACGTTGACTACGACGACAGCGTCACCGTCGGCATCCTGCACTCGCTGACCGGCACCATGGCCATCTCCGAGTCCACCCTGGTGGACACCGAGAAAATGGCGATCGATGAGATCAACGCCGCCGGTGGCGTTGAAGTTGATGGCAAGAAGTACAAGATCGAGTACATCGTCGAGGACGGTGCCTCCGATTGGCCCACCTTCGCTGAGAAGTCCAAGAAGCTGATCGACCAGGACCAGGTGCCCGTGGTCTTCGGTGGCTGGACCTCCGCCAGCCGCAAGGCGATGCTGCCTGTGTACGAGTCGAAGAACGCTTTCCTCTACTACCCGATTCAGTACGAGGGTCAGGAGTGTTCCAACAACATCTTCTACACCGGTGCCACTCCGAACCAGCAGTCGGAGCCTGCCACCAAGTTCATGTATGAGAAGTCGCCTGCCGCTGGCAAGCCCTTCTTCCTCGTGGGTTCGGACTACGTCTTCCCCCGCACCTCCAACACCATCACCAAGGAACAGCTCAAGTCCCTGGGTGGCGAAGTGGTCGGTGAGGACTACCTGCCCCTGGGCAACACCGAGGTTGCTCCGATCATCGCCAAGATCAAGAAGGCCCTGCCTGACGGTGGTGTGATCATCAACACCCTGAATGGTGACCAGAACGTCGCCTTCTTCAAGCAGATCCAGGACGCCGGCATCACCCCCGATAACGGCTACTACGTGATGAGCTACTCCATCGCGGAAGAGGAGATCAGCACCATCGGTTCTGAGTTCCTTGAGGGCCACTACGGCGCTTGGAACTACATGATGTCGATCGACACCCCGGCATCCAAAAAGTTCGCTGCTGACTTCAAGGCCAAGTACGGCGCCGACCGCCAGGTCGCTGACCCTCAGGAGTCGGCCTACAACATGGTCTACCTGTGGAAGAAGGCTGTCGAGAAGGCCAACAGCTTCGACGACGACAAGGTGCGTGAGGCCCTGGTCGGCATCGAGTTTGACGCTCCTCAGGGACCTGTGAAGGTGATGCCCAACCACCACCTCTCCCAGACCGTGCGCATCGGCCAGATCACTGCTGACGGCCAGTTCGAGATCCTCGAATCCACCGATGGCCCCGTGGCTCCTCAGGCCTGGAACCAGTTCGAGCCCAGCTCCAAGGGCTTCGCTTGCGACTGGACCGACGCCGCCAAGGGTGAGAAGTACAAGCTCTGATCTTCTGATCACAGCCTGATTGCTCTTCAGGGAGGAGCCCGGTGACGGGCTCCTCCTTTCGTCGTTTCATTGAACGCTTCGTTTCACACGTCCGTGCAACTGCTTCTCGAAAGCCTGTTCAACGGTGTTGCCATCGGCTCGGTGCTGCTGATGGCCGCCCTCGGACTGGCCATTGTCTTCGGCCTCATGGGTGTGATCAACCTCGCCCATGGTGAGCTGATCATGCTTGGGGCCTACACCACCTACGTGGTGCAGCTGATCTTCAAGCTGCCTGCGCTGCAGCCGGTTTACAACGCCTACGTGCTGGTGGCGCTTCCCCTGGCTTTCATCGTCAGCGGTGTGGTCGGCATCCTGCTGGAACGCACCGTGATTCGCCGGCTCTACGGCAACCCGCTGGAGACCCTGCTCGCGACCTGGGGCGTCAGCTTGATTCTTCAGCAGTTCGTGCGGAGTGTTGCCCTGGCCCACGCCGCCGGCCTGATCCTTGCGCTGGTGCTGGGCTTTGGCCTGCCGCTGCTGCTTCCCTCCTCGCTTCTTTCGGGGCCTCGGGCTCGTTTGGTGCGTGCGGGGAGTTGGGCTGTTTCAGCCCTGGGCGGTGTGCTGCTGGCCGGTGGCCTGGCCTCACAAATCAGCCGCATCGCCAGGGCCACCTCCCGCAATGTGGATGTGACGGCACCCAAATGGATGCGCGGCGGGATCGAATTCATGGACATCACCTTTCCTGTGCCGCGCCTGGTGATCATCGTGATCACCATCGTTGCGGTGGTTGGGGTGACGTGGTTCCTCAACAAAAGCGTGTGGGGAATGCGCATTCGTGCTGTGACTCAGAACCGTTCGATGAGTGATTGCCTTGGCATCCCCACCGATACCGTTGATGTGCTCACCTTTGGCATCGGCTCCGGTTTGGCCGGTGTGGCGGGGGTTGCTGTTTCCCTGCTGGGTTCGGTGGGCCCCAACGTGGGCGGCTCCTACATCGTGGGCTGCTTCATGGTGGTGGTGCTCGGTGGCGTCGGAAACCTCTTGGGCACCGTGCTCGCGTCCTTTGCCATTGGCCTGCTCACCGACTTGATCGGTGCTGGACGTCTGCTGACGATCTGGCCTGACATGCCAGCTCCCCTGGCCGGTGCCGTGAATTTCTTCGCCACCACGAGCATGGCCCAGGTGATGGTGTTCGCTCTGATCGTGGTGTTCCTTCAATTCCGTCCCGCGGGTCTGTTCCCGCAAAAAGGACGCATGGTGGAGGCCTGATCTGATGTTCCAAGCCTTTCAACAACGCCGTTGGCCTTTGATCATCCTTTGGGTGGTGATCGTTGCGGCCATCGTTGCCGCGCCCGCTGTTTTGCCTGTGTTTCGGCTGAATCTGTTGGGTCGCTTCCTTTCATTGGCGATCGTTGCCCTGGGTATCGATTTGATCTGGGGCTTCACCGGGTTGCTCAGCCTTGGCCAGGGCATCTTTTTTGCCCTCGGCGGTTACGCCGTGGCGATGTACCTGCAGCTCAACAGCTCGGGTGATCTGCCCAATGGCATTCCCGAGTTCTTCAGCCTGTATGGCGTGGATCGGTTGCCCGCCTTCTGGGAGCCGTTCCATTCCCCGCTGTTCACCTTGGTGGCGATCTGGCTGGTTCCAGCCGTGCTGGCTGCCGTGCTCGGCAACCTGGTGTTCCGTAACCGGATCAAGGGGGTCTATTTCTCGATCCTCACCCAGGCGGCCCTGCTTGTTTTCTTCAATTTCTTCAACGGCCAGCAGAAGCTGATCAACGGCACCAATGGTCTTAAAACCGACGTTACCCAGCTGTTCGGCCAGATGGTGGGTTCCCCGGAGATGCAGCGGGGATTCTTCTGGTTGACCTCTGTGGTGGTGATCCTGGCCTGGCTGTTTCTGCGCTGGGTGGTGCGGGGCCGGTTTGGAGACGTGTTGATCGCCATTCGCGATGACGAACCCCGGCTGCGCTTTGCCGGTTACAACCCAACCCTGTTCAAGACGATCGTCTTCGCCATCGCTGGTGGTTTGGCAGGCATCGGTGGTGCGCTTTACACCGTTCAGTCCGGCATCGTTTCGCCGCAGTACATGACCGTTCCCTTCTCGATTGAGATGGTGATCTGGGTTGCTGTGGGCGGTCGAGGCACGCTCGTGGGAGCGATCCTTGGCGCTGTGGCGATCAACTACGCCAAGAGTTTGGTGAGCGAAGCTCTCCCCCAAAGTTGGCTGTTCATCCAAGGGGGCCTGTTCATCCTCGTGGTGACGGCCTTGCCGGAGGGCGTCATTGGCTGGTTCCGAGGCGATGGCCCTCGCAACTGGCTCAACCGATTCGGCATTGCCCGTCGGAGTGAGACCTATCCACGTCTCGATCTTGAAGGTCAGGAAGAGGTTCAGTCATGAGTAAGGCTTTATTGGAGTTGCGCCAAATCACCGTCAGTTTTGATGGCTTTTTGGCGCTGCGCGATCTCAACCTCAGCCTTCAGCCTGGGGAGCTGCGCGCCGTGATCGGCCCGAATGGCGCCGGCAAGACCACGTTCCTGGATGTGATCACTGGCAAGACCGCTCCCACGGAAGGGGATGTGGTCTTCAAAGGACGCTCCTTAGTGGGAACGCGCGAGCACCGCATCGCGCGCTTTGGCATCGGCCGCAAGTTTCAGAGCCCTCGTGTTTTCGAGAAGCTCAGCGTTCAGGAGAACTTGGCTTTAGCGGTCAGCCAGCCGAAGCAGCCCTGGTCATTGCTCGTGGGGGGCCTGAATGGGGAGCAGCGCGATCGTGTTCATCACTTGATGAGCATCGTCAATCTGCAGAACCGTGCCGATTGGGCTGCTGGGTCGTTGTCCCACGGCCAGAAACAGTGGCTTGAGATCGCCATGCTTGTGGGTCAGGATCCCGACCTGTTGCTGGTGGACGAGCCGGTGGCTGGGCTCACGGATGAGGAGACCGATCTGACGGCGGATCTGCTCAAGTCGTTGGCCGGGGATCACACCGTGCTGGTGATCGAGCACGACATGGAATTCATTCGACGGCTTGAAAGTCCGGTGACGGTGCTGCACCAGGGCCATGTCCTCTGTGAGGGCACGATGGATCAGGTGCAGGCCGATCCCCGGGTGATTGAGGTTTATCTCGGCACCACTGAGGAGGAGAACCAATGACGAACCTGCTGGAGATTCAAGGCCTCAACACCTTTTACGGCGAAAGTCACATTCTTCGGGATGTTGATCTCAGCGTGAAATCGGGGGAGATGGTTTGTCTGATCGGCCGCAATGGTGTGGGTAAAACCACCCTGTTGAAATCGCTGATCGGTCTGTTGCGTCCCCGCTCCGGAACCATGGCGTTCGACGGTGCTCAATTGGATCGTCAGGCACCGCATCAGCGGGCTCGGGCCGGGATTGGTTATGTGCCGCAAGGTCGCGAGATCATCCCCCAGCTCACGGTGGAAGAAAACTTGCTTTTGGGAATGGAGGCGTTGCCGGGTGGATTGGCCCGGCATCGCCACATTGATCCATTCGTGTATGAGCTGTTTCCGATCCTTCAGGAGTTTCTACCGCGTAAGGGCGGCGATTTGAGTGGGGGTCAGCAACAACAATTGGCCATCGCCCGTGCGTTGCTTGGCAAGCCGAAGTTGCTGCTGTTGGATGAGCCCACGGAGGGCATTCAGCCCAACATTGTTCAGGATATTGAAGCTGCTGTTCGGCGGATCATCGCCGACACCGGGATCGGGGTGTTGCTGGTGGAGCAACATCTCCACTTCGTTCGCCAGGCTGATCGCTATTACGCGATGCAACGGGGCGGCATTGTTGCCAGTGGCTTAACCAGTGAACTCAGCCAGACGGTTGTTGATCAGTTCCTGAGCGTTTAGAGCTTCGCTTCTGATGGCTTCTTCTGGGTCAGTTCAGCTGGCCCAGATGGATTCTGTTGCAGGCTCTTCATTCATGGCGTAATCGCTCACGTCGGCACGCACGTGCAGCATCTGCCCTGTCATCGACATTTTCCAGATTTCCAGGCGCGCATCCTCGGGAGCTTCAAACCAAAAGACCTCTGTGGGCATCACCACCTTCTCTCGGTAGAAGTGGTCGGCACCAATGCATTTCACGATCACCATTCGGCTGGTGTCGTTTTGGTAAACACACTCAATCATCTTGAGCATCTGGAATGATGTCAATCTCGTGGTCTTAAGACAAGAGGAGTGTTTGATTGGTCACCGAATCAGCACGCCTTTAGATTTGATACAGATGAGTTGATACAGAGTCGGTCGATTGTGTATCGACCGTCACGATTTTGCTCTGGGCTTTGAGAAGTGAGTGCCCACTAGCGTTTTGAAGATCGCACGGAGTGGCTCTTTCGTTTCAGCTGAAACAATTCCTTTTCGCCGCTTTTTGCATGATTGCTTTGTCGATCATGGGGATTGCAGAATGGAGAAAGCGATCGGTTTGAGTGTTTCTCAGCAATTCGATGTTGAGCGGATGAATCGCGCGATCGAATCAACAATCGATCCACAGCAGCTGCAGGTTTTGGCCAAGCAATTGCTTCAGGCGTGGCATTCCCAGCGCGCTGCAACAGTTTGGATCACGCGAGAGCGGGAGCAGCTGGGCTGAGGCTCAATGCGTTGGCTTCAAGCAGCGAGTTCAGAGGCGATGCGTTGCGGGTTGTGATTCGGCCGTTTCAGGGATGTGCGATCTGCCTGTCCTGCTGCGGCCAGATCAGCTTGAAGGGCTGAATTGCAACTGCGCAGTCGCGACCAGCTCGGCAGTTGATGGGCGATGGGTGCCTGCATCTGTTTGGCCAGGCCGGGGCGCAGCAAGCCCGCAAAATTTTGAACAGCCAGTTCTTCGTCGTGGCGGTCGTAAGGCAACCGATTGATGGCTGAATCAAGGCCGAATTGTCGAACGCGATCTTCGCCAACGCGCCGGTACAGCACTTCAAGGGTCGGTAGTTGATCCATCGACATCACGCAACCTTCGTGTTCCATCAGGCCGCGCAACACCGTGCCGAAAATCTCGCCCGCCATGCGCTGCAGGCCCTCGCTCGGTTGCTGGCCCAGCTCCTTGTGTTTGTGGTCGAACAACCCCAGATCCACTTGAGCGATTCGGCTGGAGGCTACATGGCGATAGACCTCAGACAGCAGGCCCACTTCCAGTCCCCAGTCCGACGGGATGCGCAGATTCATGGCTAGATCCGTGGTGAACGCGAACTCACCAGCCAGGGGGTAACGGAATGACTGCAGATACGCCAGATAGGGAAGGGGGCCAAAGATCTGTTCCAGGCTGGCCAGCAATGGGCCGACAAACAGGCGTGTGGCGCGGCCCTGAAGTGCCTGGGTTTCAAGGGAGAGGCGGCTGTAGAACGCTTTTACGTAGGCAATACCGTGGGATCGATCCAGCAGGGGACGCAGCATCCGCTCTGGATACGCCGATCCGAAGGTTCTGATGTCGGCATCGAACAGGCCAACGACTTCAGCGTTCTGACACGCCACGCCTAGTCCTTGCCAGACGGCCCAGCCTTTGCCCGGTGGCCCAGTCACGTCGAGGCCCAGTTCGCCGACGGATTCCAGCAATTCGCGCACGGCAGGCCCATTGGTCCAGTGCACCCGAACGGGGAAAGGCATCCCTTCGAAAAACTGTTCGGCCGCTTTGACGTCGTCGGCGCTGTTGGCTGCCAAGGCAACCACCAGTTCATTGAGTCCCTTCAGGCCCGAAAGTGTGTCGCGGATCAGGCCCAGGGCAGGGCGGCTGAATTCCTCCATCAGGCAGGGGATCAGCAGGGTGGTGGGTCGCTGACTGAGCTCTTTGTTGAAGGCAACTGCATCGAGATTGCCCAAGCTGTAGTCATGAACCGTGCTGATCAGGCCCTGCTGAAAGTCCATGTGGTGTTCGATGCAACAACAGTGGTCAGAGTCCTGCCCCATACCTGAACGGTGATGAGGAGGAAGGCGATGCAGCCCCCGCGCGAAGAGACGCTGCGGACCCTGCTTGGCGATCTGTACCCGAATGATTCTTCCGGGGATGGCAAGGACGTGTCGTCGCAATTGCTGCAGATCTTGAGCCAACCGTCAGGAGATGGCGATATGGCAGAACACATCGATCGCTGGAGTGGCGGCGATGTGGTCCTGATCACCTACGCCGACACCGTTGCTGATGAGGGTGTGCCTGGCCTGCAAGCGCTGAAGTCGTTTGTGAATCGCCATCTGCAGCCCTTCGCAGCGGTGATTCACGTGCTGCCGTTTTTGCAATCCACCAGTGATGGTGGTTTTGCGGTGGCCAGCCACACGAAGCTCGAGCAGCGTTTCGGTGATTGGAATGACCTTGCCGCTCTTGCCCAGGGCAGGCGGCTGATGGCTGACCTCGTTCTCAACCACGTGTCGGCGTCCCATCCCTGGGTGCAGCAGTTCATGCGGGATGAAGAGCCCGGCCGCTCCTGTGTGCTCGAGGCAGCCCCTGATCCTTGCTGGGTGGATGTTGTTCGTCCACGCAGTTCCAACCTGTTCACGCAGTTGAGGGGGCCCAAGGGTGCGCGTCAGGTCTGGACCACCTTTGGCCCCGATCAGGTGGATCTCAACTGGCGCAGTGCGGAGGTGCTGCTGGGCTTTGCCCGGCTGATGCAACGCATGGCCCGGCATGGGGTGCGTTGGATCCGTCTGGATGCCGTGGGTTTTGTCTGGAAGGAACCCCACACCTCATGCATTCATCTGCCGCAGGCCCATCAACTGGTTCGGGTGCTGCGGCTGCTGCTTGATCAGGCGGGACCCGAAGGCGTTGTGGTCACCGAGACCAACGTTCCGGAGCAGGAAAACCTCTCCTATCTGAGGAGTGGTGATGAAGCGCATCTCGCTTACAACTTTCCCCTGCCGCCCTTGCTGCTAGAGGCCAGCGTCAGTGGTCGGGCCGATCTACTCAATGCCTGGCTGAGTCGTTGGCCCGCCTTGCCGCCGCAGACAGGGCTGCTCAATTTCACCGCCTGTCATGACGGCATCGGTTTAAGGCCGCTGGAGGGCCTGATGCCCCAGAAGCGTTTGCTGCAGCTGTTGATCGGTTGTGAGCAACGGGGTGGATTGGTCAGCCACAGGATGCTCAGTTCCGGTGAGGAGGTTCCCTACGAAATCAACATCAGCTGGTGGAGTGCCATGGCCGATGGGGGGATTGATCCCACCTATCTCCAACGGGAGCGCTTTCTGCTCACCCAGCTGTTGATCCTGGCCTTGCCCGGGGTTCCTGCCTTTTATCTGCCGGCGTTGCTGGCAGCTCCTAATGATCTGACCCGTTTTCGCCGCACGGGTCATCGCCGGGATTTGAATCGGCCTCAGTTCACGGCCCAGGCCCTGGAGCGCCGCCTGGCTGATCCCGATTCGGATGTCTCCGCGCTGCTGCCGGTGTTGCGGCGGGCTTTGGTTGAGCGGGCTGTGCATCCCGCCTTGCATCCGGATGCCCCGATGACGGTGCTGAGTGCGGATCGCAGTGATCGCGTCATCCTGCAGCGCTCCCGCGGTGGGGAAACGCTGGTGGCCGTTCACAACATGACGGCAGCACGGCTGAGCTTGCGCCTTGGTCGCTTGGGTGGTGATCTGAACCAGCCATGGGCCGATTGCCTGAGCGGTCATGTGTTCGCACCACATCAGTTGCATTCGCTGGAGCCTTATGCGGTGCATTGGTTGGTTCAGCCATGACCGCGAGTGTTGAGCCGGCGTGGTGGGTGGTGACCGATCTCGACGGCACCTTGCTGGATCACAGTTACGACTGGTCGCCGGCCAAGGATCTGATCCGTGAGCTGCAACAGCACCGGATTCCGGTGATTCCCTGCACCAGCAAAACGGCCGAGGAAGTGCGCGGCTTTCGCTCCGAGGCGGGGCTTCATGACCCGTACATAGTTGAAAACGGTGGCGCCGTGCATGGGGAAACCCCGGAAGGGGATCCCTGGCAGCTGCCGTTGGGTCCGGATTGGACGGTGCTGAAACCCCAGTTGCAGCGTCTTCAGGCTGAGTTGGGTGAGCCCCTGCGCCCGTTGGATGAACTCAGTGAGGCGGAAGGGCAGCGGTTGTTGGGGCTTGGCGGTGAAGCCTTGCGCCAGGCGCAGCGGCGGTGCTGCAGCGTGCCTTTTGTGCCGCCCTCGGTAGAGGGGCGTCGCCGGCTTGAGGCCCTGGTCCAGCGGATGGGCCTGACGGTGGTGCAGGGCAACCGCATGGGTCACCTGCTGGGGCCAGACATCAGCAAAGGCAAGGCGTTGGCCACCCTGAAGCGACATCTGGGTGCTGAGCAGGTGCAGGTCTTGGCCTTGGGGGATTCCCCCAACGATCTGCCGTTGCTCGAGGTGGCTGACATCGCTGTCGTGGTGCCCGGGCCCGATGGCCCCCATCCCGCGTTGCGTTCCGGGATCGCTGCTGGACGTTTCCAGCTCGCGGCAGCCCCCCATGCCCATGGCTGGGACGAGGCTGTGCGCCGGATTCTTCGGATCTAGGCCATCGCTTGCTCTTGGCTCAATGGAGTAGGGATTGCCATAGATCCACTGCAGTCGTCGTTGCCGCCATGGGCTTGCCGTTGTGGGATGCGATCGGTCGACAGCTGAGGCTGTTGATCAGAACAGCCTGATCGTCGGCATCGAACGCGGCCGCCAGCTCGGTTTCCACCGCAATGCCCTGGGCCAGTGCACGGCCCCGCATCACCCCCGGGAGGCAGCCGCTGCTGAGGGGCGGTGTCAGCCACTGTCCGCGACGTAGCACCAGCAGATTGGCCGCCGTTCCGCAGCAGAGGGCTCCAGGCGTGTTCAAGAGCAGAGCGTCGTCGGCCCCTTGCTCCTGGGCCTCCCTGCGGGCCTGGATCGATTGCCCGTAGGCAAAGGTCTTGCAACGGCTCAAGCGGCTGGAGGCGTTGCGGCGCTCATGGCGACTGGTGATGGTGGTGACGGCTGAAAATGTTGGTGTGCAGGCCTGGAGCGTGAGCCAAAAGCGGTGCTGCCCTGGGGCCGGCAGTCCGATTCCGCGCTGAGGTGTGCTGCCGCGGCTCCAGTTGAGGCGCAGGGCTCCATCGGCTTCGCTCAGCTGGCTGCGTTCAATCGCGCCTTCAATCAGAGGCTCCAGCGCGTCCCGCTGCGGTGGCGGGTCCATGCCCAGCAGAGCTGCACTGTCGCTCCATCGCTGCAGATGCTCTTGCAGAAGTTGCGGCGCACCGTTGCGGATCAGCACGGTTTCAAAGAGGCCATCGGCCAGGAGCAGGGCGCGGTCGTCGAGGGGAAGCTGCAGGCTTGCTGCTGTTCCCCACTGGCCGTCGATCCAGGCGACTGAGGTGGTCATGTCAGCGGTGGTCATGCCAGCCCCTCCAGCAAGGGCTGCAGTTTCCACATCAACTCCTCTGCTTCGCCAAGGGGATCCGAGTCGGCGACGATTCCGCAGCCGGCATGGGCCCGCAGGGTGTCGCCTTGGCGCAGTAAGGATCGGATCAAGATGTTGCTGTCGAAGCTGCCATCCCAGTCGACCCGTAGCAGTGATCCGCAGTAAGGCCCTCGGCTGGTGGGCTCGAGCTCATGCAGACGTTGGCAGGCCCGCAGTTTCGGTGCCCCGCTGATCGACCCCCCAGGCCAACTGGCTTCCAGAAGATCGACCCAGCTCAATCCGGCCTGAAGTTGTCCCTCCACGACTGAGGTGAGGTGATGTACGGAGGCATAACTTTCGAGACCCACCATTTGGGGAACCTGAATCGAACCCGGCTGGCAGGCACGACCGAGGTCGTTACGCAGCAGGTCGACGATCATCACGTTCTCGGCCCGGTCCTTGTCGCTGCACACGAGTTCCGCGGCGAGATTTGCATCCTGTTCGGGGTCGCCATGGCGCGGCCTTGTGCCTTTGATCGGCCGGGTTTGTACAGCTCCATCAGCACTCACCTGCAGAAAACGCTCCGGGGACGATGACAGCAACGCCTCGTTCTGGTCGCTGATGATCAGCCCTGCAAAGGGGGCAGGACAGGCCTGCCTCAGGGTGAGAAACAGCTCGAGGGCACTGCCTCCCTGGGGCCAGGCTGTGCTGCAACAGGCCGTGAGATTGGCTTGGAAGAGATCACCTGCAGCGATCAGATCACGGATGCGCTGCACTCCTGCGGCGTACTGCTCGGGTGTGGTGTGGTGACTCCAGGCCGTTAGGGGGATTGATGGGGGCTCGTCGTTGGGCTGCTCAGGGCTGGAGGCCAGCTGTTGGGTGAGGCGTTCCAAAGCAGCCGTGCTGCTGGCTTCGATCCACAGCCTGCGCTTTTGCAGATCAAAGCGAAGCACCGGATCGTGGCGGGCGATCCAAAGCGTGGCCATGCCATCGCTGGCCCAGGGGTTTCCCGGTTCCACCCAGGCGGCGGCTTCATAGCTCAGCCAGCCGCACCAATGCCCTGGGGCAAGCCCCCGCAGTGCCTCGAAGGGATTGCTGGCTCCTGACTCTCCAGGGAGGCCACGGCAGCAGATGATCTCCTGGGGTGCCACCGCCAGGGTGGCCCATCGGCCCAGGTTGCTGCCGTCGCCATCCAGCCAGACCAGTCCTGCTTCGCCGTAGGCATGGGCCAGTTGGTTCGCGAGCGCTTGGGGCTCCTGCCAGGGCAGTTCAAGCCGTTGGGGGCGGATCATGCCGCTGTTGAACTGCAGAGGTCAGGCCGGCCGGCCTCGCGGAGCGCTGCATCACGGATGCGGCAGCTGTCGCAGACGCCGCAGGGGTGCGTGCCGCCGCTGTAGCAACTCCAGGTTGTTTCGATCGGAACACCCAGGCGAAGGGCTTCCTCAACGATGCGTAGCTTGCTCCACTGCACAAGCGGTGCCCAGAGTTGGGCGCCATGGCCCTCCCGACCGGCTTTGCTGGCCAGGTCGGCCAGGGTCTGAAAGGCGTTGAGGTAGTCGGGCCGGCAGTCGGGATACCCCGAGTAATCGACAGCATTCACCCCCAGCACCAACCTCTCGGCTCCGCGGGCCTCCGCCAGGCTGAGGCCAATGGAGATGAACACGGTGTTGCGCCCGGGCACATAGGTGGGCGGAATGCGGCCTTCCTCCACGCCATCGGTGGGGATTGAGATGCTGGCGTCGGTGAGGGCTGAGCCCCCCCAGCTGGCCAGATTCACGCTGATGCAGTGATGCTCTGCCAACCCAAGCTGCTCAGCAACGGAAGCGGCGGCGTCCAATTCGCGGCGATGGCGCTGGCCGTAGTCAAAGGACAGGCCGATGACGCGGTCGCCCTGCTCAAGGGCAAGGGCCGCAGCAGTGGCGGAATCCAAACCTCCGGAGAGAAGCGCGATGGCAGTGCGTTGACTCATCTCAGAACCGTGAGTTCGTGCAGGGCGCAGTAGTCCTGCTCATCCAGCTCGGTGCCCTTGGCTTGTTCAAGCAGGGACAGCAAACCGCTCAACCCCTGATCCTGGAGCCCAGTCGTTGTCGCCTCCTCCAGGAACAGGCGTAGGTCTTTGCGCAGCAGGGCGGTGCTGAAGTTGGGATCGGCGTAGCTGTGATCCAGCATCCGTTGCAGCTTCTTGTCGAAGGTGGGGGCGTAGAGCGCTGACGGCCGCAGGATGGCCATGAACGTTTCCACAGGAACGCCGGCCCGCTGAATCAGTTGCAGGGAGAGGGAGAAGCTGTGGGTGAGGCTGGCGATCAACTGATTGAGGGCCAGCTTGGTGGCAGCGCCGCTGCCAACGGGGCCCACGAGCTGGGGCTCCTGGCAGAGATGAGAGAGGAGTGGCCGTTGTTCTTCGAAGACATGCTCTTCGCCGCCGGCCATCACCAGCAGCGATCCGTTCAGTGCCTGTGGTTTGCTGCCGAGCACCGGGGCTTCCAGATACTGCCCTCCCTGGTCCGCAACCTGTGTGGCGAGCTTGCGACTTTCCTCAACTCCCATGGTCCCCATCGGGATCACCGTTGAGCTCTGCAGATCCCCAATCGTGCCGATCACGGATGCCGTTGCTGCCCCGTCACGCAAGACGGTGATCAAGATGCTGTTGTTTTTCGCGGCTTGCCCCAGATCGTCGATCGCTGTTGCACCCTTCTCCACGAGGGAGACGATGCGGGAGGGGTCGCGATTCCAGACGTGGACGTTGAGACCCTGCTCCAGCAATCGCGTTGCGATCGCCGTTCCGAGGAGGCCTGTGCCCAGAACGGCCACTGAGGTCATGGGCTCAGGTGATCAAATTCTGTTCAACCTCAACGTAGTGGAGCAGACCCTGCCCTCAACGGCCTCCTTCAGCGGATTCCAAGCCATTTGTGGCTTTGCAGGCTGAGACGCCATTGGGTGTGTTGACGCACATGCTCCACAGCCAGGGCTTCTCCGATGCTGCTCTCCCAGCCCGGCTGCAGCAGCCGCTCTGTGTCGTCCTCGCACTTGGATGCCATGGCTGCAGCGAAGCTGATGTCTTCCGGGCCATGAACCACAACTTTCAGCTCATGGCAGGCCTGCAACAGCTCTTGCCGTGGGGGGCGGTGGCGTTTTGGCGAGAGGGTGATCCAATCGAAGCGTCCGCTGAGTGGATCCACCCCGCTGGTTTCCAGATGCAGGGGGAGACCGCATCGCGCATCGAGGGCCTGGGTGAGGGGCTGCAGATCGTGATGCAACGGTTCCCCACCGGTGATCACAACGAAGCTGGCTCCGGCTTTAGCAGCTATCTGGGCGGCATCAGCCAAGGCATTGATGGGTTGCTCAGGGTGCCCTTGGGCCGGCCATGAGTGCTTGGTGTCGCACCAGGGACAGCCCACGGTGCAGCCCGCGAGCCGAATGAAAAATGCACTGCGTCCGGCATGGTGGCCCTCTCCCTGCAGGGAATGGAATGTTTCCACCACCGGGAGACGCTGGGAGTCAGCCATCGACGCGGTTCATGGGATCGCAATGTCCCCCTGTTGACGCAGGGCCTGAGCCGGTGAATCCGGAAGGCGTTGTTGGGCCGCTTCGATCAATCCCCGGAACAACGGATGGGGTTGTCCAGGCCGGGAGAGGAATTCGGGGTGGTACTGGCAGGCGGTGAAGAACGGATGCCCTTTCAGTTCGATCAACTCCACCAGGCGTCCATCCGGGGACGTGCCGCTCACCACATATCCGGATTCCAGGAAAAGATTGCGATAGGAGTTGTTGAATTCGTAGCGGTGGCGGTGGCGTTCATAGACCACCTCGTCTCCGTAGAGCCTCTGGGCGAGGGTTCCCGGCGCAATCCTGCAGGGGTAGACCCCCAGGCGCATCGTGCCGCCTAGGTCGACCACGTCCTGCTGTTCCGGCAGCAGGTGAATCACGGGATGGGGCGTGTTTTCTTTTAATTCAGCACTGGTGGCCTCGGTGAGACCGGCCTGGTTGCGAGCCCACTCGATCACTGCGGTTTGCATCCCAAGACAGAGCCCAAGGAAGGGCACCCGTTGTTCCCGGGCCCAGCGAATCGCTGCAATCTTTCCATCGACGCCACGGTTGCCGAAGCCACCGGGCACGACGACGGCGTCCATTCCGCGCAGGAGTGCATCGGCGCCGTCCGCTTCAATCTGTTCGGCGCAGACCCAGTGCAGGTCGAGGGAGGCATCCTGGGCAATGCAGGCATGCTGCAGCGCTTCGACGACGGAGAGATAGGCGTCGTTCAGCTGCACGTACTTGCCCACAAGGGCAACCTTCACCGATGGGCCGGGATTGCGCAGCTTGTTGACCAGTTGTTCCCATGCCGCCATGTCGCTGTCATGGTCGGTCAGGTTCAGCACGTCCAGCACTTCACGGCACAGACCCTCCTGCTCAAGGATCAGCGGCACGGCATAGATGCTGTCGGCATCCAGGGAGGGAATCACGGCGCGGGTGGGCACCCCGCAGAAGCCCCCGATTTTTCGCTTGAGATCGTCGCTGATGTCGCGATCACTGCGGCAGACGAGCACATCCGGCTGGATGCCGATCGAACGCAGTTCCTTGACCGAGTGCTGGGTGGGCTTGGTTTTGAGTTCGCCGGAGGTGCCGATGAAGGGCAGCAGGGTGACGTGGATGTAGGCCAGGTCGTTGCGACCCACGTCCTCCCGGAATTCACGGATGGCTTCTAGGAAGGGCAGTGATTCGATGTCACCGACGGTGCCGCCGATTTCCGTGATCACCACATCGGCATTGCTGTTGCAGGCAACCCGGTGGATGCGCTCGCGGATCTCGCCGGTGATGTGGGGAATCACCTGAACCGTGCCGCCGTTGTAGTCGCCGCGGCGCTCCTTGTTGATCACCGATTGGTAGATCGAACCGGTGGTCACGCTGTTCAGGCGTGACATGGCCGTGTCGGTGAAGCGCTCGTAATGGCCCAGGTCGAGATCGGTTTCGGCGCCGTCTTCCGTGACGAAGACCTCACCATGCTGGAACGGGCTCATCGTCCCGGGATCCACATTCAGGTAGGGATCCAGCTTGAGAATCGAAACGTTGTAGCCCCGCGACTTCAGCAACCGGCCGAGGCTCGCCGCCACGATTCCCTTGCCAATGCTGGACACCACACCACCGGTGATGAAGACGAATTTGGCCATGACCTGCCGGGCGACTCTTCAAATTAGCTGGCGTCGGTCATGGGCTCCAGGGGGAACCGGTGTTTTAGGAATCCAGGCCCTGGATGTAATCACGGACTTTGCTGCGTCGTTGGGGTTGCCGCAGTTTGAGCAGGGCGCGGGTTTCGATCTGACGAACGCGCTCCCTTGAGAGTTTCAGCTCTTCCCCGATCTGGGCCAGGGTCTGGGGCGTGTCGTCCTCCAATCCGAAGCGCCGGCGCAGGACAGCGGCCTCCCGACTGGTGAGTTCATCCAGGAGACCCTCCAGATCGTTGTGGAGTTCGTCATGGGTGAGGGTCTGCTCCGGGGTGGCATGGCCGTCCTCGATCAGATCTCCGAGCTGGGTGTCCTGTTCGCGGCCGACACGGGTGTCCAGAGACACTGAGCGGGGCACCCGGGCCAGGGTCTGGCGCACGGTGTCTTCACTGATGCCCAATTCGCGCGCCAGATCCGCGATCGAGGCAATGCGTCCTTCGTTGCTTGCAATCTCCTGCTGGACCCGTTTGATCCGGTTCAGTTTTTCGGTGACGTGAACGGGCAAACGGATCGTGCGGCTCTGGGTGGCGATGGCCCGGGTGATGCCCTGGCGGATCCACCAGTAGGCGTAGGTGCTGAAGCGGAAACCACGGGTGGGATCGAACTTTTCCACGGCCCGCTCCAGCCCGAGCGTTCCCTCCTGGACCAGATCCAGGATTTCCATGCCCCGCTGCTGGTACTTCTTGGCCACCGCCACCACCAGGCGCAGGTTGGCCTGAATCATGTGGTCTTTGGCTCGCCGCCCGTTGCGGAGGGCCAGCTTCAGATCCTTGGCCTCCAGCTGGGCCTGCTCAGCCCAGGCCTGATAGCCCAGGTCAATCCGCTGCTGCAACTCGGGCAAGGGCAGTCCTGCCGCCCGGGCCCATTCCTGCTTGGTTGGCCAGTGGCTGTGCTGGTTGGCTTCCCGGCGTTGCAGTTCTTCGAGACGGTGCAGTTCACCGATGGCGGTATCGCTCTCAGCCAGCTCCCGTTGCTGGAGCAGCAGTGCTTCGCGGCGCTGCACCAGGCGGGCCAGGGTGACCTCCTCCTCATTGGTGAGCAGGTCGACCCGGCCGATGTCCTGGAGATAAAGCCGCAGCAGATCCGTTGTGCCGCTGCTGCGGCGCTCACGGGTCCCCCCGGTCCGTCGGGGCTTGCTGGGCAAAAGCTGGCCTTGTGAAGTCCAACTTCAGGGTTCCTCGCCGTTGGCCGCGGTGCGACAAATGCGCTGATTCCCTTCGGGATCTGCTCAGCCCAGTAGCCGCCTTCACACTTCCTGGTCGGGCTCAACCCAAGTGCTGGCCACGTGCAGTTCCTCCAGCTGCTTGTCGGCCACGCCCCCTGGGGCACTGGTCATCAGGCAGCGGGCCTGCTGGGTCTTGGGGAAGGCAATGGTGTCGCGGATCGACTCCTCGCCGGCCAGCAGCATCACCATCCGGTCCACACCGAAGGCCAGGCCGCCGTGGGGCGGTGCGCCAACATCAAGAGCGTCCATCAGGAAGCCGAACTGCTCCTGGGCCTCCTCGAGAGGCAATCCAACCGTCTGCAACACCTGGCGCTGCAGGGCGGAGTCATGGATGCGCAAGGAGCCGCCGCCGAGCTCAAGGCCATTGAGCACAAGGTCGTAGGCCTGGGCCCGGGCTCCGGGCAGGGTTTCGGCCCACTTCGATGCATCGCTGCCGAGATCCTCCGCATTGGGGGCGCAGAAGGGGTGGTGCAGAGCCTCGTAACGGTTCTCGTCGCTGTTGAACTCGAACATCGGGAAGTCCACCACCCAGAGGAAGTTCCACTGTTCGTTGTCCCGGTCGGCCTTCACCATGCCCAGCTCCTTGGCCAGGTACTGGCGCACCCTGTCGAGGGCCTTGTTCACCGTGGCGGTGTCGCCGGCACCGAACAGCAGCAGGGTGCCGGGTTCGGCACCGGTGCGGCTGAGCAGCTCCTGCTTCTGCTCGTCGCTGAGGTTGTCCTTGATGGCGCCGATCGTGTCGATTTCACCGCCGTCGCGCACCCGGATGAAGGCCAGGCCACCGGCACCAGCTTTCTGTGCCTCGCTGAACACATCACCACCCGGCTTGATCCGCACGTTGCTCACCGCATCGTTGCCGCCGGGCACCGCGATGCACTTCACCGCGCCGCCGGACTTCACGGCGCCACTGAACACCTTGAAGCCCATGTCCTTCACGATGTCGCTCACGTTGGTGAGCTCCATGCCGTAGCGGGTGTCGGGTCGGTCGGTGCCGTAGCGCTCCATGGCGTCATGCCAGGTCATGCGTGGGAAGGGCCGCGGCAGTTCGATGCCCTTCACGGCCTTCCAGATGGAGCAGATCAGCGCTTCGTTCAGCTCCAGGATCTGCTCCTGATCCATGAAGCTCATCTCGATATCCAGCTGGGTGAATTCCGGCTGGCGGTCGGCCCGCAGGTCTTCGTCGCGGAAACAGCGGGCCACCTGGTAGTACCGCTCGATGCCGCCCACCATCAGCAGCTGCTTGAACAACTGGGGGGACTGGGGCAGGGCGAACCATTCGCCGCCGCAGACCCGACTGGGCAGCACGTAGTCGCGGGCGCCTTCCGGCGTGGAGCGGGTCAGCACCGGGGTCTCCACCTCGATGAAGCCTGCGTCCTCCAGGAAGCGACGGGCGGCCTGGATGGTCTGGGCCCGCAGCCGCAGGTTGTCGTTCATGCGCTTGCGGCGCAGATCCAGATAGCGATGGCGCAGCCGCAGCTCTTCGCGGGTGTTCTCCTCGTCGTGCACCGACACGGGGAAGGGCAGATTGCCTTTCACGCTGTTCAGCACGGTGATGCCGCTGGCGAGCACTTCCACGGCTCCCGTCGCCAGCTTGTCGTTCAGCGATTCGCCAGGCCGGGCCCGCACTTTCCCCTCAACCTGCAGCACGGTCTCGCTGCGCAGATGCTCGGCGACGGCGAAGGCGTCGGCGCCCAGATCCGGGTCCACCGTGATCTGCACCGTGCCGCTGCGGTCCCGCAGGTCGATGAAAATCACCCCGCCGTGATCACGGCGTCGATCCACCCAGCCGCACAGTTGCACCTGCTGATCAATGTTCTGTTCGCGCAGGTCGCCGCAACCGTTGCTGCGCATGGGATGTCTCAACTGGAGAAGAGCGAGTTTCCCACAGCAGCGGTGAGCTTCAGGCGCGTTTGTAGAAGGGCTTGCGAACGACCCTTGCCGGCTGGGCCTTGCCGCGGATCTCAACGCTCAGTTCGGTGCCGAGCTTGGCGAGGGATGGCGGCACGTAGGCCAGGGCGATCGCTTCTTCCAAGGTGGGTGACCAGGTGCCGCTGGTGACGATGCCCACCGTCTCTCCGTTGTGCATCACGGGGTAGTCGTGGCGGGCGATGGCACGACCCTGCAGCTTGAGCCCCACCAGGCGTTTGGCCGGGTCGGATTCCGCCGCCTGCTCCAGCGCCTGTCGGCCCACAAAATCCACGGGCATTTCCAGGTGCACGAGCCAACCCAACCCGGCCTCGAAGGGGTTGGTTTTGTCGTTCATGTCCTGGCCGTAAAGGTGCATGGCGGCCTCCAGCCGCAAGGTGTCCCGTGCCCCCAGGCCGCAGGGAGTGACACCGCGATCGAGCAAAAGCTGCCAGAGCTTCTGTCCGTCGTCGGCGTTGAGCAGCAGCTCGGCACCGTCTTCGCCGGTGTAGCCCGTGCGAGCACTGAACACCGGTTGGCTCAGGCCCTCGAGGTTGAGCATCCGGTGGCCGAAGCGGGGCAAGCCGCTGAGGTCTTCGCCGCTCAGCTCCTGCAGCAAACCCATGGCCTCAGGGCCCTGCAGAGCGAGCAGCACTCCGTCCTTTTTGATGTCGGTCACCGTCAGGCCAGCGGGCTCCATCTGTTCACGGATCCAGGCGGTGTCGCTGTCGGCGCAGGCGGCATTGATCACCAGCACCAGCGCACCCCGTTCGGCATCAATGACACCGCAGTCGTAAACGATGAGGTCGTCGCGAATGCCGCCGCGCTTGTTCAGCAGAACCGAGTAGCAGGCTTCGCCGGGACCGATGCGGTGCAGGTCGCTGGGGATCAGCTTTTGCAGCGCATCCTTGGGATTGGCACCTTCGAGGCGCAGCACTCCCATGTGGGAAATATCGAACATGCCGACCCGTTCGCGAACGGCCTTGTGCTCCTGGATCAGGCCGCTGAACTGAACCGGCATCTCCCAGCCTGCAAACGGCACCATGCGGCCCCCGGCGCTGCGGCAGGACTCGAACAGGGGAGTGCGCTGCAGGGACATGGGGGCGGCCGATGAGAAGCGCATTCTTATGGAGGGCTTCACGATCCGGAAGGGAACCCGGAAATTTGCCCCTGTCCATGGTCCGTTTCGCAGACCGTCACTAGCTTGAGCGCGTTTCCGGAGCGCTTGTTTGGTCGCCAGCTCCTGCTGTCGCAGTTGTCAGTACTGCACCCTGCCGGCAGGTGCGAAGGGGTGGTGCCGTCTGCGCCGGTTGGAGGTGCATGCCGAGATTGCAGATCTCATGGTCTGTCACCACTGGACCCCCCGTTCCCCCAAGCTTCCGGCTCTGCAGAGCAGCGGTGTTGGAGAGCGTCAGCTGGAGCTGGATCGCAGCTTGACGTGAGCCTGGATCCATCCATGACTCCGCCATTGCTGATGGCCTCCACCGGATGAGCGCGGGATACTGCAGCCAACCCCGGTTATTGCCTTGTCCGCCTCAGCTCCGCTGACTCCTCTGGAACTGATCCAGGAACAGCCTGAGGTGGATCGCCTGACCCTTCCCACCGGCGCAACTGTTTTCAGTGCCGGTGAGCCTGTGCAGTTCATCCATGTGATTGAACGGGGATGGATGGAACTGAGCAGTGGTCCGTTGAACCGCATTCGCTTTGGTTCCGGTGAATTGTTTTTCTATGAGGATCTGGTGGATGGCGCCGAGTGTCACAGCCGTGATGCCACAGCGGTGACGCCTGTTTCGTTGTTCCGCCTGAGCCGCTCCAATTTTCTGGCGCTCATCCATCGGCACCCAACGCTGGTGCTGCAATTGCTCAGCAAGCAGCACAGCCGTTTGCGGCAGCAGCGGGCTGATGCCCGTCACTTCTATTAATCACCACCCAGGAGCAGCAGCAGGCTGCGGGTCACCTTGGCGGCCAGCACGGAGCTGATGCCACTGGTGTCGAGTTGTGGGGCCAGTTCCACCACATCGGCCGCCACCAGGTGATGCTCTCGAAGCACCCCGATCAGGCTGGCGAAGTCAGACCAGTGGTAACCACCGGGTTCCGGTGTGCCGGTTCCAGGCAGAACGGCGGGGTCAAACCAGTCCAGGTCGACGGTGAGATAGATGGGTTTCCCCTGCAAGGGAGCGAGGGCCTGTTGAAGGGCGTCGACGCTGGGCATCAGCCGGCCGCTCTCGTGCAGTTCGCTGAATTCCTCCCGCGTGCCACTGCGGATCGCGAGTTGAAACAGCGTCTGGCTGGGAAGAACCTCCAAACAGCGGCGCATGGCGCAGGCATGGCTGTGGCGGGCCCCCAGCCAGCTGTCCCTGAGGTCGGCATGGGCATCCAGCTGCACCAGCACCAGGTCGGGGTGGCGTTGTGCCACAGCCTCCACGGCACCGGAGCTGATCGAATGCTCCCCGCCCAGCATCAGAGGCCTGAGTCCAAGGCCGAGCACGGTTTCGGTCGCCTGCTTCACCTTGGTGAGAACGGGCTCAGGGTTGCCGAAGGGAATCTCAACGGCACCAAGATCCGCAAAGTCGAGATCCTCAAGATCCAGGTTGAGTTGCGGGCAATAGGTCTCCAGGCCAGCGCTCACCTCTCGGATGGCGGCGGGGCCGAAGCGGGTGCCAGGGCGAAAGGAGGTGGTGCCGTCATACGGCACACCAAACAGGCCAACGCGGCAGTCGTCAGGGTTGCGTCGGGATCCCATGAAAATAGTTCCGTCGCTGTCAAACAAACTGTCGAAAAGCCCACTCGGCGGTTGTGAGGTCATGGCTGCAGCTCCCGTTCGACGAAGGCGGGGATGGCGTCCATGGCCCCCCGCTGCCAGCGTGGTGACCAGATCTCGCAGCCTGCGGCGATGGCCTCGCTGCGCTCTGGGTCTGGAGAGCGGTAGCGGGGTGTTGCCATCGCAGCGAAGGTCCAGCTCCACCAGCCGCTGGGGTACATCGGCACCCAGCCATAGAGCGGGTCGGCATGGTCAAACACCTCGCGTAACAGGCGCACCATGGCGATGTGGACATCGCGGAAGGCTTCCGGAGATTCGCTCTGCGTGCCGAACACGCCCCCGGGCTTCAGCAGCCGTCGGCAGTTTTCAAAGAAGGCGCGGTTGAACAGGCCTTCGGCGGGTCCGGCGGGGTCAGAGCCATCCACCAAGACAACGTCATAGCTCTGGTCCTCCGCCTCAGCTGCCCAGGCGATGCCATCGCCCACCGTGAGCTGGAACCGCGGATCAGACCAGGCGGATCCGCCAATGTCGGGAAGGTGTTCCCGGCTGAGTTCCACCACACGCCCGTCAATCTCCACCATGTCCAGCCGCTGGACGCCTGGGTGGCGCAGGCATTCCCGCGCGGTGCCGCCGTCCCCGCCTCCGATCACCAGAATCCGCTCGATCGAGCTGGCGCTGCACAGGGCTGGGTGCACCAAAGCCTCGTGGTAGTGGCGTTCCTGCTGTTCCGCTGTCATCCAACAGCCATCCAGCAGCAGCCCCCGCCCGTAGCGCTCACTGCGAATCACGCTGATCCGCTGGAACGGACTGGTCTCCTCGACCAGCACCTCTCCTTTCAATCCATAGCGGACGCCGCGGTGTTCTTCGTCAATCCAGCTGCTCATGGGCTGTGGTGGGCATCTCTCCAGCTAAGGACCCAGGAGGGCTGTTCCCAAACACCAGATGTGGTGCTTTTGGGATTGACGAACACAACATGTGGAGGTTGAATGTGTTTGGTTGGGGAGCTGCTGTGGAAGAGGGCAGCTCCAAAGCCTTTTTCGTCAGATCAAGGCTTTTGTTTTACCGATAGGACTCCTGGTTGATGCACGTGTTTCCTCTCCGAGGCATCAACCCGGTGGGACCATCCTGTTGTTCTTGAGCCAGGAGATGGCTGGTGCAAGACCTGGTGGTGAACGAGCGGTTGACCATTCCGTCCAGGGAGCTGCGCTGGCGGTTCAGCCGCTCATCTGGCCCCGGCGGGCAGGGGGTTAACACCACCGATTCCCGTGTGGAATTGCTTCTGGATCTGGCGAACTGCTCCTGTCTGGGTCCATTTCGCCGTGCCCGATTGCTGGAGCACTTCCAGACCCGTTTGGTGGAGGGCTGCCTACGGGTTGTGGTCGCAGAAGAACGCTCCCAATGGCAGAACCGACAGAAGGCTCTGCATCGCATGGGGGAGCTGCTGCGGGAGGGCTTGCAGCCAGCACCGCGTGCCCGAAAGGCCACCCGGCCGGGTCGTGGTGCCGTGAAGCGGCGGTTGGACACCAAGAAAAAGCGTGGTGACCTCAAGCGTCAACGGCGCAGTCGGCCCTCCCTGGACGACTAATCGGATCCAGAGGAGGGCGAGTGTTCTGCTCGGATCGCCGCTTTGGCCTGTTTCCAGAGGGCTTCCAATTCGTTGATGCTGCGGCCCTGCAGATCCCCTTCCAGGGCAGCTTCAACGCGGGAGAAGCGGTCGAGGAAGCGTTGATTCGTGCCGGCGAGACCCTCCTCGGGTTCGATGCTGCACCAACGGGCCACATTCACCAGGGTGAACAGCAGATCGCCCAGTTCCTCCTGGGCATGACCTTTGTCGCCGTTGGCCACCGCCTCCTTGAGTTCGTCCAGCTCCTCATGGACCTTCTCCCAGACGCCGGCCATGTCATCCCACTCGAAGCCGGCTTTGGCCGCTTTCTTGGAGATGGTCATGGCTCCAGCCAGGGCCGGCAGGCCCCGCACCTTGGTTCTGAGCCGGTCGCTGAGGGGGCTGGAGGAGCCCGCCAGGGCCTCGGCCTGCTCCTCGAGCTTGATGGCCTCCCAGCTGCGTCGCACCTCGCCACTGGTGCTGGCGACGGCATCACCGAACACATGGGGGTGACGGCGAATCAGTTTGTCGCTGATGCCGTCGGCAATCGCATTCAAATCAAAGCGCTTCTGCTCCCGAGCGATCTGGGCATGCAGCACCACCTGCAGAAGCAGATCCCCCAGCTCCTCCTTCATCTCGGCATCGCTGCCCTGGCGGATCGCATCGGCCACTTCATGGGCCTCTTCCAGCACGTAGGGCACCAGCGAGGCATGGGTCTGCTCCAGATCCCAGGGACAGCCCGTTGTTGGATCCCTGAGTTGGGCCACAACATCGATCAGTCGCTGGATGGCGTCAGAAGGAGCGTTGGCCATGCCGGGGCAACAACTGGGGCAACGCCCACCTTCTCATCGCTGTCGTTTCTTCGACCATTCCTGGGGCCAGGGGTCGCCATCGAGGATCAGGTGGATCCAGGCACTGCCCTCGAAACCCACAAGCAGAGCGATGAACTCCTGTGGGTGCTGATGCATCAGTTGCTGGAGCGTCGTCAGCAGCACCGCTGGTGAGAGTGTTGGAACCGCCATGCTCACGATCAGGCACCAGGCGAGCAGCACCGCCATGCGCGCGGTTGTTCCCAGCAGCGGACCATGGGACCAGAGCGAGCGATGGGGAATCAGTAGGCGGTAGGGCCACCAGAGAAAGCCGAGGACTCCCCAGCGCCGCAGCGCGTTGGAGCGGGTATCCAGGTCTGGGGACAGCCATAAACCGCCAGCCAGGCAGCTGGCGGCGGCGATCAAGGCTGCAGCCCATCCCAGCACCAAGCCAACAGCGATGCCGAGCGGGAGGCTCAGGACCCAGATGCTTTGATCGTGGTGGCGACCCGTTGCCAAGTCTTCGGGGCTGTCGTGTGCCCCCAAGCTGACGCGTTAGGGCAGAATCTGCCCGGTGGGGCGATTAGCTCAGCGGTAGAGCACCTCCCTTACAAGGAGATTGTCACTGGTTCGATCCCAGTATCGCCCATTTCAAAACGCAGTACTGCACTGGGTTTTGTTGGGTTTTTGCTTCAGTTCGCCAGCGCTCGCTCTCCAGGGCCATCGCTCATTGGCTGGGCGCTGAATTCACCGCGCAGGACGCCCTCTGCCCTTCGCATCATTTTCAGGCAGGTGTCCCTGTCAGCAGCGGCGTAGGCAGCATCCATGCATTGCACGTACTGCTCTTCAGGAGTCACAAGCTGTTTGCCGTTGGGCGGAGTATCGGTCCGATTCGAATGGCTTGCCGTAGCTGCAATTACTCATCCGCTCGGTGCGTCGGACGGGTGGGTGTGCAAAGGTGGGGCGACGCCAAAGAGCCTGATTGAAGGCCCACTGCGCGAGAACCGATAACTCGATGCCATGAACAGAAGATCCAGCACTCCCCCGAGGGAGTGGCGAAAGGCTGGCAGCAATGCCAGCAGAATTGACCTCAGCGGTTATGCCTCATCTCAGCATCGCCGTTTCCTGAAGGCGGAAGCCGAGCAGGCCCCAGGGGAGCCCAGGCATCGCTGACGAGGTTCGTCCCGTCAGCGGAATGAAGGCGCCTCAGCTATTGCTGCCGTCATCCATGCCACGTCTGATCAGGCTTTGCGTGAGCCAAAGCAGACCAATGAAACCGGCCGTGACGATCAACAGAGTCAAGATTCAGGCTGTGGTGCGGACGTAGAGACGTAGCTCGCTTTGCCACCACATCATCATCATTGAAAGGTAGGCCTCCAAGACACTTTGTGATGCAGTTGGTCTTGGCGCTTGTGCTTCCCGTGGTTCTGCTGGTGGGGTTCACTGCGCTGTTGGCAACTGGCAGGTTGTCGATCTCTCGCAACGCTGGGTGGTTTTTGGAACGCCAAGGCAGCATCTGGATGGCTGGAATCGTGGCCCTTGCTGCCGCTGCGGCTGTGGTTGCTCTGCAGCGTTAAACCGTCTCGCCGAAGCGCTTTCAAAAGCTTGACCCATCCCCAGGGAGAGAGCGGGATGGGTGGCTTGTCATCAGGGGGTCTTGATCAGCGGCTGCTGGAGCGCTTGCGCACAACCCTGGGGGTCTCCCGCTCGGTCTTGGCATCTGTTTCAGACACCGTCTTGTCTTCGCCGGCCGCTTCTCCCTGCCCGGGCTCGTCGTCGGGTTCCTGCGCCTCAATCACTCCAAGCACCATGGCGGCTTCCAGCTGATCGCTCATGTCACCGATGGTGAGCAGGGCTTTTAAGACCAGCTGGGCGCGAGGCGCTTTGGGCAGGCCGGGACGAAGCTTTTTGGTGGTGTTCCACAGCTCCAGGGCCACTTCCCTCAGCAGTTCCTTGTCAGCAGCCATTCGATTCGAACGTGAATCGCACCATTCTCGTCATCGGGGGGGTGGTCCCCCTTCCGAATCAGAAGCAGAAGGGCAGGAATTGGGTGCGGCAGGCGGCATAGCCATCCACCAGGGGACCCAGCCCGATCTGGTGAACGATGCCGGCACCGGTGAGCCCCTCGGTGATGATTCCGATCACGATGCCGACCATGGCGGCACGGCCGTTGAAGCGTTCGGCCTTTTTGAGCTGCTCCATGTGGATGTCGCGGGCAGCGACGCCTTGGAACCAGGAATCGCTGGCTTGCGTGAATTTCATCGAACTCAAGCTGTTGTTACAAAGCTTAATCCGAAGAATCAGTTTTTCAGCAGCAGTCGTTCCCCTGGTCTTGGATCGGTCCAGGAGCTGCTGGCCGGCAGCTGGGCACCAGTGCTGGCCACGGATCCTTTCATTTGCAGGGCCCGACTCAATGCGCCGCCAAAGCGCACGTCACCGCCGGAGGTGCTGGCGAGCACCGTGGTGGGTTGGAAGCGTTCCACCAGTTGCGGCACCACGGAGCAGCCCTTAACAAAGGCTCCAAGCGCCGGCAGCCCCAGATCCACCATCGGCGTGATCACGGCATCCAGGGGCTGTGGCTCCAGGGCTGGATCGAGAAAGCCGTGGGGTTCGAGATAGAGCGATCCGGCCGGATGCTCGAGCAGATAACCGTTTTCCACCATTGGCACCGGTGCACCGGCGCTGGCGCGCACCTGCAGGCCCTGGTGGTTGGTGCTCTCTCCGGGGGAGAGGGTTTTCACGCTGGTGAAGCCCAGGCGTTCCACCACCCGTGCTGCAGCTACCGATCCAATGACGGGCAGGTCCTTGGGGAGAAGCGCCAGGGTTTCCGGATGGGCGTGGTCCGCGAGCCCCTGGGTGAGCAACAGCAGGTTCAGCTTCTCGGGCGCCTTGCGCTCGCAGGGCAGTTCCCCTTTGAGCAGCCATTCCCCGGGGGGGAAGCTCAGGCTGCCGCGCAACCAGGGATCCACCAGAACGCGGAGATCATCGAATTCGAGCAACCAGCCATTGGCTCCGAAGTACGTGGCGGCCAGGGTCATGACGGGCTTTGCTGCCGCTCGCGGCAGTCGCTGCAGAGACCAAAGAATTCAAGCGTGTGAAACAGGAGATCGAAGCCTTTGCGACCGTCTTCGGGCACCTCCAGGTCGTGAATCGGGCAGTGGTCGAGCGCCTGGGTCTTGCCGCAATCGACGCAGGTGAGGTGGTGGCGATCCCGCTCCAGCGGCGCATAGAGCGCCTCGCCATTGGGCAGGTGGCGGCAGCGCACCAGGCCCCGTTGCTGCAGCTGGCGCAGATTCCGGTACACCGTGGCGAGGCCCATGGCCTGTTCGGGCTCCAGGCTGCGGTGCAGCTGCTGACCGCTCATCTCATCACCACAGGCCTGCAGGCTCGCCAGCAAGACCTGCTGGCGGGAATTGATTTGGGTGGCGGGGCGGCGAGTGGCCATGGTTTCAAAGGGCGACCAACCAGCGGCCACTCAACATCACAGCGTGGGATTTAGCCACCGATCAGCTGCTCGCTCAAGCTCCAGAGCCGCTGCCGTTCGGCGGGTTGATTCGCCGCGGGCGCCACACGGCAGAGCGCCGGTGCACCCCGCAATCCACCGAACTGTTCAGGGCCGTAGTGCTCGCCACCCTGTGCCGTCGCCGCGGTGGCGGCATGCAACTGGGGTAGGGCACCCATGCCGGCGCTTTGGAACAAGGGATCCATCAGCCGGTAGGCCAGAGCCTCGAAGCGGTTGCCGACGCTGGCGATCGCGGTGGGTTGCAGTTCTGTGCGCGCGATGCCGGGATGGGCGGCCAGAGAGCGGATGGGGCTGCCCTGCTCGCGCAGGCGTGCATCCAGCTCAAGAGCGAACATCACGTTGGCGAGTTTGCTTTGGCCATAGGCGCCATAGCGGTCATAGCCCTTGCTCCAGCTGGGGTCGTCCCAGCGGATCTTGCCGAAGTACTGCGCTCCGGAGGTCACCGTCACCACGCGGGGATCGGGACGGTTCTGCAGGAGTGTCATCAGGGCCTGGGTCAGGGCCATGTGCCCCAGGTGATTCACGCCGAACTGCAATTCATGCCCCTGGGCGGTGGTGCGGCGCGGCGGTGCCATCACGCCAGCATTGTTGATCAGTAGATCAAGGCAGCCGTAGCGCTCCCCGACGGTGGCCGCTGCCTTTTGCACGCTGGTCAGGTCCGCCAGATCCAGGCCCACCAGATCCACCGCTCCCCCATCGCGCTCCTGCAGCAACTCCTGCTTGGCCCTCTCGGCTTTGCGGGGGCTGCGGCACGCCAACACCACGGTGGCCCCGCAGCGTTTCAAGGCGCGCGCGGTTTCCAGGCCCAGGCCGCTGTTGGCTCCAGTGATCAGGGCGATACGGCCCTGCTGGTTCGGGATGTCAGCCGCGGACCAACCCATCGCTTCACCTGAGCCTGGGCTCAGTCCTCAGGGAAGAGCAGCTCGGCCAGTTCGTCGGCGTCCACGTCGTAGACGCGGGCCAGGCTGGTTTCGATGGCGTTGGTTACCTCGCCCGGCAGGAAGCGCATTGAGTTGAGGGCGTCCTCGGCGATGTCGTCGGTGAGCAGCTTGTCGTCGCTGTCCAGCTTTTCGTCATTGATCACCGCCATCACCCAGCTCTGGTAGGCGTAGACCAGATCGGAGAACTCGAGTTCGGGATCGTTCAGGTCCAGGGCCATGGTGCGAATAGCCAGTCGCCCCAGTCTGACCTTTCGCAGGAGAGGATGAACAGCATGGATTCCGCTGATGCCACTGGCCTGCAGGCCACGCTGTTTGATTTTTCAATCGCTGAGCTGGTGCGGCAGCACCGGGAGAGCTTCCAACCCCTGTGGACGGCGGAAAGTTGGGTGAAGCTGCTGATTTGGTTGTCGCTGAATTGCGGCAGCTCCGGGGATGAAGCCGGCATGGCCCGGTTCGTCGAGGCGCTTGGGCCAAGCCTCACCACCCGGATGCGGCGGGTGTTCTTTGAGCGGGAGCTGGAGGCCCTCGATCTTCAGGTGATGGCTGATCCGGCTGAGCAGCAGGTGCTGGTGTTGCCGATGGGCCCGGGTGTTCCCCTGGATCTTGAGCGCGCTGCCACGGTGATCGAACAGGTGCAGTTGCAAGACCACGTGGTGGCTGACCGGTCGCGATGGCAGCAGCTCGAAGCTGTGGTGGCGATACCTCGCTTGGAGGCCGCGGCATGAACCTGATCGGGCGCTACAGCAATCCCGGTTACGCCTCGGTGGCCGATGCGGTGCGTGAGTTCTTCGAGCGCCGGGTGGACTTACAGCGGCCTGGCGTGGCCTTCGGGCCCGAGGGTGAGGGGGAACCGGCGAAACAGAGCACCGACATCAGCCTGGTGGCGATTGATCGCTCGGAACCCGAATCCTTTGCCCTCTCGCAACTGATCCTGCGGGGGGTGACGGCCGGCTTGGAGCGCTATCTGCAGGAGCGGCCGTTGTTCCGGCAGTGCTGCCCGCAGCAGAGCCTGTTTGTGAATCCGATCTTCAACCTCCAGCACTACGCCCCGGGGGAAGGGTTCAAGCGATGGCACTGCGATTGGACCATCAGCGATGAGGCCACCGAACCGGTGCACCGGGTGCTGGCCTGGATTCTTTATTGCAACGACGTGGATGAGGCTGGCACCGAGTTCCATTGGCAGGACCACCACGAACCGGCGGAGCGGGGCAAGTTGGTGATCTTTCCGGCTGGTCCGTCCCACATTCACCGCGGACGGGTGAATGAGAGCGCCAGCAAGTTGATCGCCACCGGTTGGATCAACGCCGGACGCCAGGAGGACTACCTACGGCGTCTCGCCAGCTGAGTCGTTGGCAGGATCGCTGTCTGCTTCGGCCTGGAGCTGATTGGTGGGGCTGCCGATCCGGTGGGTTTGTTCCTTGGAGGGGGGCCATTCCATCGGATACACCTGGCGCTGGGGGAAGGGAATGCCGATGCCGTTCTTGTCGAACGCCGTCCAGATCGCCTGGCGGAGGTCGCTGTCGACCGCAAAAGCTTCCAGGGGATTGCGCACCCAGAACAGCAGTTTGTAGTTGATCGAGGAGTCGGCGAAATCCACCGTGAACGCCTGTGGTGGTGGGTACTGCAGCACCTTTTGCGACCATGGCTTGACTGAACTCCCTGCCTCCTGTGCCCGAACTGGCCAAGACCTACGACCCGGCTGGCACGGAGGCCCGCTGGCAGCAGGCCTGGGAGGACCAGGGAGCGTTCCATCCCGACCCGAAGGCCCCCGGTGAACCGTTCTCTGTGGTGATCCCGCCGCCGAACGTCACCGGCAGCCTGCACATGGGCCACGCCTTCAACACGGCCCTGATCGACACGATCGTGCGCTATCAGCGCCTGGCGGGAAAGAACGTTCTTTGCTTGCCCGGCACCGATCACGCCTCGATCGCGGTGCAGACGATCCTTGAGAAGCAGCTCAAAGAGGAGGGCAAGACCCGCCACGACCTCGGCCGTGAGGCGTTCCTCGAGCGGGCCTGGCAGTGGAAGGCAGAGAGCGGTGGCCGGATCGTGGCTCAGCTGCGGCGCCTGGGCTATTCCGTGGATTGGAAGCGCCAGCGCTTCACCCTCGATGAGGGCCTGAGTGAGGCGGTGAAGGAGGCCTTTGTGCGGCTGCACGAGCAGGGGCTGATCTACCGCGGCGAATACCTGGTGAACTGGTGTCCCGCCTCCGGTTCGGCGGTGAGTGATCTGGAGGTGGAGATGAAGGAGGTGGACGGCCACCTCTGGCATTTCCGCTATCCGCTCAGCAGCGGCGACGGCCACCTGGAGGTGGCCACCACCCGGCCCGAAACGATGCTGGGCGATACAGCGGTGGCGGTGAATCCCACCGATGAGCGCTATGCCCACCTGGTGGGCCAGACCCTCACCCTGCCGTTCGTGGGGCGGGAGATTCCGATCGTGGCCGATGACCACGTGGAGAAGGACTTCGGCACTGGCTGCGTCAAGGTGACGCCGGCCCACGACCCCAATGATTTCGCCATCGGCCAGCGCCACGGTCTGCCCCAGATCACAGTGATGCGCAAGAACGGCACGATGAACAAGGAGGCCGGCCAGTTCGAGGGGCTGGATCGCTTCGAGGCCCGCAAGGCTGTGGTGGCCGGCCTGGAGGAGCTGGGGCTGCTGGTGAAGGTGGAGGACTACCGCCACAGCGTTCCCTATTCCGACCGCGGCAAGGTGCCGGTGGAGCCGCTGCTCTCCACCCAGTGGTTTGTCAAAACCGAGCCCCTGGCGGCCCGCTGCCGTGAGGCCCTCGAGAAGCAGGATCCCCGCTTCATCCCCGAGCGCTGGGAGAAGGTTTACCGCGACTGGCTCACGGACATCCGCGACTGGTGCATCAGCCGCCAGCTCTGGTGGGGCCATCGCATCCCCGCCTGGTTCGTGATCAGCGAGACCGGTGGTAAGTACACCGACACCACGCCCTACGTGGTGTCCCGCAACGAAACCGAAGCCCTGGAGAAGGCCAAGGCGGAGTATGGCGCCGCGGCGGAGATCGAGCAGGACGAAGACGTGCTCGACACCTGGTTCTCCAGCGGCCTCTGGCCCTTCTCCACCCTGGGCTGGCCCGATGCTGACAGCGCCGACCTGCAGCGCTGGTACCCCACCAGCACCCTGGTGACGGGCTTCGACATCATCTTTTTCTGGGTGGCCCGGATGACGATGATGGCCGGCGCCTTCACCGGCGAGATGCCCTTCCAGGACGTCTACATCCACGGCCTGGTGCGGGACGAGCAGAACCGCAAGATGAGCAAGAGCGCCGGCAACGGCATCGATCCGCTGCTGCTGATCGACCGTTACGGCACCGATGCCCTGCGCTTCGCCCTGGTGCGGGAAGTGGCCGGTGCCGGTCAGGACATTCGTCTGGACTACGACCGCAAGAAGGACACCTCCGCCACGGTGGAGGCGTCGCGCAACTTCGCCAACAAGCTCTGGAACGCCACCCGCTTCGCCCTGATGAACCTGGGCGGCGAAACGCCGGCCCAACTCGGTGACCCCGATCACGCTGCCCTGCAGCTGGCGGACCGCTGGATCCTCTCCCGCCTGGCCCGGGTGAACCGGGAGACGGCCGAGCGCTACAGCAGCTATGGCCTGGGTGAAGCCGCCAAGGGGCTTTACGAGTTCGCTTGGAACGACGTTTGCGACTGGTATCTGGAGCTGAGCAAGCGCCGGCTCAACCCCGGTGAGAACCCCTCAGCCGAGGCCCTCGCCGATCAGCGGGTGGCTAAGCAGGTGCTGGCCAAGGTGATCAGTCAGATGCACTTGATGCTGCATCCGCTGATGCCCCACCTCACCGAGGAGCTCTGGCACAGCGTCACCGGCGAGCCGGAGACCACCTTCCTGGCCCTGCAGCCCTGGCCGGAGCTGGATGAAAGTGCTTTGGATGATGCGTTGGAAGCCTCGTTCGCTGAGCTGATCGGTGCCATCCGTGTGGTGCGCAACCTGCGTGCGGTGGCGGGCCTCAAGCCCTCGCAACCGGTACCGGTGCGCTTCGTCACCGGCCGCGGTGAGCTGGCGGCTGTGCTCAGCAAGGGCACGGCCGACATCACGGCGTTAACGCGAGCCGAGTCGGTGGCGGTGATGGCGCCGGCGGAGGCTGATGCGGCTCCGGTGGCCAAGGCCCTGGCGGGGGTGAGCGGTGAGCTGCAGGTGCTGCTGCCGATCGAAGGCCTTGTCGATCTCGATGCACTGAAAGGGCGCCTCGAGAAAGACATCGCCAAGGCGGAGAAGGAGATCAAGGGCCTGGCGGACCGGTTGGGCAACCCCAACTTCGCCGACAAAGCCCCGCCGGAGGTGGTGGCGGAATGCCAAGCCAACCTCGATGAGAAGCAGGCCCAGGCCGATCTGGCGCGCAAGCGCCTGGCGGATCTGAGCTGAGTCGGTGATTCAGGTTGAGGGGCTGAGCAAGATCTACCGGGTTGCCGAGAAGCAGCCCGGCTTGGCCGGCACCCTGCGCCATTTCATTCGCCGCCGCACCCGGGACGTCACCGCGGTGCAGGACGTTTCCTTCCGGATTGAACCTGGGGAGATGGTGGGCTTTCTCGGTGCCAACGGCGCCGGCAAAACCACCACCTTGAAGATGCTCTGCGGCTTGATCCACCCCAGCGCCGGCGAGGTGCAGGTGGCGGGGCACCGGCCCCAGCGCCGTCAGGCGGAGTTTCTGCGCCGGATCACCCTGGTGATGGGGCAGAAGCAGCAGCTGCTCTGGGACCTGCCGCCGATGGATTCGCTGCGGGTGAATGCAGCGGTCTACGGCATCCCTGATGCTGTGGCCCGGCGGCGGATCAAGGAGCTGGCCGATCTGCTGGAGCTGGGGGAGGAACTCACCCGGCCGGTGCGCAAGCTTTCCCTGGGCCAGCGGATGAAGGCCGAACTGTTGGCGGCGCTGCTGCACGAGCCGGAGGTGTTGTTCCTCGATGAACCGACCCTGGGGCTGGATGTGAATGCCCAGGCCCGGGTGCGGCAGTTCCTGGCCGAGTACAACCGCCGTACGGGGGCAACGGTGCTGCTCACCAGCCACTACATGGCTGATATCACGGCCCTCTGCCCCCGGGTGCTGTTGATCCACCAGGGGCGCTTGTTCCACGACGGTCCCCTGGAAGCGCTGGCTGATCAATTGGCACCGGAGCGGGAGGTGCGGCTCGAGTTGGAGTCGCCCGTTTCAGCCGATGACTTGGCGGGGTTGGGGCGTTTGGAGCAGCTGGAGGGCTGTGATGTGCGGCTGCTGGTTCCCCGCGATCAGCTCACCGCCGTGGTGGCGCAACTGCTGGATCGCTTCCCCGTGCGTGATCTGGATGTGACCGATCCACCGATCGAAGAGCTGATCGGTGGGTTGTTCCGGCAGGGGCGTGTCTGATGCGGATCTTCGGGCTGAACCGGCGGATCATCCGGGTGTTGCTGGGCTCCCAGTACGCCCACATGCTCGAGTACCGCGCCGAGATCGCGCTCTGGGCCTTGTCCGGGGTGCTGCCGTTCATCATGCTCAGCGTCTGGAGCGGCAGCGACGCGCGCTCGGGGCTGGGGCTGGATGGTGTGGCCCTGGATCGCTATTTCCTCAGCGCCTTTCTGGTGCGCCAGTTCTCGGTGGTGTGGGTGGTCTATGCCTTCGAGGAAGACGCCCTGCTGGGCCGGCTGTCTCCTTACCTGCTGCAGCCGCTGCATCCGCTCTGGCGTTATGTGGCGGCCCACCTCGGCGAGCAGCTCACCCGTCTGCCCTTTGCGGCCCTGATTGCGGCGGTGTTTTTTGTGGTGCGGCCCCAGGTTTTCTGGTTGCCGTCGTTGGGGGGCTTCCTGCTGGCCTGGCTGGCCACTTGGATGGCCTTCGCCATCGCCTTTCTGTTTCAGAGCCTGATTGCGGCCCTCTGCTTCTGGAGTGAGAAGGCCAGTGCCCTGGAGCGTCTGCAGTTCATTCCCTTCCTGTTCCTGTCCGGTCTGCTGGCACCGCTCACGGCCTTTCCGCCGGCGGTGCGGGCCCTGGCCCAGTGGACGCCCTTCCCGTATTTGATCGATTTCCCAGCCCGGGTGCTGGCGGGCCAACCGGTGGATCTGGTGGCGGGCTTCGGGGCGCAACTGGTCTGGATCGCTCTGCTGTTGCCGCTGGTGCTGCTGCTCTGGCGTGCTGGCGTGCGGCGATACAGCGCCATGGGGGCCTGATGGGGCGTTACTGGCGAACCCTGCGTCGCTTCTGGGGCACGGCCGTGGCCGTGCAGCTGGAGTATCAGGCCAACGTGCTGATCGAGTTGCTGGCGGTGGCGATGAGCCTCAGCGGCAGCCTGTTCCTGCTCTCGCTGTTCTATGGCCCCGATCAGACGTTGGGGGGCTGGAGCTGGGCCCAGGCCCTGATGGTGCAGGGGCTTTACACGGTGTTCGATGGCATGGCCACCACCTGGTTGCGCCCGAACCTCGGGGCGATCGTTACCCATGTGCGCGAGGGCACCCTGGATTTCGTGCTGCTCAAACCGATCGACAGCCAGTTCTGGTTGTCGCTGCGCACGCTTTCGCCGGCGGGGCTGCCGGAGATCGGCCTGGGGCTTGGGCTGCTGGCCTGGGGCAGCCATCAGGCCGGTGTGGAGCTCAGTCTGTTTGCGCTGTTCACCGTGCTGGTGATGCTGTTGGCCGGTGGCTTGATCCTCTATTCGCTGTGGTTTCTGATCGCCGCCACCAGCATCTGGTTCGTCAAAACCTGGAATGCCACTGAGGTGTTGCGGGCCCTGCTGGCCTCCGGCCGTTATCCCCTCAACGCCTACCCGCCTGCCCTGCGCCTGCTGTTCACCCTGGTGCTGCCGGTGGCCTTTCTCACCACGGTTCCGGCCCAGGTGTTGTTGGGTGAGGCCGCCGCACCGATGCTGCTGGCGGGCTTGGCTCTTGCGGTGCTGTTCTTTGCGGCGGCGCGGGCCTTCTGGCTCTTTGCCCTGCGCTTCTACACCTCAGCATCGAGTTAGTGCAATGCTCCACGCCATGTGTGGGTGATTTCGCTTGATCTCCTTGGTTCAGCACTGGCTGCCGGATGTGTTGGAGCTGCTGCGCTCCCCCGCTGGGGCTCTGCTGTTCATGCCGCTCTATGCCCTCTGGGTGACGCTGCTGCTGCCGGGGGTTTGGGCGTCGATGCTGGCCGGGGTGCTCTACGGCACCTGGCTTGGCAGTGGCCTGGTGTTTGTTGGGGCCTGCCTCGGGGCGGTGGTGGTGTTTCTTCTGGGGCGGTCGGTGCTGCGCGACTGGGCCCGGCGCCGGTTGGAGCAGCTCCCCAAGTTGCAGGCGGTGGAGCGTGCCGTGAGCAAGGAGGGCCTGAAGTTGGTGTTGCTGACGCGCCTCTCGCCCGCCTTCCCCTTCTCGCTGCTCAACCTGGCTTACGGCCTCAGTGAGGTGAGCCTGCGGGATTACAGCATCGGTTTGATCGGCATCCTCCCTGGCACGGTGCTGTTCTGCGGTTTGGGGGCACTGGCCGGCGATGTGGCCCGTTTCGGTGAGGTGCTGGGGGGTGAGGCGGATGCCGGCACCTGGGCGCTGCGGCTGGTGGGGGTGCTCGCCACGCTGGCCGTGGTCTGGCTGGTGAGCCGAGCGGCCCGGCGGGCGCTTCAGGATGTGGAGACGTCGCTCTGATCGGGATTGGGCAGACGCCAGTCCCGCAGGGCAGCGATCAGGATGAACCAGGCCAGGCGTGCGCGCTTGGCTGGGCCGGTGCGCTGCTGCAGCTCAGCCAACTTGGCCCGTCCGCAGTCGGTCTTGATCCAGCGGTGCAGGGCAGGTGTGGATGGGCTCATGGCTGCAGCAGGGCGGTGAGGTCGGCTTCGCTGAGCACCGTCACCCCGAGGCTCTCGGCTTTGGTCAGTTTGCTGCCGGCGGCTTCGCCCGCCACCAGGTAGTCGGTTTTCTTGCTGACGCTGCCGCTCACCTTGCCACCGGCCACTTCGATCAGCGCTTTGGCTTCGCTGCGGCTGAGGTTGGGGAGTGTGCCCGTGAGCACCAGGGTTTTGCCCCGCAGCACGCCGTCGGCGTCAGCTCCGGCTTGGCTGGCGGCCTCCTGTTCGGAGGCACTCGCCTCCAGGGAGAGCCCAACGCTGCGCAAGTCCTGCAGCAGCTGCTGGTTGGCGGGGGTGCGCAGCCATTGGCCCAGGCTGGCGCTGATTTCCGGGCCGATGCCATGCAGTTCGGCGATCTGCTCCGGGGCCTCCAGTGCTGCTGCTGCCAGGCTGTCGATGCTGAAGAAAGCGGCCGCGAGGGCTTTGGCGTTGACCTCGCCGATGTGGCGGATGCCCAGGCCATAGAGCTGGCGATGCCAGGGCTGCTGTTTGGAGGCCTCCAGGGCCTCCACCAGGTTGGTGGCCGACTTGTCGCCCATCCGATCCAGGCTGGCGAGCAGGGCCGCATCCAAGCGGTAGAGATCGGCCAGCGAGCCCACCAGGCCGCGGTCCACCAGCTGTTCGATCAACTTGCTGCCGAGCCCATCCACATCCAGGGCACCCTTGCTCACCCAGTGCCGCAGGCCACCCCGCAGGATCGCCGGGCAGCTGCTGTTCACGCAGCGGGTGGCGGCTTCATCTCCCTCTCGCACCAGGTTGGAGCCACATTCGGGGCAGTGCTGCGGCAGTTGCACCGGGGTGGCGTCACTGGGCCTGAGCTCCGGCAGCACTCGCACCACTTCGGGAATGATCTCCCCGGCTTTGCGCACCACGATGGTGTCGCCCAGGTGCAGATCCAGTTCTGCGATTCGATCGGCGTTGTGGAGGGTGGCGCGGCTGACGCTGGTGCCGGCCAGCGCGACTGCTTCGAATTCAGCCACGGGGGTGATGGCACCGGTGCGGCCCACCTGAGCACCAACGCGGAGCAGACGGGTGGGGGCTTCTTCGGCTGGGTATTTGAGGGCGATGGCCCAGCGCGGGGCCTTCTGGGTGAAGCCGGCTTCGTCCTGCAGCTGCAGGTCGTCCAGCTTCACCACTACGCCGTCGGTGGCATAGGGGAGGTCATGACGTCCCTGCTCCCAGTGGTCGCAGAAGCGCTGGATGGCGGCCAGGTCTTCGCAGCGTTCCCGGTTCGGGTTCACGCGGAAACCGGCCGTCTTCAGCCACTCCAGAGCCGCCCATTGGCCGGGGGGTTGGGCGTCACCCGGCAGGTGCAGGGTGTAAGCGAAGAAGTCGAGCCGGCGGGCGGCCACCACCTTCGGATCCAGTTGGCGCAGGGTTCCGGCGCAGGCGTTGCGGGGATTGGCGAACAGCGCTTCACCCCGTTGCTCCCGTTCGGCATTGATCGCCGCGAAGGTGGCATCAGGGATGAAGGCCTCCCCTCGCACTTCCACCCATTCCGGTGGGTTCTCGATCTGCAGCCGCAGCGGAATGGAACTGATCGTGCGCACGTTGGCGGTGATCTCTTCACCGCGGCTGCCATCGCCCCGGGTGGTGGCCCGCTCCAGCACCCCATTGCGGTAGCTCAGGGCCAGGGCGTTGCCGTCAATTTTCAGTTCCCCCACTAGGGGCAGGCGGGTGTCGCTGGGACGGTCCAGCACCTTGAGCAGCCGCTCGTGCCAGGCCTGCAAGTCGTCGCGGTTGAAGGCGTTGTCGAGGCTGAGCATGCCCACGCGGTGCTCAACGCTGGTGAACCCCTCCGCCGGAGCTCCGCCCACCCGCTGGGTGGGGCTGTCGGACCGCTGCAGGCCCGGATCGTTCTGTTCTAGTTCGAGCAGCTCGCGGTAGAGGCGGTCGTAGACCGCGTCCTCCATCACTGGCGCATCGAGAACGTAATAGGCGTGGCCGGCACGGTTGAGCAGCTGCCGCAGTTCCGCGGCCCGCTCGTGCGGATCAGCCATTGACCTGGTTGATGCGGGCAATGCGCCAGTTGTCGTCCACCTTGGTGAAGGTGAAGTCGAGGGGGAGCTCTTCGTCGCCTTCGGACTTCAGCTTCACGGTGAGGATCAAGTTGCCTTCCTGCACGCGGGGGCGGCCGGACTTGAGATTGCGGAACTTGTTCAGCTTCAGGCCCGCCAGGAAGCGGATGAACTGCTGGCGGCTCACGTGCTGGCGGTAGGCCTTGGTGGTGAGCAGGTAGGCGGCATCAATGCGGCCGGCAGCCACCTGGGTGAAGAACTGCTTGATCAGGGGATTGATGCCGCGGGCGTCGAGCACCAGCTTCACGGCGTTGTAGATCCAGTACCCCAGCAGGGTGAGACCCCCGGCCAGCAGAGCTTTGCTGCCGATCTCCCGCACCAGTCCCAGTTCCATCACCAGCTGTCAAAGCAGGGCCGAGTCTGACTGACCACGGCAGGATGGCGCTGATTCGGATCTCCTCCCCCCCCGTTCTGTGCCTTTGCAGCCCCTGCTGCCGCTGTTTCACCGCCTCAACCGGGAGCATTTCGGCGGTGCTTTGGTGGATGGGGGTCAGCCGCTGACGGCGGTGCGCTGGAGCGATGGCCGGATGAGCCGCACGGCGGGGTTCTACCGCCGTGGCCCCGGTGTGGGTGAGGGCCGCGGCAGCGAGATCGTGCTGTCGCGGCCGGTGCTTGAGCCCTTACCGCAGATCGCCACGGAAAGCACGCTCTGCCACGAGATGATCCACGCCTGGGTGGATCTGGTGCAGCGTCGCCGCGAAAGCCACGGGCCGCTGTTCCGGGCCCGGATGGCCGCCATCAATGCGGCCCAGAGCCGGTTTCAGGTGAGCATTCGCCACAGCTATCCCGTGCCGTCCCGGCCGCCCCGTTGGCTGGCGGTCTGTCCCCGTTGCGGCCGTCGCACCCCATGCCGAAGGCGCACACGCAATGCCGCGTGCCGGGCCTGTTGCGTCGAGCATTTCCATGGATGCTGGGATGCCAGCTGCGTGCTCAGTTATGTGGAGGCGGAGGGCTAGATGGAGGTGTTCTGGCTCACCCTGGAGTGCGGTGGTGTGGTGATTGTGTTGCTGGGATTACGGCGGGAACAGTGGTTGCGCCGCCGCCGTCGGTAACGTCAGGGAATGGAGGAGCGTTTCGATCGGTTGGACCGGTTCCGTGATCAGCGGGATCGCCGTCTTGACCAGTTCTTGGAAACCGGCCGTCAGCTCGTCGATGGGGTGTCCGGTCGGCGACCAGGACAACGGCCTGGAGGGCGGCGCTCCGGTTTGGATCTCGATTCGGTGGGCCGCTGGGTCGGCGAAAAGGTCGAGTGGCTGTTGGAGGAGGACGACGACTGGCAGGAGCCCTGGCAAGAGGCTGGCCGTGGTCGGCCAGAGCCTGCACGTTCGATGCGTTCCGCCCGTCGCCCCCTTGATGCGATCTCCCGCCGCAGCCGCCGCGGAGCAGCAGCGCAGACTCCAGCGCCCCCATCAACGCCACCTGTGGCTCAGGAGTTCAACGCAGCAGAACAGGGCGAGTGGCCGGAGGACGACAGCTTCCGGGTGCAGCGCTGGTCGCGCTCTGCCCAGCCGGCAGCTCGTCCGGAACCCGAAGCCGCGCCCAATCCCACCGGCTCCCGCCGGGCCTTGCCGCGCTCCAGCCGCCGCCGGATCGACTAATGCCTCGCGTGCAATGAGCGTGGGCTGACCCGGTAGCGGCAACCCCGTGCAGCGAGCTGGTGGTTCACATCCTCGAGCAGCTCTCCGGGCATCTCTTCGGCCATCTGGTCCGCTGTGGCAGTGATCGATGGGGATCCCACCTGCAGCGCTTCCAGCAGTTGGGTCCACTGCTCCACTTGCAGGCTGCGGCTCATCGGCTCATAGCCCTTCTGTTCCAGCAGCGCGCTGCAGACCGTGCGGTTCCAGAGCACGGTGCGTCCCTGGCCATGGGGGCCGGTCTGCATGGCGGCGTTGGCGTCGAGGGCGCTTTGGGTGGGGCGGCCTCGCCTGTCACGCCAGCCTTGATGCTCGAGGGTCTTGCCGCAGTGAATCGCCGAAATGCCGTAGATCCGACCGAGGTCGGTGAGGCTGAGCCAGGAGGTGGTTGCAGCCATGACACGGTGAACCGAATTGGCCACATCTTCCTGTGAGCACAAACAATGGCAAGTTGTCAAGAGCAAATCCCAACAAACCCGCAGGTTTGTTCATGAATTTTGTTGAAACTCCTGGCGCAGCGTGGGTCCGAGCCAGGTTTCGAGTTGCGGGCTGAACACTTCGCGAATCACGGTGAGGGCCTTGCCCTGGCGGAAGAAGCGGTAATGGCGGCTCCAGTAGGGGCCGCGATGGCCAAAGGTCTGGTCGAGCCAGTCACCCTCCACCAGTGCCAAGCCATCCACCTCACGGAACAGCTCGGAACGCCCTTCAGTGAGGCTTTTCCAGATCGGCTGGTTGCGGTCCCGCAGGTGCCAATCCGCTTCGGCCTGGTTCCACCAGCTCTCGGCCCAGGCCAGCGGGGTGCCGCCGCAGGTGAGCCACACCTGGCGGCGCAGCAGTGGTGCCATCAATTCCTTCACCTCCTCCGGTGCCCCGGGGTGGTCGGTCTGGTCGGCCTCCATGGCGATCAGATCCACGGCAACGGGCGAACCGGTGAGCAGGCGCAGGTGGCGGGTTGGGCTGCCATCGCCCAGCAGCATCAGCCGCCAGGGGCCGGGCAGTTGACGCGGCCCCTCCGCTGAGAGCACCGCATCGGTGGGGGCTTGCCAGAGCTGGTGCGGGGATGGGTGAAGACGGGGGGTGGGGTTCAGAACAGCCCTCCCACCGAGAGGGTTTGGCGTTGGCCGTTGCGGCTGATCACGGCACCGCTGTCGGTGACCTCGCTGAGCACCCAGCCGCTGCTGCCGATCGCTTCACCGATGCCGGCGGACACCGATCCCTGCCCCAGTTGAAAAATGGCGGAACTGTTGCCACCGGGGCCCTTCACCACACCGGTGAGTTGCGGGATCGGTCCCATCGGCGCAAATGCCTGATCGCTGCTCAGCGGCTCAACCGTCAACGGCTGTTGGATCGGTGGTTGTTGGATCGGCACGGTCAGCGGTTCGAGGCTTTGGATGGCAAGGGAGGCCTCCTCGGACGTTGCTGTCTCTTCTGCCCGGCTTTCTCGGGCCGCCACTTGCTCGCGCAGCTGCTCGATCAGGGCGGCGTTTTGCTTCCGTTCCAGCTCCAGGCGGGAGCGTTGCAGGCTGCTCACCAGCCAGGCGCTGCAGATCACTCCGGCAACGGCGATGCCACTGATCAGCGGCAGCAGCCAGGTGGAGGGGGAGCGGCGTTCGCTGGGTTCGCTTGGTTTGGTTGTTGGTTCGTGCACATCCACATCCACCGGCACCAGGTGCGGCTGGCTTGGGGCGGTGACCGTCTCGCGGTCGAACACGTTGTCCATCACCTGCTCAGCCCGCAGGTTCCAATAGGCACGTGAGGTGGGAACCCGGGCTGGCAAGGCAGAGGTTTCAGGAGTCCAACGCTATCGAGCTTCTGCGGTGGGGGCGAGGGGTTGGCGTTCCCTTTGCTGCAGTTCCAGCCACATCAGCAGGGCGGTGATGTCCGCTTTGCTGACGCCAGGGATGCGGCTGGCCTGCCCCAGGGTGCTGGGTTGAATCGCCGTGAGCTTTTCGCGTGCTTCATTCGAGAGGGTGCCGATGCCGGCGTAGTTGAGATCGGCCGGCAGCTTGCGCTGGCTTTGGCGTTTCACCTGATCGATCTGCTGCTGCTGCCGTTGCAGGTAGCCGCTGTATTTGATGTCGATCTCGGCGCCCTCGCGCACGGGCAGGGGCAGATCGGCATCAGCCAGGCCATGGCGCACCAGGTCGGCGGCGTGCATGCCGGGCCGGCGCAGCAGGTCGGCCAGGGTGATCGAGCCTTTGATCGCTGCACCGGTTTCCTCTTCCACCGTTGGGGCCACCGGATCGCTCACCTTGAGCCGCACGGTTTCCAGCCGCTGCTTTTCGCCCTCCATCGCCTGGAGTTTGTCTTCGAACAGCTGCCAGCGCCGGTCGTCGATCAGGCCCAGCTGACGGCCCAACGGTGTGAGGCGGCGGTCGGCGTTGTCGCCCCGCAGGATCAGGCGGTATTCGCTGCGGCTGGTGAGCACCCGGTAGGGCTCGCGCAGGTCCTTGCTCACCAGATCGTCGATCATCGTGCCGATGTAGCTGCCCTCCCGGGGGAAGTGCACCGGCTCCTGGCCACCGATCAGTCGGGCGGCGTTGACGCCGGCCACCAGGCCCTGGGCTGCGGCTTCCTCATAGCCCGTGGTGCCATTGAGCTGGCCGGCGCTGAACAGGCCGCGCACCCGCTTGGTTTCCAGGGAAGGCTTGAGTTGGGTGGCGGGCAGATAGTCGTAATCCACCGAGTAAGCCGGCCGCAGCATCACGGCTTGCTCCAGACCCGGCAGGCTGCGCAGCAGTTGCAGCTGGATCGGTTCCGGTAGGCCGGTGGAGAAGCCCTGCACGTAGATCTCCGGGGTGTCGCGCCCCTCCGGCTCGAGGAAGATCTGGTGGCTGTGCTTGTCCGCGAAGCGAACGATCTTGTCCTCGATTGAGGGGCAGTAGCGCGGGCCTTTGCTGTCGATGACGCCGCCGTAGATGGCGGTGAGGTGCAGGTTGTCGCGGATCAGCTGATGGGTTTTGGCGGTGGTGCGGGTGATGTGGCAGCTCATCTGCTCACCGCTCACCCAGGCGGCCGGGTCAAAGGAGAAGAAGCGATCGGCCGCATCGCTGGGCTGCTCCTCCAGTTGATCGAGGGCGATGCTGCGCCGGTCCACCCGGGCGGGGGTACCGGTTTTGAGCCGGTCGGTCTGGAAGCCGAGCTGCTGCAGCGCTTCGGTGAGGCCTTCGGCGGCCTGCTCTCCGGCGCGGCCGGCGGCCATCGATTGATGCCCCACCCAGATGCGGCCGCCCAGGAAGGTGCCGGCGGTGAGGATCACCGCCTCAGCGCCGTAGACGCTGCCGAAGTAGGTGCGGATGCCGCTGATTCGTTGCTGGTCGCCTTCACCGCGGGTTTCCAGGCCGGTCACCATCGCTTCGCGCAGGGCGAGGTTGGGGGTGTGCTGCAGCAGCTGCAGCATCTGGCGGGAATAGAGGCGCTTGTCGGTTTGGGCGCGCAGGGCCCATACCGCTGGGCCGCGGCTGGCGTTGAGGATGCGCTTCTGGATGGCGGTGGCATCAGCCAGGCGGCCGATCACGCCACCGAGGGCATCCACTTCATGGACGAGCTGGCTTTTGGCGGGGCCGCCGACGGCCGGGTTGCAGGGCTGCCAGGCGATGCGATCAAGATTGAGGCTGAACAAAGCGGTGTTCAGGCCCAGCCGGGCGGCGGTGATGGCCGCTTCACAACCGGCGTGACCGCCGCCGACCACGATCACGTCGAAGGATTCGGTGGGGGCGGCGCTGAAGCTCATGCCCTCATTATCTGATCTGGCTTAGGCCGCCAGGTTGCGGAAGCGGGTGAACTGCGGCTCGAACAGCAGCTTTACCGTGCCCACTGGACCGTTGCGGTGCTTGGTCACGATCACTTCGGTGATACCGCGGTCCGGGGTTTCCGGGTTGTAGTACTCGTCGCGGTAGATCATCAACACCAGGTCGGCGTCCTGCTCGATCGAGCCCGATTCCCGCAGGTCGCTCAGCATCGGTCGCTTATTGGTGCGTGCCTCCACACCCCGGCTCAGCTGGGAGAGGGCAATCACCGGCACGTTCAGTTCCCGGGCCATCTGCTTCAGACCCCGGGTGATGCGCGAGAGCTCCTGCACCCGGTTGTCGGAGCCCGAGCCTTCCATCAGCTGCAGGTAGTCGATCATCACCAGCCCCAGCTCCTTGCCCTGTTCGGCCATCAGCCGCCGGCAGAGCGAGCGCATCTCCAGCACGCCGGAGTTGGGTTTGTCGTCGATGAAGATCGGCAGTTGCCCCAGGCTGTTGATGCCCTGACCCAGCAGCGGCCATTCCTCCTGTTGCAGGCGGCCGGTGCGCAGCCGCCCCGCTTCGATGCCCACCTCCATCGAGAGCAGGCGGTAGGTGAGCTGCTCCTTGCTCATCTCCAGGGAGAACAGGCACACCGGCATGTCGTGCAGCTGGGCCACGTTCTTGGCCAGGTTCAGCGCGATCGATGTTTTGCCCATGGCCGGCCGGCCCGCCACGATGATCAGGTCGCTGCGCTGCAGGCCCTGGGTCATCGCATCCAGGTCGTAGAAGTTCACCGGGATGCCGGCCACCGAGGTGCCCAGCGAGCGGCTTTCGATTTCCTCAAAGGTCTGGGTGAGGATTTCGGCGGTGGGGGTGAGCCCCTTGGAGGGTTTCTCCTGGCTGATGGCAAAGATCTTTTGCTCCGCCTGGTCCAGCACCTGCTCCATCGGCAGGCTCTGATCAAAGCCCAGCTGGATCACCTCGTTGCCGGATCTGATCAGCTGGCGGCGCAGGAACTTGTCCATCACCAGCCGGGCCACCTGCTCGATCGAGGCGGTGGACGGCACCCGCTCCACCAGCTCCACCAGTCGGTTGTTGCCGCCCACCTTCTCTAGGGCGCCGGTGTCGGCCAGCCAGGCACTCATGGCGGTGAGATCCGTCGGCTTGCCCTGGCCGTGCAGCATCAGGGCGGTGCGGAAGATCTCCCGGTGGGCGTTCAGATAAAACGCTTCCGGCTGCAGCACATCGGCCACACGCCCGATCGCATCGGGATCCAGCAGGATGCCGCCCAGCACCGCTTCCTCCGCCTCCAGGTTTTGGGGCGGAAGCGAATCGGGCAGAGCCTCGAAATTGGGCTCGTCGTCGCGGCGGCCTTTGCCAAAACCACGGCGTCCCCCATCGTTGTTCTCTGGCAGGGGGACGCTCACCATGGCGGCAGGGCGTGAAGCGAAGGAATCACACTCTGGCTCGAATGAGCCGGTTGAGTGTCAATTGACAGCGATCAGTAGCCGATCACTTCCAGGTTGATCTCAGCGGTGACTTCGCTGTGCAGCTTCACCGTCACGGTGTACTTGCCGGTGCGGTGGATCTCAGGCACCACGATGTCGCGGCGGTCGATCTCCTTCTTGGTGGCGGTTTCGATGGCTTCTGCCACGTCACCGTTGGTGACGGTGCCGAACAGCACGTTGTCTTCACCGGTCTGCTTCTTCACGGTGAAGCGACCAATGGTGGAGAGGGCGGTCTTGAAGTCGAGGGCTTCCTGCTTGAGGGCGGCCTGACGCTCAGCTTCCTTGGCCCGGCGGTGCTCCACCTGCTTCATCACCGCAGGGGTGAGGGGCACAGCTTTGCCGAAGGGCAGCAGGAAGTTACGGGCGTAACCCGGAGCCACTTCCACCAGGTCTCCGTCCTTGCCGAGGCTGAGGACGTCCTCATTCAGAACGACTTGTACACGCTTAGGCATGGGACCGGTATGAAGGATGGAGACGGGTGCGATCGACCACCTTACGACGTGGACGGTTGTTGAAGGTTGCTTTGAGCCTCAGGAGGCTCCGGGGACGTAGCGGGCCGTGCGAATTCGGCTGGCCAGTCCGAGACGCTTTAGCAAGCGCACGTGCTGCCAGGTGAGATCGAACTCGAACCAGCGCAAACCGTGGCGTGCACTGGCCGGATGGGCGTGGTGGTTGTTGTGCCAACCCTCACCGAAGGAGAGCAGTGCCACCCACCAGCAGTTGCGGGAGAGGTCGGGGCAATCGAAATTGCGGTAGCCGAAGGCGTGGGTGGCGGAGTTCACCAGCCAGGTCACGTGATAAACGACCACGAGGCGCAGAGGAATGGCCCAAAGCACCAGGCCAAGGCCACCGCCGTGCATCTGGGCGGCTTCGCCGAACCAATAGAGCCCCAAGCCGAGGGGGATCTGCAGCAGTAGGAACCAGCGGTCGAGCCAGCGGTAGAAGGGGTCGCACTGCAGGTCGCCGGCGTAGCGGTCGAGTTCCTTCAGCGCCGGGATGTCGTGCAGCATCCACTCGCTGTGGGCCCACCACAGGCCACGGCCAGCGTCATGGTGATCGGTGGGCTGATCCGAAAAACGGTGGTGATGGCGGTGCAGACCCACCCATTCGATCGGGCCGCTTTGGCAGGCCAGGGTGCCCATCAGCACCAGGATGCGCTCGACCCACACCGGCACCACCAGGCTGCGGTGCGCCACCAGACGGTGCAGGCCCAGTGTGACGCCCAGCACCGTCATCCAATAGAGAACGCCGAAGGCCACAACGCCCTGCCAGCTCCAGAAGCGCGGCAGCAGCGCCACGGTGGCGAGCACGTGCATCACCAGCATGAAGCTGGTGGTTCCCATCTTGAATTTGCGCTGACGCGCGGGAAGTCGGTCGCGCGGTGCCATCACCGCGGCCCGCTGCCGAAGCTCGCGGGTGTCAGCTGTTTGCGAGGAAACCAAGCGGATTCTCCTTGGATTGACAAAGCCGCTCAGACAGGAAAACCAGGGAGCGGATGGTGCCGTTAGTGACAGAAATCTAAAGGAGTTGCCGCATCGCAGCGGCTTGCCGAGTTGTGAATCCTGGCGTTGTCCAGGGTTTAGGAAGGCATGACATCCGTCAGGCAAGTGGTGATCAGTGCGTTTGCAGAGGACCTGATCAACGCGGTGGCGCGGGAGCAGGCCGACCTGGCTGCAGCGAGGACGGCGGCGGTGGGGCAACGCCTGCAGCGCGTGTTGGAGGCCCTGGCGGCGGAGCGCGTCGGCACCCAGCACTTTGCGTCGCTCACCGGTTACGGCCACGGGGATCAGGGGCGCGAGGTGGTGGATCGGGTTTTTGCCCGGGTGCTGGGGGCCGAAGCCGCCGCGGTGCGCTTGCAATTCGTCAGCGGCACCCACGCCATCGCCGCTGCACTGTTCGGCGTGCTGCGGCCCGGAGATCGTCTGCTCTCAATCACGGGTCGTCCCTACGACACCCTTGAGGAGGTGATCGGTCTGCGGGGCAGGGGCCAGGGTTCCCTGGCGGAATTCGGGGTTGCCTACGACGAAATCGACCTGCAGCCGGATGGGGCGGTGGATGAGGCGGCCTTGAACCAGGCCCTGGAGCAGCCCTGCCGGATGGTGCTGATCCAGCGCAGCTGCGGCTACAGCTGGCGTCCGTCGGTCACGGTTGAGCAGATCGCCGGGCTTTGTGAGCGCATCCATGCCCGCCAGCCCGACTGCGTTGTCTTTGTCGACAACTGTTACGGCGAGTTGGTGCAGGAGCAGGAGCCGACGGCGGTTGGGGCGGATCTGATCGCTGGATCGTTGATCAAGAACCTCGGCGGCACCATCGCCCCCACCGGCGGCTACATCGCTGGACGGGTCGATCTGGTGGAGCAGGCCTGCTGCCGGCTCACGGCGCCGGGCATCGGCAGTGAGGGCGGCACGGGATTTGACCTGCAGCGGCTGGTGCTGCAGGGGCTGTTCCTGGCACCGCAGATGGTGTCTGAGGCCTTGATTGGTGCCGATCTGGTGGCGGGGGTGTTTGAGCGGCTGGGCTTCCCAGTCAATCCAGCGCCCGGGGCCGTGCGCAGCGATTTGATTCAGGCGGTGCGGCTGGGCAGTCCCGATGCCCTCAAGGTGGTGTGCCGTGCCTTCCAGGCGATGTCGCCGATCGGGGCCTACCTCGATCCAGTGCCGGCCTCGATGCCGGGCTATGCCTCGGATCTGGTGATGGCCGGGGGGACCTTCATCGACGGTTCCACCAGTGAATTTTCGGCCGATGCGCCGCTGCGGGAACCGTTCAACCTCTATGTGCAGGGCGGCACCCATCGCGCCCACATCCGCCTGGCCCTCTCCCGTGCGTTGTGTGACCTCAATGCGGCAGGACTGATCAATCTCCCGCAGACTGGGACCACCTGAAACTGCCTCGATGGCGTTCGCGTTCCCCGACTCTTTTCGCTTCGCCGACAGCCACGAGTACGCCAATGCCGATGGCGAGCTGGTGCGGGTGGGCATCAGTGCCTTCGCCGTTGATCAGCTGGGCGACATCGTGTTCGTGGATCTACCGGATGTGGGCGTCAGCCTGGCGAAGGGCACCAGCTTTGGCTCGGTGGAGTCGGTGAAGGCTGTGGAAGACATGTATGCACCGATTGCCGGTGAGGTGGTGCAACGCAATGAAGCGGTGCTGGCCAGTCCGGAGGAACTGCAGAACGACCCCCACGGTGAGGGCTGGCTGCTGGTGCTGCGTCCGTCGGATCCCTCCGAGCTCGACAGCCTGATGACCGCCGAGGCCTACGGCGCCAAGGTCAACGCCGGCTGACATCGACGCCGGCTGACATCAGCGCCGGGGCTTCGCTCTTACGATCGTCCGGCGGGCTGTGCATTCGACGTTGACTTCTCCTTTTGCGCAGCGGCACATCGGCCCGAGTGAGGCGGAACAACTCCGCATGCTCAATGCCCTGGGCTACAGCGATCTGCAGGAGTTCATCGCTGATGTCGTGCCCGCCGACATCCTTGATCCCAAGCCGCCGGTTGAGGCCTTGCCCGAGGGTTGCGGGGAGGCGGAGGCCCTCCAGCAGCTGAAGCAGTTGAGTGAAACCAACACGCTGCGTCGCTCCCTGATCGGGCTGGGTTACTACGGCACGGCAACCCCGGCCCTGATCCAGCGCCACGTTTTTGAGAATCCGGCCTGGTACACCGCCTACACCCCCTACCAGGCGGAAATCGCTCAGGGTCGTCTGGAGGCTCTGCTCAACTTTCAAACCCTGATCAGTGAGCTCACGGGCTTGCCGATCGCCAACGCGTCGCTGCTTGATGAAGCCACCGCTGCCGCCGAGGCGATGAGCCTCAGCTTCGGGGTGTGCCGTCGCCCTGAAGCGACACGGTTCCTGGTGGACGCAAATGTGCTGCCTCAGACCTGGGCGGTGCTGCAGACCCGCGCCGAACCCCTCGGCATCAGCCTTGAGCGAATCGACCCGGCCACAGCGCCTATCGATGCCTCGGTGTTTGGTGTTCTGCTGCAGTTGCCCGGCGCTGATGGATGCCTCTGGGATCCAACCGCCGTGATCGAAGCGGCCCATGCCGCCGGTGCCTTGGTCACCGTGGCGATCGACCCCCTGGCGCAGACCCTGATGGCGCCCGTGGGATCCCTCGGGGCCGACATTGCCGTGGGCAGCGCCCAACGCCTGGGGGTGCCGATGGGATTTGGTGGTCCTCACGCCGCCTTCTTCTCCACCGTTGAGGCCTACAAGCGCCAGATCCCGGGCCGTCTTGTGGGGCAGTCCAAGGATGCGGAAGGCCGTTCGGCCCTGCGCTTGGCGCTGCAAACCCGTGAGCAGCACATCCGTCGCGACAAGGCCACCAGCAACATCTGCACGGCCCAGGTGCTGCTGGCCGTGATGGCCTCGTTTTATGCGGTGCTCCATGGCCCTGATGGTCTGCAGGCCATCGCCCAGCGCATCGCTGGCCTGCGCAGCCAGTTGGAGCAGGGCCTGCGGGTCCTTGGTTATCCGCTGGAGCTGGCTGACCGCTTCGACACCGTCACCGTGCACTGTGCGTCGGCACCGGCTGTGCACCGCGCTGCCGCCGTTGCTGGTTTCAATCTGCGGGTGCTGCCTGATGGTGCAGCGCCGGCGGACGCCACCGGATTCGGTATCAGCCTCGATGAGCTCTCGGACCAACAGGAGCTGCAAGCCCTGCTCGCTCTGCTGGCGGAGGCCTGCGGTCAGGCCACCCCGCAGCTCGAGGCTGAGCAGCCCCCGTCCCTTTCCCTGCCGCAGCGCAGCCAGCCCTGGCTAAGCCAGCCGGTTTTTCATCAGTACCGCAGCGAATCAGAGCTGTTGCGCTACATCCAGCGGTTGGTGAGTCGTGATCTCTCGCTGGTGCACGGGATGATCCCGTTGGGCAGCTGCACCATGAAGCTCAACGCCGCCGCTGAGCTGCAGCCGGTGAGCTGGCCTGCGTTTGCGGCCTTGCATCCCTTTGCCCCAGCCGATCAGGCCCAGGGCTATCGCCGTCTTGCCGACGATTTGGAGCAATGGCTGGCCGCCCTGACGGGCTTCGCCGCCGTGTCGTTGCAGCCCAATGCCGGTTCCCAGGGGGAATACGCCGGGCTGCTGGTGATCCGCGCCTGGCACCGCTCCCGCGGTGAAGCCCATCGCGACATCTGTCTGATCCCCACCAGCGCCCACGGCACCAATCCAGCCAGTGCCGTGATGGCCGGCCTCAAGGTGGTGGCCGTCGCCTGTGATGACGAGGGCAACATCGATCAGCAGGATCTGGCGGCGAAGGCGGCCGAGCACGCGGACCGGCTGGCGGCGCTGATGGTCACCTACCCCTCCACCCACGGCGTGTTTGAAACCGGTATCCGTGAGATCTGCTCGGTGGTGCATCGGAACGGCGGGCAGGTGTACCTCGATGGGGCCAACCTCAATGCCCAGGTGGGGCTGTGCCGTCCCGGTGCTTTCGGTGCCGATGTCTGTCACCTCAACTTGCACAAGACCTTCTGCATCCCCCATGGGGGCGGTGGCCCAGGCGTGGGGCCCATTGGTGTTGCGGCGCATCTGGCGCCCTACCTGCCGGGGCACCCTTTGCAGGCCGGCGCCGCATCGGCCATCGGTCCGGTATCCGCAGCTGCGCTCGGCAGCGCCAGCATCTTGCCGATCAGCTGGATGTACCTGCGGATGATGGGGGCGGAGGCCCTAAGGCAGGCCAGTGCTGTGGCGCTGTTGTCGGCCAACTACCTGGCCCATCGGCTCGACGCCTCGTACCCCGTGCTGTTTCGCGGCAGCACCGGCCGGGTGGCCCATGAATGCATCCTTGACCTGCGCCCGCTCAAGCGGGATGCGGGGATCGATGTGGATGACATCGCCAAGCGTTTGATGGACTACGGCTTCCATGCGCCCACCGTCAGCTGGCCGGTGGCCGGCACGGTGATGGTGGAGCCCACCGAAAGCGAAAGCCTGGCGGAGTTGGATCGTTTCGCCGATGCCCTGGTGGCGATCCGCCAGGAGATTCGCGCCATTGAAGCCGGCAGCAGCGACCCTCGGAACAACCCGCTCAAGCGGGCTCCGCACACCCTCGCTGCCGTCACAGCGGATGACTGGGATCGTCCCTACAGCCGTCAGCAGGCCGCCTTCCCGATGGAGGGCCAGCAGGCGAACAAGGTCTGGCCCGCGGTGGCACGGATTGATAACGCCTTTGGTGATCGCAACCTGGTGTGCACCTGTCCGTCGGTGGAAGCGGTGGCTGTGGCGGCTTGAAGCCCTGGTGCAAGGGGTTCAGAGCATGTAAATTTTCACTGAAAGTGGAAAAATTGGTTTGATTCCGTTCATCGCCCTTGCGAGTTCGGTCAAACTGTTCGACAACTGATTCGTCTGTCGGGGGACACCATGGATCGGGACAACAACAAGAAATCTGCGCTCAGCAGCGTTGAAGGGCCTGCCCTTCCTCAACTTCCTGAGGGTCTGGAATCGGCCTTCAATCGCGGCCATACCTTGTCAATTGAAGGAACCAATGTGATTCGGGTTCCCTTTGGCACGCGCCGTTCTCGTCGCAGCCGCCCCGAGCGGCCCGATCACTGGGCCACCCTGGTGATTCCTTTTCAACCGGTGGGCGATCCCACTCCACCGCCGGCGGCGGCCTGAGTTCAGGCCACGCCGATTTCCGATTCTTCCTGGGCCAGACGCCAGTCCAGCAGGGCTTTGACGTCGGCCAATGAGCAGGTTGGTGTGCGGAAGGGCAGCAATCGCATCGGGCTGCGTTCCGGCCTCACCAGCCAGCTCCGGTTGGTTTGAGGCATCAAAAGAAAGCCGCGGTACCGAACCGAGGCCTCCTGACCGTTCATGAATCCCATCGCTCTAGGGATTGTTTGGAAGTGACTTCGTCATTTCAGGGCACAAGATCTGGTGTCACGCACTTGCACCAGATCTTTTCCGGATTGCTTCACGCCAGGGCAAACAGCAGCACGTCGGCGCGTTCACTGAGGCCGATCAGCTCGCCTTGTGTTGCTGCGTCTTGGATCAGGCCCAGCCCATCGCCCCGCCGCAGCGCCTGCGTGGGGGAGCCTTCACGGTTGAGCGTCAGCTCCCCATCAATCATCTGAAGCCAGAGCCATCGCTCCTTGGCGGCGGGCAATGGCAACTGCTGTTGGCGTTGCGGTTGTGCACGCCAGAGGCGCACGGGACGTTCGATGGCCATCGCATCTCCGGTGGCGTCGGGCTCAATCAGGGGCGTCCAGCCCTCGCCGATGGCGAAGGGTTTCTGCTCGTAGGCGGGCTGGATGCCCAGCTGTGCAGGCTCAATCCAGATCTGCAGCAGCCTGCAGGGCGCGCCGGTCTGGTTGATTTCGCTGTGAACGATGCCGCTGCCGGCACTCATCCGTTGCACCTCGCCGGCATGCAGCACCGCGCTGTTGCCCATCGAGTCGGCATGGCTCAGGGCCCCCTCCACCATCACCGTGATGATTTCCATGTCCCGGTGGGGGTGCATGCCGAACCCCTGGCCTGCAGCAATGGTGTCGTCGTTGATCACCCGCAAGGGGCCGAAGCCCATCCAGTTCGGATCCTGATGGCTGCCGAAGCTGAAGCTGTGCCAGGAATCGAGCCAGTCCAGCTGGCTGTGGAAGCGCTGGTCTGCGGGTCGCAGGATCACGGTTGAGGTGGTGGCGTGTTGGCCTGTTGGCGTGGCCATCCGGGACATCGAGGTGTTCAGAGTTGGAGAGGTTGCATCTGCAGAAGCCGCTGCACCAGGTCGTTGATGCTGTCGTCCTGGGCGGGTTTGGCGTGGTTGCTCAGCAGCTGACGCCCCACCACCTGGGCCCCGAGGTGGGTGAGCTGGATGCGCAGCGACACCAGCAGTTCCATGCCGCCACCGCCGGAGAAGGTGGCCATGGCGATTGGCCGCCCGTTGAACAGGGATCGGAAGTCGTCGTCGGTTACGGAGAGCCAGGCAATGGCATTGGTGAGCGACGGCGGAATCGAGCCGTTGTATTCCGGGGCGCAGATCACCCAGCGTGGGGTTGCATGCAGCTGGTCGTGCAGGGCGACAAGGTCAGGGCCGGCCCCTGCTGCTTGGACCCGTGGCGTGAACAGGGGCAGGTTGAGCTGCGTGAGATCGATCAGTTCGGCGCTGGCGTTCTGAGCTGCGGCGGCCTGCACGAAGCGTTCCGCCAGCTTCCGGTTTTCGCCATTGCTCGCCGTCAGAACGATGAGGTCGGAGGGCATGGAGACGAAGGCTCTTGATGGAATCGTGCAAGGGCGTCAGGCCGTTTTCAATTCGGCTTCGCGGTAAGGAACAAAGCTGGCTTTGCGGGCGCCGCAGATCGGGCAGTGCCAATCGTCGGGAATCGCCTCAAACGGCGTGCCTGGGGTGATGCCGGAATCAGGATCCCCCTCGGCGGGGTCGTAGATCATCGAGCACACCTTGCAGATCCACTTGCCCGGGATCGGTTGATCGGCCTGGCCTGCGGTGCCCTTGCCTTGCAGGGCCTCGAGGGCAACGCCATAGGTTTCGGCGTGATGCTGCTCGATCGGGGTCAGCAGGCCGAAGTTCTTGGCGGCGGAGCGGAATAGGCCCGCATGCTCCTTGGATTCGCTGCTTTGCTCGGCGAATTCCGCTGCGGCTCCGCTGTCCCGGTCCTGCCGGGCCTGGGCGGCGAACTCCGGATACATCGTTGTGTACTCGTAGGTTTCGCCTTCAATCGCCAGCTCCAGGCAGCGGCTCAGGATGGCCTGCTTCTCCTCGTCGCTGAGCTGCTCGGGATCGTTCACCACAAACTCAGGGTGCAGCAGGCGGAAGTGGGCGAAGGCGTGTTCCGTTTCCTGCGCTGCGGTGTCACGAAACAACTTGGCCAGGTCCTTGTGGCCCAGCTGTTTGGCCACCTCTGAAAAGAACAGGTATTTGCGGTTGGCCATGCTCTCGCCACCGAAAGCGGCCTCGAGATTGGCGTGGGTGGAAGGCTTGGAAAGGTCCATCGATGGCCCCGGGGATCGTTCCATCAGCCTAGCTCTAACTCATAGTGAGTATGAGTTAGCAGGAAGTTCGGTTGGCCGGATCAGGCTGCCGGCTCAGTAGTTGGCGCCGCTGCGGCGTTGGTGCACCGCGGTGCTGCCCTCCGCATCCAGCACCCCGCCGCGATCCACTTCGGCATAGATCAGCCAGTGGTCGCCGCATTCCATCCGCTGACTCACCTTGCCGTCCAGCCAGGCCAGAGCATCCGGCAGTAAGGGCTGTTCGGCGGGGCTGGTGTCCAGCTCGAGGCCTGCAAAGCGATCGGTACCGGGTTCGAACGGTTGCAGGAACTGCTTCATCAGGGCGGTTTCGCGGCCTTCGGCCAGCACGTTCAAGGCGAAGCGATCGCCCTTGTGCAGCAGCGCTTCCACGGCGCGGTCTTTGGCCACGGCCACGGTGATGCCGGGAGGACTGAAGCTGGCCTGGCTCACCCAGCTGGCCACCATGGCGCCGCTCAGCTCCGCTTTGCGGGTGGTGAGCACGCAGAGGGAGCCGATCACACGGCCCAGGGCCAGCACCGCTGGATCGCTGCGGCTTTCGCTCAAGCCCCCTGCACTGCGACGTTGCGCCCGTTTCTGGCTCTGCAGCAGCTGGCGGGCGAAACGGGTGCCGGTTTCCTCCAGCTCCTTCACCCGGGCGGCATCCGGACTGAACTTCACCCGGATCGGCTCGAAACCAAAGCTGAAGCCGCCATCCCGCAGCTTCGTTTCCAGCAGGTCCACCGCCTCGCCGCTCCAGCCGAAGCTGCCGAACACCCCCACGGGCTTGCTGCGATCCCCCTCCGCCAACAGGGTTCCCAGGGCCGAGACGATCGGTGTGGGGGCATGGCCCCCCAGGGTGGGTGAGCCGATCAACACGGCGTCGGCCTGCTGGATCGTGCTCACCAGTTCATCGGCGGGGGTGAATTCGCAGTTCAAACTGCTCACCCGGATGCCGGTGCGGCTGACCCCGCGGGCCAGGGCATCGGCAATGGCTGCGGTGTTCCCGTAGGCGCTGGCAAACAGCAAAGCCACCGTCAGGCTGGCGTTCTGCTGGCCTTCGCCCCAGCGGCGGTAGTCATTCAGCAGGCTGCGCCAACTGGCTTCGATGGCCGGGCCATGGCCCGGCGCGATCGTGCGGATGTCGAGTTCTTCGAGTCGTTCCACCAGGGCATCCACCTGACGGGCCATGGGGGCCATCAGGCAGTCGTAGAAGTGCCGGCGTTCTTCTTCGGTGCTGCTGCGGTTGCTTTCGGACCAGCTGTCCGTGCAGAGGTGGGCACTGAAGAACTTGTCGCTCATCAGCAGGCCCAGGCTTTCCTCGAAGGCCAGCAATCCGCCGGGCCAGCGGGGGGTTGGGGCCGGCAGCAGCATCAAGCTGCGCTGATGGCTGAGCGGAAGTGTTTGCTCCTGGCGGATCACCCGTAGGGGCGGCAGATCGGGCAGTGGTGGTTGCTCGCTCGTCTCACCGGGAGGGGCCGGCTTGCGCTGGCTCCACAGCTCTTCGATCAGCTTGGCGCCGGGGTTGGAGACGATCAGTTCAAGGCCGGCGTAGGCCTCCGCCAGATCCCGCAGCAGGGCAACGCGGTTGGGGTTGACGTGGCCCACCACCACCAGCAACGGTGCGTCGCTGCTGGGCAGGGCTTCGGCAAGCACCGGTAGAAAGGCCGCGCTGTAGGCCACCCCCGGGGGATGGACCAGCACAGCAGGGGCGCCATCACCGGCCTCGAACAAAACACTGTTGGCGGTACTGCCCCGCTCCAGGGCGTATTCCAGTTCAAAGCGGTGCCGTTGAGGGCTCAGACCGCGCAGACCAACGACCCCATCGTCGATCGGCAGCTGGATCGTGCGACGCGAGGTTGCGGTGCTGGTCACGCTCATCAGTAGTGGTTCCCCACTTTGCGGTGGTGCACCGCCGTGCTGGCCTCGGCATCGGCCACATTGCCCTGCTCCACCACGGCATAGATGATCCAGTGATCGGGGCCCTCCATCCGTTGCTCCACTCGGCAGCCCAGAAAGGCCAGGGCATCGGCGAGCACCGGGCCGCCATCAGCGGTTCCCTCCAGCACGTTCACCCCAGCGAAACGATCGGCACCGGGGGGGAAGCGCTTGAGGAAATGGCGCATCAGTTGTTGATGATTGTCCTGCCGTAGAACGTTCAGCACGAAGCGGTCGCCCACCTGCATCAGGGCTTCGATCGCACGGTCTTTGGCGACGGCGATGGTGAGGCCCGGTGGGGTGAAGCTGGCCTGGCTCACCCAGCTGGCCACCATGGCGCTGCGGCGTTGCGATTCGCCCTCCCCCTGGCTGGCGGTCACCACATAAAGGCCACCGCTGATGCGACCCAGGGCCTTGTCGAGGTCGCCATCGAGGCTTTTCATCGCCGCGATTGTCTTTTCTTTGGTCAGCAGCTGGCCGAGGTCGGTGCCCGACTCCTCACAGCGTTGGTAGTCGCTGCCCTGGGGCAGCTGTTTGATCCGCAATGGGCTGAAGGCTTGCTTCTGCCCCTGGCTGCGCAGTTGATCGGCGACGGCGTCGATCGGTTCATCGTTGCCGCCGAAGGCGTCGTACACCCCCACCAGTTGTTTGGGATGCAGGGCCGCCAGCAGGGTTCCGATCGAGGCCTGGAGATCCGGTTCCGGTTCCGCGGGCCAGGTCGGCACCACAACAGCCTTGGCATCGCCCACCAGGGCGGTGAGTTCCTGGGGGTCGGTGGCCCGCAGGTCCACCAGCTGCACCGGGGCATCTGCCTTGCCGATGCCGTGGGCAATGGCCTGGCTGATCCGATCGGAGAAGCCGTACTGGCTCAGATAACAAACGGCGGCATAGCTCTCGCCTTTGCTGCGCTGGCCGCTCCACTCGCGGTAGTCGCTGATCCAGTGGCTGAGGTGATGCCGCAACAGCGGCCCGTGGCCCACCGCGATGGTGTTGATCTTCGGCAGGCCATCCATGCGCTTGAGGGCCTGCAGCACGCTGCGGGCATTCGGGCCCATCAGGCAGTCGTAGTAGAAGCGGAAATCAGGGGCGATGGCGCCGGGGTCGGCGTCGAAGACGTCGTCAGAGCAGTAATGCAGACCAAAGGCATCGCAGGTGTAAAGGATGCCGGTGCCGTGATCGAAGGAAAAGATCGTGTCCGGCCAGTGCAGGTTCGGAGCACTGAGGAATTCGAAGCGGTGCTGGATGCCGCTCTCGGGGTTGGTGCCGAGATCCAATTCCTCGCCCGACTTCACCGCACGGGATTTGAACGGCCTGTGCACCTGGTCCTTGAGGAACTGCAGGGCCACCTTCGATCCCACGATTTCGATCTCAGGATTGAGATCGATCAGGTCACCGATCAATCCGGAGTGGTCGGGTTCGGTGTGGCTCACGATCAACACATCGATCGCAGTTGGATCGATCTGCTGCTTGAGCAGGGGGATCCAGGTGTCGCGGAACTTGGCGTGGCTGGTGTCGATCAGGGCGGTGCGTTCCCCCCGCACCAGGAAGGCGTTGTAGGTGGTGCCGTTGCGCAGGCCGAATTCAATGTCGAAGCGGCTGCGGTCCCAGTCGAGGGAGCGGATCGTGGTGGTGTCGGCGGCGATGGCCTCGCACTGCAGCGACAGCTTCGGAGCAGCGGGAGCAACGACCATGAAACCGACCGTGACGGAAGTCGACTCTACGGAGATTCAGCGGGGCAAGGCGGCGGAGACTGGTAGCAACCGCAACCTTGTGATGGCGTCATCGACGCTGCGACGCAGCATTGGACCCGGGATCCTTTTGGCCGGTGCCTGCATCGGTGGATCCCACTTGATGTCGTCCACCACGGCGGGTGCCCGATTTGGCTTTGCGCTGGTGGGCCTGATCCTGCTCACCAATCTGATCAAGTACCCGTTCCTGCGCGTGGGTACCCGCTTCACAGCGGCCACCGGACTGTCGCTGCTGGAGGGTTTCCAGAAACGCAATCCCCTCTACCTGCCGCTGTACCTGGTGGTGAGCCTGGTCACCGGCACCTTCACCATCGCGGCGGTGAGTTTTGTGGCGGGGCTGCTGCTCACCAACATCCCTCTGCTGGCGGGGTTGGACCCCTACGGACTGTCCATCGCCGTGCTGGCGGTAAGTGGCCTGGTGCTGCTGCTGGGGCATTACCGGGCGCTCGACCGTCTCTCCAAGTTGTTGGTGGTGCTGCTCACCCTGCTCACGGGGATTGCGGCTGCATCGCTGCTGATCCGCGGCCCCGTCGGGGATGTGGCGGCCAGTTGGGTCAGCACGGATCCCAGCCCCTGGACCCTGGCCAACCTGGCCTTCCTGATTCCCCTGATGGGCTGGATGCCCGGACCGGTGGAGATGTGCGTGTGGCCATCGTTGTGGATGTTCTCCCGGGCGCGCGACACCGAGCACACCGCGACGCCGAAGGAGGCCGAGTTCGATTTCAACCTCGGCTATGGCGTCACCGTCGTGACGGCCATGTTCTTTGTGATCCTGGGCGCCTACACGATGTACGGCAGCGGAGACGGAATGCTGGCCGGCAGTGGCGTGTCCTTCGCCCAGAAGCTGATCAAGCTCTACACCGCCGCCATGGGTGGTTGGGCGGCCTGGGTGATCATCCCGGCGGCCTTTTCCGCCATGTTCAGCACCACCCTCACCTGCCTGGATGCCTATCCCCGCAGCATTGCGGCGATTTAGGGGCTGCTGCGTCATCACGACAGTGGAGATTCAGCGCCGGGGCCCATGCAGCGTCGCTTCGACATCTGGGTGATCGTGCATTTCCTGGCCGCTGTGCTGGCGCTGGTGGTGGCCAAGAGCGGCGGAATCGGCGTGAAGGATTTCGTCTTCGGGGCGATGACCGGCAGCTTCCTCACCGCTCCTCTGTTCGCCTGGATGGCCATGGACACGATCAACAGCCCCTTGGTTCCAGTGGCGCACCGTTATGGGCGGCTCACCCAGGCCTTCTGCTGGTTCGGTCTGGTGTTTTTCAGTGGCTTCAGCCTGCTGTTCATCGGCCGTTTCTTCCTCGGCCTCGGCGGCTGATTTCGCCCTTGCTTCAACAAAAAACCCCTGCCGTTGGCAGGGGTTGGGCTTCCGTTCTTCTTGTCTTGGTGTGTTGGGCTTGTCCAGCTCAAGGCTTAGTGCTCAGGTTCTGATTCAGGACCTGATCAGCTCTCCACCTTCACCGAAACGCTGGTGTGTTCCACCGCTTTGCCGGCGTTGATTTCAAGAATGCCGTCCCGATAACTGGCCTTGAGCTGGTCGCGATCGAGGCTCTGGGGGAAACGGAAGCTGCGGCTCCAGGTGCCGCTGCGGAATTCGCTCAGCAGCGGTGCGTTGCTGTCATCGCTGCCTGTGGCTGGGCGTTCAGCGCTGATCACCAGGTTGCGATCGGTGGCCTTGACGTCGATCGAGTCGCGGTCCACCCCGGGCAGTTCCAGTTGCACGGTGTAGCTGGTCTCGGTTTCGCGGATTTCGGCGTTGGGAACGCGCTCAGCGGTGGCCAGTTGTTGTTCGAGACGCTCGAACAGATCAAAGGGGGATTGGCGCAGGGTCAGCATGATGGTGGCTCCGAAGAATGAACATCTGCGGACTGGGTTGATCGCCCGCCATCACAATCTGCGCCGCTTGGATGAGAACCAGAAGCGTGAGAACCGTCCGTTTTGATTCGGTCTGTACCACCAGGTTCGGCTGGCACCACAGGGATGGTGTTGAAACCGAATCTCCTTAAAGCCACCACCAGTCGCTGAAGCAGGCCGCCTGGCCGCAGATCCGCTCTTCTGCATCCCAGAGGGTCCAGATCCGGGCCTTGTTGATCATGAATCGCCGCCCTTTGCGGCTGATGCGAATGCCGCGATAGTTCTGCACGGCATCGAGGCGTTTGGCCTGGCCCAGGGCGCTGCTGCGTTCCGCCCGTTCGCTGTCCGGGGCGGTGAGCCGTGAGGGCATGCCAATCAGCCCATCCCAGTGGCTGTCCCACAGCTGCAGGGCCGCAGCGTTGGCGTAACTGAGTGAGGGATCCTGCTCAGTGCCGTGAGCCAGCACCGGAAAGCCGCAGGCAAACAGGTTCTGGCAAAGCAGCCGCTTCGGCTGGCCCGGTTGGGCGGAGGCGATCAGCGGCCTGCTGAAGGCCCGTTGATGCGATTGCAGCAGCACTGCGGCGAGCCTTTGTTTGTCGGCGGTGAGCCAGGCGGCTTCACGGGCCATGGCTCTGCTCCGCGTCAGCTGCCGGCTGCCATGGCCTGCAGCATCGCCTTCTGGGCACTGGCCTGGCCATGGGCCTTGAGGTTGTTCAGGAAGGTGCTGCGCGCATCGGCGAAGCGTGGGTCTTCGGCCAGCGGCAGCTCTCCGGCGGCATCGAGGCCCGTGTCGCCCTCCATGGCTGGGGTGATCACCACCAGGTCGCCATCGAGGCTGCGGTTGTAGCGCCACCACAGGGCCGGGTCCTGCACCGCCGCATGGGGCGGCAGCGGTGTTGCCTCTTCAGATGTGCTGGCTTTGTTCTCCTCCTTGGCTGCCGCCGCCCGCTCGGCCAGGGCCTTGCGCCGGTGCTCTGCCAGGTCTTCCAGCAGCCGAGCCCGGTTGCGGCCCCGCAGTTGGAACAGCACGAAGGGGTCTTCACTGAAGCGATCCCCCATCAGGAAATACACCGCGCTGATGTGTTTGCAGGGGTTGGCTTTGTCGGGGCAGCTGCACTCGCTGCGCACCTCCTGCAACTTGAACGGGAACAGGCGTTTGCCGCTGGCGGCAAAGGCCCGTTCGATGTCGGAGGGCATGATCCCCGCCAGCAGCTGGGCCGACCAGCGGGCTTTCTGGGTCAGCGCTTCCAGCACATAGCCCCAGTCCTCATCGTTGAGCACATCCAGCCAGAGCTTCACCTTGTAGGGCGCTTCATCGGTGCCCTGAACGCGGGCATGCACGCGGCGGCCTTCGAAGCGGATCGAGGTCACATGGCCTTCACGGGCGTAGCCCCAGGCCCGCTCCAACCGTTTCTTGAAGCGGTAGCCGTTGATCAGCTCCATCCACTGCTCCACCCACCAGGGCTGTTGGCCCAGGCCGTCGTCGCCGATGGCGGTGATGCCGTTGCTGCTGCCGTTGCTGAGGGTCATGGTCAGGTGTCCTCCAAGGCGACGAGATCGCGCAATTGATCGCCACCGAGGCTTCCCAGCCAATCCTCGCCGGAGCCGATCACATCCTCAGCCAGGCGTGATTTTTCGCGGATCATGCGATCGATCTTTTCCTCCACCGAGCCGCTGGTGATGAATTTGTGCACCATCACCCGGTTGGTCTGGCCGATCCGATAGGCCCGGTCGGTGGCCTGGTTCTCCACAGCTGGGTTCCACCAGCGGTCGATGTGGAACACGTGGCTGGCCCGGGTGAGGTTGAGGCCCACACCACCTGCTTTCAACGAGAGCAAGAACAACTGCGGACCGCGGGGATCCTCCTGGAAGCGATCCACCATCGCCTGGCGCTCGCTCTTGCGGGTGCCGCCGTGCAGGAAGGGCACCTCTGATTTCCAGCGCTGCTGCATCCAGGCCTGCAGCAGATGCCCCCATTCGGCGAACTGGGTGAACAGCAGGGCCCGATCGCCCGCTTCGATCACCTCATCGAGGATTTCCTCAAGCCGCTGCAGCTTGGCCGAACGGCCCAGGAAGCCATCGTCCACGGCCCCTTCGCTCAGGGCCAGGGCGGGGTGGTTGCAGATCTGTTTCAACCGGGTGAGCAGGGCCAGCACCTGCCCGTGGCGCTGCCCGCGCGGTGCCCGTGCAATGGCATCGAGGGTGTCTTCCACGGTCTTGCTGTACAGGGATTTCTGCTCCTTGCTCAGCCCCACCCATTCGCTCAGCTCCACCTTCTCCGGCAGATCGGAAATGATCGTTTTGTCTGTTTTCAGCCGGCGCAGGATGAACGGACCCACGCGGCCTTTGAGGTCCCGCAGGGACGACATGTCCCCATACCGCTCGATCGGCATCCGGTAGCGCTGGCGGAAGAAGTCCTCTTCCCCCAGCACCTTGGGGTTGAGGAAGTCCATCAAGGCCCACAGTTCGCTCACCCGGTTCTCCACGGGGGTGCCGGTGAGGGCGATGCGGAAGCGGTTGCTTTTGCTGCGGCCGGGTCGGGCCAGATCCCGGGCGGCCTGGCTCTGTTTGGCGCCGGGGTTCTTGATCGCCTGGGCTTCGTCAATCACCACCCCCTGCCAGTCCTGGGTTTCCAGCAGTTCGCTGTCCCGTTGCAGGAGTCCGTAACTGGTGAGCACCAGATCCACCTCCTTCAACGCTTTCTTGAGTTCGGCCGGTGTGGAGGGGCGGCGGGGGCCGTAATGCTCGGTGACCCTCAACTCCGGGGTGAACGATTCCGCCTCCCGTCGCCAGTTGGTGAGCACCGAGGTGGGGGCCACCAGCAGCACCGGGCGCTTCAGTTCCTGCTCTGCTTTGAGGTGCTGCAGAAACGCCAGCAGCTGGATGGTTTTGCCCAAGCCCATGTCGTCAGCCAGGCAGGCCCCCTGGTCGAAGCGGTGCAGGAAGGCGAGCCAGCCGAGGCCCCGCTCCTGATAGGGCCGCAGCTGACCGCTGAATCCCTCAGGAGCCGGCAGGGGATCGGGCGCCTTCTGCTGGTGGTATTGCTCCAGCACCGACTGGAGCCTTGGGCCGGCGTCGAAGCGATGCACCGGCATCCGCATCAGCAGTTCCCCTTCCGTTCCTGTCAGCCGCAGCGCGTCATCGAGGCTCAGTTCCGGTTTCGCGCCACAGAAGCGTTCGGCGTTCTTGAGGTCGTTGGGCCGCAGTTCGATCCAGGCCCCCTTGTGGCGCACCAAGGGGCTGCGCTTGCCGCTCAGACGCTCCAGTTCCCGCAGGGTGAGCGTCACCCCGCCGATCATCAGATCCCACTCCCAGTCCAGACATTCGCCCAGGGTGAAGCCGCGGGAGCGTTCCGGGAGTTCGGCCTTGATCGACAGGCCCAGCCGGCTGGCCAGGCCGCCGGAGAGGCTCGGCGGCAGCTCCACCCCCACGCCGGCATCCCGCAGCTGGCGGGCAGCCGTGCGCACCAGCACGAAGGCTTCGGCAGGGGTCAGCTGCATCGTGTCCGGCGTCGCGCTCTCCAGCCCCCGTTCGATCGGTGGGAACACCGTGAGGGCTCGTCCCAGGCCCTCCAGCAGCACTTCGCCCGGTTGATCCACCTGGATCTCCCCGAGTTGCAGCATCTCGGCGCCGGAGGCCCAGGCTGCGGCTGCCGGGAGCTTCAGGCTGGGGTCGGCTTCCGCCTGCAGCCCGAAGCGCAGCTCCCAGAGATCTTCCCCATCCGGCGGGGTGTGCAGCTCAAGGCAGGTGCGGGCCGCAGCAAAACCGCCGGCGATGCCTTCCCTCCAGTGATGGCTGGCGGTGGCCAGGCGTTCGGCCTCTTCATCACCGATCTCGATCACCCCGGTCTCCGACCCCAGGGCCTCCTGCCAGAGGGTCAGCAGGGGATTAAGCCCATCGGTGGATGGTTCAAAGTCCTTGCGCAGCTGCGCGTCCACCAGGTCTTCCAGCAGCGTCGCCACCCGCAGGCGTCCGCTGCGGGGCCGGCAGCTGGCCACAGGGTTGGCGGCCCGCATGGCCTCCGGTCGCAACCGGGTGGTGCGGTTGCTGCGGCGCCCAAGGGGTTCTCGCCAGGGCAAGGCACAGGTGGCCACAAGCGGCAGGCTGGCCGCCAGATCCTCCAGCCGGCGCCGGTCTTCTTCCCGGTTGAGCAGCGGCACCCAGCGGGCCCGATGCGGATAACCCTCCCCTTTGCTGAGCTCCATCTGGGGAATCCAGCGGCCCCGGGCCACCAGGCTCAGGGCCCAGCGCTGTAGATGGCTCCACCAGCGCAGCTCGTCAGCCAGGTCTGGATTGGTGCCGGAGAGGGGCAATCGGGACAGCCACTCCGTCGCAGCTGATGGTTCCACCGCGAGCCCTTGCACCTGCCAGGGCCACCATTCGGTTTGCTTGGGGATCGGTTCGCCGGCCTGCATCGGTAGCCCGGTCCAGCCAGGTGGTTCCGGTGTTGGCTCCTCTTTTTTGCTGCGGCTTTTGCGCGGCTTCACCGTGCGGCTCGGCAGGGTGAGACAGGCCGTGGCATCAATGCAGCCGCCCGGCAAAAGGTCGCGTTCGCTCAGCCAGGCCCTGAGGTCTTCATGGCTGAGGGTGAAGGGGTGCAGCGCGGGGGTGAGGCCGGGGCCTTCCGGTGTGGCCACCCGCCAGGTGTCAGCCCAAACAAGCAGTGCCGGTTGACCGGAACTGCTGGAGGTGCGGATGGCGGGAAGCCAGGTGGCGTGCAGCAGGCTCATGGCCGCGACGCGGGCAGGAAGCGGAGGGTGCCGTGGAGCAGGAGAGCACTGCCGATCAACGGCAGCCAGGCCTGAAGTAGCTCCAGTAGTAATGATGCCAGGCCATCGACCTGCCAGTTGTCAAGGGGTAGGGGCATGCCGAGGCTGCGCAACCCGCAGACCGCCCCCACCAGACCCGCCTGCAAATGCCCGTCATCAGGGTCCACCCGTTGCAGGTGGAAAGCCAGCAGGCCGTAAAAGAGGCCACAACCGCCCGAACGCACCGCAGCTTCCAGACCCCAGGGCAAGCTCAGCAGCCCTGCGCTGATGCCGGCAGCCAGCGCCCAACCGATCGACTGCAGCCGCAGTCGCTGGCGAATCTCGGGATCACTGGGTGGAACGGCCACGGGCGCCGGCGGTTCAAAGGCGATCATGACGGCAGGATCCCCCTTTCCTGTCATGGTTGCCGCCGCATCGTCGTCTTCTGCAGCGTCTGCACCGCGCAGTGGGGAGGAGATCCGTGAGGCCTTTCTCAACTTCTATGCCGAGCGCGGCCACAAGCGGATGGCCAGCGCCTCATTGATTCCCGAAGACCCAACGGTGCTGCTCACCATTGCAGGAATGCTGCCGTTCAAGCCGGTTTTTCTGGGCCAGCAGGAGCGACCCGCGCCCCGGGCCACCAGTTCGCAGAAGTGCATCCGCACCAACGACATCGAGAACGTGGGGCGTACGGCCCGGCATCACACCTTTTTCGAGATGCTCGGCAACTTCTCGTTTGGGGATTACTTCAAGCAGCAGGCGATTGAGTGGGCCTGGGAGCTCAGCACCGGCGTTTACGGCATCGACCCCAAGAACCTGGTGGTGAGCGTCTTCCGGGAAGACGACGAAGCCGAGCAGATCTGGCGTGATGTGGTGGGGGTGAACCCCAAGCGGATCATCCGCATGGATGAGGCCGACAACTTCTGGGCCTCCGGCCCCACCGGCCCCTGTGGCCCCTGCTCGGAGATCTATTTCGACTTCAAACCCGAGCTTGGGGATGAGGGCATCGATCTCGAGGACGACGACCGTTTCATCGAGTTCTACAACTTGGTGTTCATGCAGTACAACCGCGACGCGGAGGGCACCCTCACGCCGCTGGCCAACCGCAACATCGACACCGGCATGGGCCTTGAGCGGATGGCCCAAATTCTGCAGAAGGTTCCCAACAACTACGAAACCGATCTGATCTTCCCGCTGATCCAAGCGGCCGCGGATCTGGCGGGGGTCGACTACCACCAGCTCAACGACAAGGGCAAGACGTCGTTGAAGGTGATCGGCGATCACAGCCGTGCGGTGACGCAGCTGATCTGCGATGGCGTCACCGCCAGCAACCTGGGCCGCGGCTACATCCTGCGGCGTCTGCTGCGCCGGGTGGTGCGCCATGGCCGCCTGCTGGGCATCGACAAACCCTTCCTCGTCACCATGGGCGAGGCGGCGATTGCCCTGCTGAAGGGGGCCCACCCCAGCGTGATCGAGCGCCAGGAGGTGATCCTGGCCGAGCTCCAGCGGGAGGAAGCCCGCTTCCTCGAGACCCTCGAGCGCGGCGAGAAGTTGCTGGCGGAGGTGCTGGCCTCCAAGCCCACCCAGATCAGCGGTGCCCAGGCCTTTGAGCTGTACGACACCTATGGCTTCCCGCTGGAGCTCACCCAGGAGATCGCTGAGGAGCAGGGCCTGGCCGTTGACCTCGATGGCTTCGAGGCGGCGATGGAGGAACAGCGCCAGCGGGCCAAGGCGGCCGCGGTGAGCATCGATCTCACCCTGCAGGATGCGATCGACCAGGTGGTGGCAGATCAGGCGGCCACCTGTTTCGAGGGCTATGAAGCCCTCGATCACGCCTCCTGTGTGCGGGCGTTGGTGGTGAACGGTGAGCCAGCCAGCACCGCCAAGGCGGGTGATGCGGTTCAGGTGGTGCTCGACAACACGCCGTTCTATGGAGAAGGCGGCGGTCAGGTGGGCGATCGCGGCGTGCTTGCAGGCAGCGATCTGATTGTTCGGATTGAGTCGGTGAGCCGCAGCCGCGATGTTTTCGTCCATGCCGGGCGGGTGGAACGCGGCGAGCTCGCCTTGGGCGACACCGTGAAGGCCCAGGTGGATCGTGCCTGCCGGCGTCGGGCCCAGGCGAATCACACCGCCACCCACCTGCTGCAAGCAGCGCTCAAGCAGGTGGTGGATCCAGGCATCGGCCAGGCCGGATCATTGGTGGATTTCGATCGCCTGCGCTTCGACTTCCACTGCCCCACGGCGGTGACGGCGGATCAGTTGCAGCAGGTTGAAACCCTGATCAACGGTTGGATCAACGAGGCCCATGCGCTCCAGGTGCAGGAGATGGCGATTGATCAGGCCAAGGCGGCCGGTGCCGTGGCGATGTTCGGTGAGAAGTACGCCGATGTGGTGCGGGTGGTCGACGTACCCGGTGTGTCGATGGAGCTCTGCGGCGGCACCCACGTGGCCAACACCGCTGAGATCGGCCTGTTCAAGATCGTGGCGGAAAGTGGCGTTGCGGCCGGTATCCGCCGGATTGAAGCCGTCGCTGGTCCCGCTGTGCTCGCGTATCTGAACGAGCGCGATGCAGTGGTGAAGCAGCTGGGGGATCGCTTCAAGGCTCAGCCGGCCGAGATCGTGGATCGTGTGGCGGCCCTTCAGGAGGAGCTCAAGGCCACCGGCAAGGCGCTGGCCGCGGCTCAGGCGGAACTGGCGGTGGCGAAAGCCGGCGCTCTGGCCGCTAAGGCCGAGGCCGTGGGCGACTTCCAACTGCTGGTGGAACGCCTCGACGGCGTGGATGGCGCTGGTTTGCAGGGTGCAGCCCAGAGCCTGGCGGATCAGCTGGGGGATGGTGCGGCCGTGGTGATCGGCGGTCTGCCGGATCCTGGCGACATGGGCAAGGTGATCCTGGTGGCGGCCTTCGGCAAGCAGGTGATCGCTGCCAAGCTCCAGGCCGGCAAGTTCATCGGAGGCATTGCCAAACAGTGCGGCGGTGGCGGCGGTGGACGCCCGAACCTGGCCCAGGCCGGGGGACGCGATGGTGCTGCCCTCCCTGCTGCTCTTGAGTCCGCTCGCTCCGAGCTGGCGGCAGCGTTGGCTCAGTCCTGAAGGTAGGTGGTCTGTCGCAGGCTGCTTTCGAGGTGATCCAGCAGCCGGCGTGACTCGTCGATGCGCAGCTGGCCGTTGTTGATGGCCGCTTCCGCCGCCACCCGCAACCGCTCCAGCAAGGCACGGGGGTCGTGCTCCATGGCCTCCAGCACATCGGCATTGGTGTCACCCCGCACGACGTGGTCAATGCGATAGCTACCGCCGGGGCTGAGGCGAATGTGCACGGCGTTGGTGGTGCCGAACAGGTTGTGCAGATTGCCCATCACCTCCTGATAGGCACCGCTGAGGAACAGGCCGATCAGATAGGGGTTGTTGTCGTCGAGTTCGTGCAGCTCCAATAGGTGTTTCGGTTGTCCTTCTCCGATGAAGCGATCCAGCCGACCATCGGAATCACAGGTGAGGTCGGCGAGGTTGGCCAGTCGGGTCGGTCGTTGATCCAGCTGCTGGATGGGCACCACTGGAAACAGCTGGTCGATGGCCCAGGTGTCGGGTGCTGAGCGGAAGATCGACAGGTTGGCGTAATACGTTCCCGCCAATGCCTTGTTGAGGGCTGCGAGCTCTTCCGGGATGGCTTGATCCTTGGGCAGTCGCTGCGCAATCGCATCAGCACAGGCCCACGTCAGTTGTTCAGCGGTGGCGCGGTCGGGCAGCCCCATGTACCCGAGCCGGAATGCGGCCAGCGCATCCTGCTTGAACTTCAAGGCGTCGTTCCAGGCTTCCTGCAGACGCACCAATTGCGCATCCGCCGTCGCCGATAACTCTTGAATTGTGGCGAGGGTGTCCCGCAGGTTGCGAACGGTGAGTGGTTCATCTCCGCTGGCCTTGGGAACCGATGCCGGCAGTGCGCTGCTGCCCAGCACGTCGAACACCAGCAGGGAGAAATGACTGGCAATGGCGCGGCCGCTTTCGCTTACCAGCGTGGGTACGGCCACACCATTGGGTTCGCAGCATTCCCGCACCGTGGCCACAACGTCGTTGGCGTAGTTCTGCAGCGAGTAGTTCGTGGAGGCGGCTGATGCGGTGCGGCTGCCGTCGTAGTCGATGCCGAGTCCACCACCCACATCCAGGAACCCCATCGGAGCCCCCAGTCGGGTGAGCTCCACATAGATCTGCCCCGCCTCCTGGAGGGCGTCTTTGAGCACGGCGATGTCGTTGATCTGGCTGCCGATGTGGAAGTGCAGCAGGCGCAGATCGGGGAGCAGGTTGTTCTCCCGCAGCCGCTCCACTGTGGCCAGCAACTCGGGAATCGAAAGGCCGAATTTGGCCTTGTCGCCGACGGAGCTGCCCCAGCGCCCTGTGCTGCGGCTGGAGAGCTTGGCCCTTACACCGATGTAGGGCGCTGCCCCCAGGCTCTTGCTGGCTTCAATGATCCGGTCAACTTCGTCCGGCTGTTCGATCACCACCACCGGCTGCCGTCCCAGCCGTCGCGCCAGGATCGCGGTCTCGATGTAGAGCCGATCCTTGTAGCCGTTGCAGATCAGCAGGGCTTCGGGGTCGTCCAGCAGCGAGAGAGCGATCAGCAACTCCGCCTTGCTGCCCGCTTCCAGCCCGAAGTTCCAGCGCTTTCCGCAGCTCACCAACTCTTCCACCACGTGGCGTTGCTGGTTGCACTTCACTGGGAAGACGCCCTGGTACCGGCCTGGGTAGCTGTATTGCGCGATGGCGCGTTCAAAGGCGGCATGAAGCCGCTCCAAGCGGTCTTCGAGGATGTCGTCGAAGCGAATCAGCAACGGCAGCGCCAGGTTGCGGCTTTTCAGCTCCGACACCAGATCCACCAGATCCAGGCTGCCGCCGCGATCCCCTTGGGGTTGAACGCTGATGTGGCCGCGCCCATTGATGGAGAAATACGGATCGCCCCAGCGGTCGAGGCCGTACAGCGCAGCACTGTCCTGAATCGACCAGTGTTCGCTGTCTGACACCTGCGTCTGCTTGAAGTGGATGGCCGGAATCTAGGGACATTCCCTGCGCTGCCCAAGGTCAGTGCTTGCCAAGCGGGGTGGCCAGCACTGACGATGGCGGCGCTTTTACTTCACACCAATCCATGGCCGAACGCACGTTCATCGCCATCAAGCCCGACGGCGTCCAGCGCGGCCTGGTGGGCGAGATCCTCGGCCGCTTTGAGCGCAAGGGCTTCAAGCTGGTGGGTCTGAAGCAGATCACTCCCAGCCGCGCCCTGGCTGAGCAGCACTACGGCGTCCACAAGGAGCGTCCCTTCTTTGCTGGTCTGGTCGATTTCATCACCTCCGGCCCCGTGGTGGCCATGGTCTGGGAAGGCGATGGTGTGATCGCCAGTGCCCGCAAGCTGATCGGTGCCACCAAGCCCCTCGAGGCTGAGCCCGGCACCATTCGTGGCGATCTGGCCGTCAACATCGGCCGCAACGTCATCCACGGTTCCGATGCTGCGGAAACCGCTGCCTTCGAGATCGGCCTTTGGTTTGAAGCCTCTGAGCTGAACGACTGGTCTCCTTCCGATCAGGAGTGGCGCGTCGAAGGCTGATCGCTCAGTTTTCGAACCGGTTCCAGCGGAATGCCCCCAACAACGTCTCTTCGGCGGCGTTGGGGGCTTTTTTCATGACGCCGCCGGCCGTGAGCTCAGCCGTGATGGCGGCAAGCAGAACGCCATTGCGGTGATGCCCACAGGCCAGCCATAAACCAGGTAGCGGACCAGGGCCGAGCAAGGGGCCTTCATCGGGCGTGCAGGGCCGGAACCCCCACCAACGCTCCATCGGGGGCCATGTGGCCGCTGTTGGCAGCAGGCTGGCGATCCCCGCTTGCAGTTGTTTCTGGCCATCGGGGGTGAGGCCTTCGGCAAATCCGGCGTCCCGTTCGCTGGTGGCCCCCACCACGATCAATCCGTCTTCGCGTGGAACCAGATAAGTGCCAGGGCCGAAGATCACCCGCTTCAGTGCCTCCCGCGGACCCTGCAGTGACAGCATCTGCCCTTTCACCGGGAACACGGGCAGTTGCGGCACCAGTTGTTGGCTCCAGGCGCCACTGCAGAGCACGGCTTGCTGGCAGCGCAGTTGCTGCTGTTCTCCTTCGGCGCTGCGCAGATGGATGCCGCAGAGCTGTCCGGCGGACTCCCGCTCCAGATCAAGCACTTCGGCCCCTTCCATGAACTGCACGCCCAGGGACACGCAGGCCCGCTCCAGGGCCCGCATCAACTGCCTGCGGTTGTCGATCTGGCCGTCCTGCTCGAACAGCAGCCCGGTGCTCCACTCCGGCCCCAGGCCTGGGACTTCCCGCTCAAGGCCGGTGCGGTCCAGGGTTTGCCCAAGGCTGGCGGTGGGGTAAGCGTCCCGCTCGGTCGCTGTTCGGAACGGCACCACGATGCCGCTGGTGCGCAGGCCGCAGCTCAGGCCGCTGTCCGCCTCGATCTGCGCCACCCAGCGGGGGATCAGCGCGAGGCTGGCTTGACCCAGCTCCAACAGGTTGCCGCTCAAGCCTTCGGCATGGGGCGCCAGCATCCCTGCAGCCACAAAGCCTGCCGCTTCGCTGCGGCGGCGGCTGATCACGGTCACGCGCTGATCGCGACGGGCCAGCTGATGGGCAACGGCTAAGCCCATCAGTCCCCCGCCCAAAACACAGACGGCTGAGGCAGAGGCGGCAGTCATGCGCAAGAAAGGCCCTTGCTGGTCATGGTGTCAGGAGAGGGCTTCATCCTGATTCCATAGGATCCCGGAATCTGCTTCACATCACGGGCGCATGGCCGACGCAGCAACCCAACCGGCCTGGGAGGCCGTGATCGGTCTCGAGACCCACGTGCAGCTGGGAACGGACAGCAAAATTTTCACGGCTGCGTCCACCACCTTTGGTGATGACCCCAACACCCATATCGACCCGGTGGTGTGCGGTCTGCCTGGCACATTGCCGGTGCTGAACCAGAAGGTGCTCGAGTATGCGGTGAAGGCAGCGATGGCGTTGAACCTCAACATCGCCGAACACAGCAAGTTCGACCGCAAGCAGTACTTCTATCCAGATCTGCCGAAGAACTACCAGATCTCCCAGTACGACCAGCCGATCGCCGAGGAGGGCTGGATCGAGGTGGAAGTGGCGGAGAAGGGAAAGGACACCTATCTCAAGAAAATCGGCATCGAACGACTGCACATGGAGGAGGACGCCGGCAAGTTGGTGCATGCCGGCAGTGACCGCCTGGCGGGTTCCACCCATTCGCTCGTGGACTACAACCGGGCCGGTGTGGCCTTGGCGGAAATCGTCAGCAAGCCGGACCTGCGCACCGGCCGTGAAGCGGCGGAGTACGCCTCGGAGATCCGCCGGATCATGCGGTATCTGGGGGTGAGTGACGGAAACATGCAGGAGGGATCCCTGCGTTGCGACGTCAACATCTCCGTGCGACGGGGGCCGGATGCGCCCTTCGGCACGAAGGTGGAGATCAAGAACATGAACTCGTTCTCGGCCATCCAAAAGGCCTGCGAGTACGAGATCAAGCGTCAGATCAAGGCCTACGAAACCGGTGAGCCGATCGTTCAGGAGACCCGCCTCTGGGATGAGGGCAAGCAGCTCACCAAGAGCATGCGCAGCAAGGAAGGCGCCAGCGATTACCGCTACTTCCCGGATCCCGACCTCGGCCCGATTGAGGTGAGCGCGGATCAGCGGGAGTCCTGGCGTGCTGAATTGCCTGAGCTTCCAGCGGCCAAGCGGCATCGCTACGCCGATGAGCTGGGTCTCTCCCAGTACGACGCGCGGGTGCTCACCGATGAGAGACCGATGGCCGACTATTTCGAGGCCGTGGTGGGTGCCGGCGCTGACGCCAAGCTTGCGGCGAACTGGATTACCGGCGACATCGCCGCCCACGTGAACAGCAATCGGCTCAGCTATGCCGAACTGCCCTTCCGGCCGGAGCAGTTGGCCGAGATGGTGCAACTGATTGATGGCGGCAAGATCAGCGGCAAGATCGCCAAGGAGATCCTTCCGGAGCTGCTTGAGAAAGGCGGCTCACCAAAGGCGATTGTCGACGAGCGCGGTCTCGGCATGATCAGCGATCCGGCGGCGATCGAAGCCATCGTTGATGAGCTGTTGGGGGCCCACCCCGATGAGGTGGAGGCCTTCCGCGGGGGCAAGACCAAGCTGCAGGGCTTCTTCGTCGGACAGTTGATGAAGAAGACCGGCGGTAAGGCGGATCCCAAGCTCGCCAACCAGATTCTGAGCAAGAAGCTCAAGGGTTGATGAGCGGAGCGGCAGTCATTCCCGATGCCTGGAAGGAATGGCTGCTGCAGAACCGGGATCGCGGCTGTGATCCTCAAGGCTTGATGCAGCGGGCCCTCGACCAGGGGTTTGCGCAAGAGGCGATTGCGGCAGTTCTCGATTCGTCGTTCCTTCGGCTCACAACCACGGACCCACCATCGCCCGATTGGCTCGCCTGGTTCGAGTCCCCCCTCACCCGGCCAGAGCACCGGCCTCGCGCCTGGCGGTTGGATACGTCGCTGGCCCAGGTCTACGAGCTGCCAGGGCTGCTCAGCCACGAGGAATGCGAGCAGGTGATCGACGCCATCAACACGTCACTGCAGCCGTCAACGGTGACCCGCGGCAGCAGCGATTACCGCACCAGTCGCACCTGTCATTTGCGCCAAAACCATCCCCAGCTGGCGGCGAGCCTTGATCAGCGCTTTGCGGCCTTGTTCGGCGTGGATCCGCGGCTCTCGGAACCGATTCAGGGGCAGCGCTACGACCCTGGCGAATACTTCAAGGAACACACGGATTGGTTTATGCCGGGCACGGAGGAATACGCCACCCATACCGACAGTGGCGGGCAACGCACGTGGACGGTGATGGTTTATCTCAACCCTGTGGAGCGGGGTGGAGAGACGTTGTTCCGCCGCCTGGGGCGCTCGTTCACGCCTGTGCCTGGAATGGCGTTGGCCTGGAACAACCTCCAGGCCGATGGCACTCCCAACCCCTTCACGCTGCATGAGGCCTTGCCGGTGCAGGCGGGCCACAAATGGGTGATCACCAAGTGGTTCCGTGCCGACTTCGGGAGGAACGGTTAACCGGGATCTGCTGGCAGCGACGCGTTGAGCAGACCCATCGCCTGGGCTTTCCAGGCGCCGGGTTGGCCTCGATTGGCAAGAACGTGATCTGCCAAGCCACGTTTGCGGCTTAGGGGCCATTGGGCGGCAATGCGGGCTTGAGCGGCGTCAGGGCTGAGCCCGTCCCGCGCGATCAAGCGCTCGAGCTGCTGGGATGCATCGCAGTCGACCAGCCAGATTTCGCTGCAGAGCGACTCCAGCCCCGCTTCGAACAACAGCGGAATCATCAGCACAACGGCTGGTGTCTTGGCATGGAGGCTGAGTTCTTGGTCGAAGCGCTCCCGCACGATCGGGTGAACCAGTTGCTCGAGCCACCGCCGTTCCGCGGGGTCCTGGAACACGATCCGACCCAGGGCAGCGCGGTCGACGGCTGCGCCCCCTTCAGCCTGGACTCCAGCGCCGTACCGCTGGATCACGCTGGTCGTGGCGGGGCGACCGGGTGCAAGGGCCTCTCGGGCGAATTGATCCGCATCCAGCACCGGCAGCCCTTGCTGCGCCAGCCAATGGCCCACGCTGCTCTTGCCGCTTGCAATCCCGCCCGTGAGTCCGATGCGTCGTTGCGAGAACGGCTCGCCAGGCGCCATGGTGTCGGAGCAGGATGCACCCAGTGTCTCGCGGCGGATCAGCGGTGGCGATGGCTTCTTCTTGGCAACCGATCCAGGGTGGTGTGACGGCACCGAATGGGTTCCAGGCCGCTGGCATCGTTGCCGGTCTTAAGCCCTCAGGTAAGCCTGATCTGGCGCTGGTGTTGGCACCGGTGACGGCCGTTTGTGCCGGCACCTTCACCACCTCCGTGGTGCGGGCGGCCTGTGTTGACCTCTGCCGTGATCGCCTCGTCAGTACTGCCGGCCAGGCCCGTGCCGTGTTGATCAACTCCGGTCAGGCCAATGCCTGCACCGGCGATCGCGGTCTGGTCGACAGTCAGCGCGCCACCCAGGTGCTGGCCGATCAGCTTGGCGTCGATGCGGAGTCGGTGTTGATCTGCTCCACGGGCGTGATCGGTGTGCCGATTCCGATGCCCACCCTTCTGGCCGGGTTGGCTCCTTTGGTGGAGGCCTTGGATGACGCGGGGGGTGATGCTGCGGCCAACGCCATTCTCACCACCGATCTGGTGGACAAGCAGGTGGCGCTCGAACTGGAACTGGAGGGGCGCCGGGTGCGCATCGGAGGGATGGCCAAAGGCTCGGGAATGATTCATCCCGATATGGCCACGATGCTCGGCTTTTTCAGTTGTGATGCCGGCATCGATGCCAGCGTTTGGCAGGGGATGGTGCGACGTGCGGTGCAGCGTTCCTTCAACGCCATCACCGTGGATGGAGACACCAGCACCAACGACACCGTGCTGGCGTTTGCGGCAGGCCCAGCGCTGGCCCAACAACACCATGCCGTTCTGGAACAGGGCCTCACCCAGGCCATGCAACAGCTGGCCCAGGCCATTGCCCGGGATGGCGAAGGGGCGACCTGTCTGATCGAGGTGCAGGTGGAGGGTGCGGTTGACGAGGCCGCGGCGTTGCAGGTGGCGCGCACGGTCTGTGGTTCGTCTCTGGTGAAGACAGCGGTCCACGGCCGGGATCCGAACTGGGGGCGGATCGTGGCGGCCGCGGGTCGCTCTGGTGTGTCTTTCGATCCGGATGCGGTTGCTCTTTGGATTGGTCCCCATCAACTGATGGCGGCTGGTCAACCCGTGGCCTTTGATCGCGCTGCAGCCAGCAATGTTTTGAAGCAGGAGCATGTTCCGATTCGCCTCGGCTTGGGGCATGGTCCCGGCTGTGGTCAGGCTTGGGGATGTGACCTATCGGATCAGTACGTGCGCATCAACGCCGATTACACGACTTAATTCATAAAAACATATTATAAAGCCTTTTTTGGCCTTTCATTCCCATTAAAATTAAAAACTACATAGCCATATTGAAGAATAGGAGATGCAAAAGGTAGCTAGAAGGAATTTGTTGAATCAAATCTATTGCCACTTCGATAAATTTAGTCCCTCTAGTTTTCTCTTAGGAATACAAGGTTTTGATATGCATAGATCTCTGTATACAAAGGTGATTGCCCTTTTAGAGGAAGGAGAGAGCCTCCTGGCAGTAATCTATAGGGAATATACTTATCACCTATTAGTTGTTTTATTGTGCGGAATTGTGTGTTGCTGACCGCATTCATCTCATTGAACTCAACCAGTACTGCTGCGGGGGGGTTCGATGATAAGAGGATCTTGGAGCCTATTAGGACATCTTTTTCATGGCCTTCGGTATCAATTTTGAGAAGGCATACTCTTTTTGTCGGAAGTGTTTCTAATTCATGGTCAATGGTTGTTAGTTCAATTGGGGTTTCTGAAAAAGTTTTGTGGTTATGAATTTCAGTAATGACCTCGTTATACATAGATGCATGTCCGCTCCCAGCATTTTTGCTGTAATCGTATATTTTTCCTATTTTAATAGAACTCGATACGCCTTTTTCTATTAACAAATGTCGTTTGCTTGAGTCAATATTTTTCTTCAGAATGACTGCTGCTGCAGGGTTGGGTTCAAAGGATAATACCTTTAGCTTGGAAGAGTTGCGTAGCACCCATGATGCAAACTGGCCTTTATTCGCCCCTACATCCAAAACAATTGAGTCTGAGTTGTCATAATCCATAAGAAATCTCCTCAGAAATGGTTCTTCACCGCTTGCCCAGGAGGTTTTGTAATTAAGGATTCCAAGACCTCTCGCTCCCGCGAGAAAAAGAAATTTGTTGAATTTTCTGAATTTAACCTTTGCGAAAAAGTGGGAATAAACGTCTAAAAGTTTGCCAATCATTCATGTCTCTTTGTTTTTATCACAGTATCATGCAGAAGTGCTGTTTGCTTGGGCATGGTGCTGGCTCTTTTTTTGTCTCATATGGACCTCAAACTTGCTGTAGTGGGTCTGTCAGTAAGTTTTGGTCGGCAGCCCACCAAGTGTAAGGACATCAATCTTATTGCGTTGATTTGACTACATATGCTATTATTAGAATTTGAAAATGAATATAGGCGCAGATTGGGAGCTAAATTCTGAGTTTTTAAAAGAAGGCTTTGTGGTAATCAAAAATGCCTTTCCTGCTTCACAAATTGATTCAATTGTCGCAGAGCTTGAGAAAATAAAAAACTCCAAAATTGCTCCCTTTTACTATTCCCAAGCTACGCATAGGTATAAGAAAATAAGCATAGATGCTAATGGTTTCATTGATGAATCGATGTTGGGGTTTGCTAGGAATAAATTTCTTGGCAAACTTTCTCTACTCTCTTCGCGATTGCTACTTTCTTCGGAAATGGAGAATTATCTGCGTAAAATTTTTCCTTACTACAGCAAATTCGTTCAGCAAAATAATATGCTTTTTGACAAGTCAATGGAGACTGTAGATCATATTGATAGCTGGTATCTTGATACACATCCAAAAGGGGCGCTCGTTGGGGCTTGGATTGCGCTTGAAGATATTCATCCTCATTCTGGTCCCTTTAGGGTCTATCCGGGATCTCATAAAATAGTTGAAGCTTATAAAATTCAAGAATTGGCTCATGATGATTTTATAAAAATTATTCAACAAGTAAAGCAAGATTTTCCTTGCCGGGAACTGATTTTAAAAAAGGGCGATCTCGTTGTCTGGAATTCCTGCACAATACATGGGGCAAGTAAAGTGAAAGACAACTCTTTTTCAAGGAAGTCTTTGACTTCTCACTACTTTCCTCTGAACGCATCATTGCAGACCAAGTTTACTTCCACGCCGAAGTCTATTTCTTTTAGAATTTTTAAATCCTTGATGAGAGCTCCTAATCGTTCAAGAGGTAATGCCATTTATCAGCTTAATACGCCTTTGGCTCGGGCGCTTGAAAACTTAAAATACTCTCTATTACAGCTAGGCTCATTTGTGACCGGAAAGAACACTTTAGGAGCCATAAGTAATGATATGCGTTCGAATTCTTATTAGTAAAATCAGGGTAAGAAAAGGCTTTCCTCGTAGATGTTTTGTCCCTTTGCTTTGATTGAAAGGTTGCTGAAGCTCGCTCTTTTCTCATCCTTGTTCTCCCTTTAGAGAATGTTCGCGTTGATCAAATTTTTACTTGGCGCATCAACGCCGACTACACCACCTGAAGCTTCTGTTCTGGATCCCTGTCACAATCCGAGTCTCCGTCAGACCCATCCGTGGACAATTCCAGCTCCCCTGACGCTCCCGTTGAGACCAAGGCACGTTTCTGGGTGGGCCCACTGGTGGCTGGTTGTTGTTTCGCCCTTGGTTACGGCATCGCCGAGCGGGTGCTGACGCTGCAGACCAATGCTCAGGACCCTGTCCCTGAGGCCTTCACACCACTTGCGTTTCCAGGGGATTCCCTGCAGGAGATTCGGGCCCGGTTCAGTGACGAGGATCCATCCCTGCAAGTGGATGTCTCAGCCTTGGAGGCTGCGAGCCGACCGGCCCAGCCAGCGGCCAAACCAGTGGTCAAGGAGACACCCAAACCCGATGTGGCGCTGCAGACGCCCGAACCCCAGGTCTGGACGGCCCCAGCCTGGTCGGACCCCCAAACCATTGCCCCCGAGATGGAGGGCGACAACGGACCCGCCCCTTCATCCGCCCAGGAGCCTGGACCTGAGCTTGATGACAGCAACGCTGATTCCCTGGTGCTTCCTGAGGAGTCCATTGAGGTGATGCCTGCTGTTGTTGTTCCAGGCGGTGATTCACCGGTGTTGGTGGCTGAGCCGGACCCTTTGGTGCTGCCGCCTGGCGCGGAAGCCTTTTTCGAAGCCATTGAGCCCATGACCCCGCCTCAGCCCTGATCTCCGGTTGGATCTGCCACAGTCGAAGCTCTCTGCAATCGGTCCATGGGCTCGTCGGAGGCCTTGATACGCGCCACGGTGAACCGCATCAGTGCGCGCCTTGGTCACGGCTTTGCGGACGCGGCCGCCGAGTTGGCGGTGTTGGCGCAAGATGCCCCGCAACGGCTGCGCCAGGAATGGGATCTGTTTCAAGACGAGGTGCGTGCTGAGGCGGAACGGATCGAACGGGGTGATTCGGCTCCGATGAGCACGGATGGGGCGTCCTCGTCGGAACCGCCGGAGAGTCCTCAGGCGGTGATCGATCGTCTTCGGGCCAAGGTGGCTGATCTGAGCCAAGCGATCGAGGCGCGTCCCTGATGCTGGGACTGCTGCGAGCGCTCCGCATCTGGCGCGCTGTCCTGACGTTGCTGCTGCTGCTTTGGTGGGATGGCCAGTCCTGGACCTACCGCGGAGGTGTCACCGCCGAGCGTCGTGCCCGCCGTCAGCAACAGCGAGCCCGTTGGTTGACGGCTGAGTTGCTGTCTCTGGGCTCCGCCTTCATCAAGCTGGGGCAACTGCTCTCCGCCCGCCCAGACATCCTCCCCGCGGGTTGGGTGGCCGAACTGGCAGCGCTGCAAGACAGCGTTCCGGCCTTCAGTTTTGATCAGGTGCAGACCGTGCTCGAGCGAGAGCTTGGGCCACGCTGTGCCGAGGTGATCGATCTGGATCCCGAACCCCTGGGTGCAGCCTCGCTGGCCCAGGTGCATCGCGCCAGCCTGCGCAGTGGCCGGCAGGTGGTGCTCAAGGTGCAGCGCCCTGGGCTCGATCGCCTGTTTCGCCTTGATCTGGAGGTGATGCAGCAGGTGGCAGCTGTGCTGCAACGCAATCCCAGTTGGGGGCGTGGTCGGGATTGGCCGGCGATGGCACGGGAATGTCGACGTGTGCTGCTGCGTGAGCTCGATTTCCGCGTTGAAGCGCAGTACGCCGCTCGTTTCCGTCAGCAATTTCTGGATGACGAACGCATCAGAATCCCCGGTGTGGTCTGGGAGTTGAGCACGCGCCGTGTGCTTTGCCTCGACTACCTGCCCGGCATCAAGGTCAACGACCGTGAGGCGTTGCTTGAAGCCGGCGTTGATCCGGCCGCGGTGGCTGAGGTGGGTGCAGCCAGTTATCTCAAGCAGTTGGTGAGGTTTGGTTTCTTCCATGCCGACCCCCACCCCGGCAACCTCGCCGTGGCGAGTGATGGAGCGCTCATCTACTACGACTTCGGGATGATGGGGTTGTTGTCGGACGGCTTGCGTCGACGTCTGGGAGCCATGGTCCGCGCTGCTGCTGCGAGAGATTCAGCGGCATTGGTGGAGGAGATGCAGGCGGCCGGTGTGATCTCCGGCGGCATTGATGTGGGTCCGGTGCGCCGTCTCGTGCGGTTGATGCTGCAGGAGGCCCTCACCCCACCCTTCACGGCCAACGTGATCGACAAACTCTCCGGCGATCTCTACGACCTGGTCTATGGACAGCCCTTTCGTCTGCCGGTTGAGCTGATCTTCGTGATGCGGGCGTTGTCCACCTTCGAGGGTGTTGGCCGCAGCCTTGATCCCGCTTTTAGCTTGGTGGCGATTGCCAAGCCTTATCTCCTTCCACTCATGACCTCCAGCGGCTCCGGCAGCAACGATCTGTTCAACGAACTCGGCCGTCAGGTCGGGGCTCTCAGCAGCCGCGCTGCTGCCTTCCCGCGGCGCTTGGATGAAAGTCTGGAACGTCTGGAGCAGGGGGATCTTCAGCTCCAGGTGCGGCTGGGCGAATCGGATCGTCAGTTCCGTCGGATGGCCCTGGCCCAGCAATCGATCGGCCAATCGGTGTTGCTCGGATGCCTGGCTTTGGCCACCGCCATTGTAGGTGCCAGTGCCCGCCCGCTCTGGTCACTTCTTCCGGCTGCTGCTGCGTTGCCGGTGGGCTTGGGCTGGTTCCGAATGCAGGTCAAGATCCGTCGTGATCAACGGTTGGAGCAGTTGCCCGGTTCCAACCGTTGAACGTTCGTCGGGGGCCTGGGATCAGGCCTTACCGCGAGGGCCCTGGCCAACAGCACCGGCGTAGACGGCCTGGCTGCCCAGCTCGTCTTCGATGCGAAGCAGCTGGTTGTACTTGGCGACCCGCTCGCTGCGGCTGAGGGAGCCGGTCTTGATCTGTCCGGCGCGGGTGGCGACGGAGAGGTCGGCGATGGTGGTGTCTTCGGTTTCGCCACTGCGGTGGCTGATCACGCTGGTGTAACCGGAGCGGCCTGCCAGGTCGATGGCCTGGAGGGTTTCGGTGAGCGAACCGATCTGGTTCACCTTGATCAGGATCGAGTTGGCCGTGGCGCTGTCGATGCCCTGTTGAAGCCGCTTGGTGTTGGTCACGAACAGGTCGTCACCCACCAGCTGCACCTTGCTGCCGAGGCGCTCTGTCAGCAGTTTCCAGCCATCCCAGTCGTCTTCGGCCAGGCCGTCTTCGATCGAAACGATCGGGAATTTCTCCACCAGTTGCTCGAGTTGGCCCACCATCTCGGCGCTGGTGTAGCTGCCGCCATCGAAGGCATAACGACCGTTCTCGAAGAATTCGGTGCTGGCCACGTCCAGGGCCAGGGAGATCTGTTCGCCGGGCTTATAGCCGGCCTTGCTGATCGCCTCCACCAGGATTTCGCCGGCTTCCACATTGCCCAGATCCGGCGCGAAACCGCCTTCGTCGCCCACGGCGGTGCTCATGCCCTTGTCGCTGAGCAGTTTCTTGAGCGTGTGGAACACCTCGGTGCCCATCCGCAGGGCTTCGCGGAAGCTCGGAGCGCCGTGGGGCACCAGCATGAATTCCTGGAAGTCCAGGCTGTTGGCGGCATGGGCGCCACCGTTGATCACGTTCATCAACGGCACCGGCAGCAGGTTGGCCATCGGGCCGCCGAGGTAGCGGTAGAGGGGAATCCCCAGCCCGTTGGCAGCAGCGCGGGCGGTGGCCATGCTCACCGCAAGGATCGCGTTGGCTCCCAGGTTGGATTTGTTGTCGCTTCCGTCCAGCTCCTGCATCGCGGCATCCACAGCCGCCTGATCCAGAGCGGAAAGGCCGCAGAGGGCCGGTGCGATCCGCTCTTCGATGTGGTTTACGGCCTGGCCCACACCCTTGCCCATGTAGCGGTCACCGCCGTCACGCAGTTCGTGGGCTTCGTGGGCACCGGTGCTGGCACCACTGGGAACGATGGCCCGTCCCATGGCACCTCCTTCAAGCAGCACCTCGGCTTCAACTGTGGGGTTGCCGCGGGAATCGAGCACCTCTCGGGCCACGATGGTGTCGATGACGAGGTCGAGGGAATCGATCACGTTGGGACGGACGCTTAACCCGGGGATCTTATGGGTCGCCCCTCTCTCTCGTGTTGTGACGGGTCATACCTGGCCAGAATGACGGCAGGTTCACGCTGCACGACGCTCACCCATGCGGATGCTTCACACCATGCTCCGGGTTGCTGATCTGGAGAGGTCTCTGGGCTTCTACACCGAGGTCCTGGGCATGCAGCTTCTGCGTCGAAAGGATTACCCCAGCGGCCGCTTCACATTGGCCTTTGTTGGCTATGGCTCGGAGAGCGACCACACGGTCCTCGAACTCACCCACAACTGGGACACCGACAGCTACAACCTCGGGGATGGCTATGGCCACATCGCGCTGGGGGTGGAGGACATCCACAGCACCTGCTCTGGCATTGCCGATAAGGGTGGTCGTGTGGTGCGGGAACCTGGTCCGATGAAGCACGGCACCACAGTCATCGCCTTTGTTGAGGATCCAGATGGCTACAAGGTGGAATTGATCGAGATGTCCTCCAAAGCCCACGCCTGAAGAACCGGATGACTTCATCGCCAGCGTTGAACGGCAGCCTCACCCATGAGCCGGATCGCTTCAGCGACGCGGCCTGGGATCTGCTGCTCAGTGGTCAGGACGTTGCCCGTCGCTGGCGCCATGAGCAGTTGGATGTGGAGCACCTGATTCAGGTGCTGTTCACCGATCCCGCCTGCCGCCGCTTGGTGGAGCGCTTGCCCCTCCCCATCGATGCGCTCTTGGATCGCTTGGAGGATGTGCTGGCTGATCAGCCTTCGGGGCGAGGCGATGAGCTCTTCATCGGTGATGACCTGGAACAGCTGCTCGATTCGGCTGATGCCATCCGTCGGCGCTGGAATGGAGACGTCATCGATCTGCCGGAAGTGCTGATGGCCATTGGTGCCGATCCGCGGATCGGCGCTGATCTGTTTGCCGGCTTTGGTTTGTCGGCCGATGCCCTGGAGCAGCTGATCCAACGGGGCATGGATGACCGGGTTCCTGGCATGACCGTTCCTCCCCAAGAACGCTCGATGCCGCGGGCTCAGCCGGAGGTGCAGCAGGAAGCGCCCCGCCGTGAACGGGTGGCGCGCGTTCCCTCCTCCTCCCGTGCGCTGAGCGGGCCGGAGCCTGTCGCCTCCCCTGTCACCCCCCAGTCGCCCGCCCCTGAGCCCCCCCTGCAGGAGCCCCCCTCGGCCTTGGAGTCCTATGGGCGGGATCTCACCGAAGAGGCGGAAGCAGGCAGCCTGGATCCGGTGATCGGTCGCGATTCTGAAATTCGCAACCTGATCAAGGTGCTGTCGCGCCGGAGCAAGAACAATCCGGTGCTCATCGGTGAACCCGGTGTTGGCAAAACAGCGATTGCAGAGCTGCTGGCGCAGCGGATCGTGGCGGGTGAAGTGCCGGAGTCGCTGCAAGGTCTGCGGCTGGTGGCGCTGGACCTCGGGGCTTTGATCGCCGGTGCCAAGTTCCGTGGTCAGTTCGAGGAACGCTTGCGCTCGGTGCTCGAGGAGGTGAGTGGTTCCGATTCCGGTGTGGTGTTGTTCATCGATGAGCTGCATACCGTTGTTGGCAGCGATCGCAGCAGCACCGATGCCGGCAGCCTGTTGAAGCCAGCTCTGGCCCGGGGAGACCTGCGCTGCATCGGTGCCACCACGCCGGAGGATTACCGGCTCACGGTGGAAAAGGATCCGGCCCTCAACCGCCGCTTCCAGCAGGTGGTGATCCGCGAGCCGGATCTGGAGCTCAGCCTCGAAATTCTGCGCGGCTTGAAGGAGCGCTACGAGCTGCACCACGGCGTCACCATCACCGATGAGGCCATTCAGACCGCCAACCGTCTTGCCGACCGCTACATCAGTGATCGCTGCCTGCCGGACAAAGCCATTGATTTGATCGATGAGGCGGCCGCACAACTGAAGATGGAGGTCACCTCCAAGCCGCAGGTGGTGGAGGAGGCCGAAGCAGATCTACGCCGCGTTGAACTGGCCTTGCTCGCTGCCGAGCAGGCCCCTGAAGCGGAGCGGATTCAGCTCCAACGCAACCGGCTTGAAGTGTCCACGCGACTCGAAGATCTGCGGCGGCGCTGGCAGGAGGAGCGCGGTCAGCTCGAGGAGCTCGGCCAGCTGCTTCAGCAGGATGAAGACCTGCGCCACGCCATCGCTGAGGCCGAGCGGGATGGTGATCTGGAGGAAGCGGCTCGCCTCCAGTACGACCAGCTGCATCGGGTGCAGCAGCGCCGGGATGAACTGGAGGCGTCCCAGGCGGAGGCCCAGTCCGCTGGAACGGCTCTGCTTCGCGAGCAGGTGGAAGCCGGTGACATCGCTGATCTGGTGGCTCGTTGGACCGGGATTCCCGTGCAGCGGCTGTTGGCGGGCGAGCGGCGCAAACTCCTGGATCTCGACGCTCATCTCGCCGAACGGGTGATTGGTCAGGGTGAGGCGGTGTCCGCCGTTGCTGCTGCCATCCGCCGGGCCAGGGCCGGCATGAAGGATCCCCGTCGACCGGTGGGTTCTTTTCTGTTCCTGGGGCCGACCGGCGTCGGTAAGACCGAGCTGGCGAAGGCGCTGGCGGGGTCGTTGTTCGATGAAGAGGAGGCGCTGGTTCGCCTCGACATGAGCGAGTTCATGGAGCGGAACGCTGTTGCCCGGCTGATCGGTGCTCCTCCGGGCTACGTCGGTTACGAGGAAGGGGGGCAACTCACGGAGGCCGTGCGGCGTCGTCCCTATGCGGTGCTGCTTCTCGATGAAGTGGAGAAGGCCCATCCCGATGTGTTCAACCTGCTGCTGCAGGTGCTGGATGACGGCCGGCTCACCGATTCCCAGGGCCGCACCGTTGATTTCCGCCACACCGTGGTCGTGATGACCAGCAATCTGGCCAGCCCGGCGATCCTTGAGCATGCCCGCTCGGGATCCACGGATGAGTCAGCCCTGCAACAGCAGGTGGATGCAGCGCTCTCAAGCCAGTTCCGGCCTGAATTCCTCAACCGCATCGATGAGGTGATTCGTTTCCGTCCGTTGGAAGTCTCCGATCTGGTGCGGATTGTTCAGTTGCAGCTGAAGGACCTCGCTGCTCTGTTGGCCGAGCAGGGTCTTGCCCTTCAGGTGGACGATGCTGTCGCTGAGGCCATGGCCCGTCAGGGCCATGAACCGGAGTACGGGGCGCGGCCGCTGCGTCGGGTGCTGCGCCGCCAGCTGGAAAATCCGCTCTCCACGCTGCTGCTTGAGGAGCGCTTTGCCGGAGCCAGTGGCGTGACGGTGCGGCTGGGGGAGGCCGGCACGGATGCCCTGGTGTTCGATCCGGTGGGGGTTTGAGGGCATCCGGTAGGGTGTCTGTTTGGCGAAGTGCCTACCGGCACCGTTGTCAACTTCCGGTCCCATCCCCGTGACCAGCCCCATCTCTGAGGACACCACCACTTCCGACGGCTCAAAAGCCGCTGCCGATTCCACCAAATCCGGTGGTTTTCTGGCGGACACGGTTGATGAGCTGAAGCTCGTGGTCTGGCCCAGCCGCCAGCAACTGTTCAGCGAATCCATCGCTGTGATCCTGATGGTCAGCCTTTCGGCCGCCACCATCGCGGCTGTCAGTCGCTTCTTTGGGTGGGCTTCGTCCCAGGTGTTCCGCTGACTCGATATCACCTTTCTCGCCGTGCCCGACGACCTGACCACACCGGACGCCCCTGAGGTGCTTGATCTGCCAGCCCCGAATGAGGGGGAAGACGGCACCTTGCCTGCGGCGGCTGTCGCCAACACGGCCATCGCCCGTTGGTACGCCGTTCAGGTGGCCTCCAGCTGCGAGAAGAAGGTCAAGGCCACCCTGGAGCAGCGGGCCGTCACCCTCGGGGTGAGCAACCGGATCCTCGAAATCGAGATTCCCCAGACCCCTGCCGTCAAGCTGAAGAAGGACGGCACCCGTCAGTCCACCGAGGAGAAGGTGTTCCCCGGTTATGTGCTGGTGCGGATGGTGCTGGATGAGGACACGATGATGGCGGTGCGGAGCACCCCGAACGTGATCAATTTCGTCGGTGCTGAAGATCGGCGCGCCACCGGTAAGGCCCGCGGTCACATCAAGCCCCGTCCCCTCAGCCGTTCTGAGGTGGACCGCATCTTCAAGCGCGCTGCCGAGAAGAAGACCGTCGTCAAGGTGGATCTCACCGAAGGCGATCAGATCCTGGTGACCGCTGGTCCGTTCAAGGACTTCCAGGGCGAGGTGATCGAGGTCTCCGGCGAGCGCAACAAGCTCAAGGCCCTGCTCTCCATCTTCGGTCGCGAGACCCCGGTGGAACTGGAGTTCTCTCAGATCAGCAAACAGAACTGACCTGGCGGCGGCCGTCTCCCTGCGGAGGGCGGCCTTGGGAGTGGGCAACCATTCCGCCGCACCCGACCCGAGGGTCTGGTGATCCGCAGCTGTCCAAACCCCCCAGCCGATGGCCAAGAAAGTCGTAGCTGTGATCAAGCTGGCCCTAGATGCCGGCAAAGCTAACCCCGCGCCGCCGGTGGGCCCTGCCCTCGGTCAGCACGGTGTGAACATCATGATGTTCTGCAAGGAGTACAACGCTCGGACGCAGGACAAAGCCGGTTATGTGATTCCGGTGGAGATCTCGGTCTTCGAAGACCGCAGCTTCACCTTCATCACCAAGACGCCTCCGGCGTCGGTGCTGATCACCAAGGCCGCAAAGATCCAAAAGGGATCCGGTGAGTCCGCCAAGGGCAGTGTTGGATCGATCAGTCGGGCTCAGCTCGAGGAGATCGCCAAGACCAAACTCCCTGACCTCAACTGCACCAGCGTTGAGTCCGCCATGCGGATCATCGAAGGCACCGCCCGCAACATGGGCGTTTCCATCAGCGACTGACGTCGCTGCATCGCTTCTCCAACCCATACGGGGGAGGCATCCCTGATGTCGTCTGAACCCCAACCCTGAACATGCCCAAAATCTCCAAGCGCCTGGCCAGCCTGGCCGGCAAGATCGAGGATCGTGCCTACGCACCCCTCGAGGCGATTGCCCTGGTCAAGGACAACGCCAATGCGAAATTCGACGAGACGATGGAGGCCCATGTGCGCCTCGGCATCGATCCGAAGTACACCGACCAGCAGCTGCGCACCACCGTGGCTCTGCCCAACGGCACCGGTCAGACCGTGCGCATCGCCGTGGTGACCCGCGGTGAGAAGGTGGCTGAAGCCAAAGCCGCCGGTGCCGAACTCGCCGGTGAAGAAGACCTGGTGGAAAGCATCAGCAAGGGCGAAATGGATTTCGACCTGTTGATCGCCACCCCCGACATGATGCCCAAAGTGGCCAAGTTGGGTCGGGTTCTCGGTCCCCGTGGCTTGATGCCCAACCCCAAGGCAGGCACCGTCACCACGGACCTCGAGGCTGCGATCAAGGAATTCAAGGCCGGCAAACTGGAATTCCGTGCCGACCGCACCGGCATCGTCCACGTTCGCTTCGGCAAGGCCAGCTTCAGTGCCGATGCCCTGCTGCAGAACCTCAAGACCCTGCAGGAAACCATCGACCGCAACAAGCCCAGCGGTGCTAAGGGCCGTTACTGGAAGTCCCTGTATGTGACCTCCACCATGGGTCCTTCCGTTGAAGTCGATTTCTCTGCTCTGCAGGACATCGAGCAGGGGAGCTGATCCGGCTCTCCTCTACACTTAACGATTGGCGAAAGCCAAATCGGGCACGCGCCCGGCCAGAGACAGCAGGAAGTCCCTGGGCATGACGTCAGTCATTCCCGTTGATGTAATCCCTGCCGAGGCAGACGCGACAAGGTTTTGTCCCATTCGGGATTGGATCGGCACGCGGCCTCGTCTTCCTTTCGAAGACTCGATCGGCCGTGTGCCCAGCTTGTTCCTTTGATCCGATCCAATCCCTATGGGCCGCACGCTGGAGAACAAGCAGCAGATCGTCGGAGAGCTCAAAGAGCTCCTCGCCGACGCCGAACTGGCACTTGTCCTTGATTTCAAGGGCCTGTCCATCAAGGAAATGTCTGACCTGCGGGATCGTCTGCGGGCCAGCGACAGCGTTTGCAAGGTGACCAAAAACACCTTGATGCGCCGTGCCATTGATGGTGACAGCAACTGGGCCAGCCTCGATTCCCTGCTGACCGGAACCAACGCCTTCGTCCTGGTGAAGGGCGATGTTGGCGCCGGTGTGAAGGCCGTTCAGACCTTCCAGAAGGAACTCAAGAAGTCCGAGACCAAGGGCGGCCTTTTCGAAGGCAAGCTCCTGTCTCAGGACGAGATCAAAGCCATTGCCGATCTCCCCTCCAAGGAGCAGCTCATGGCTCAGATCGCCGGTGCCATCAACGCCGTGGCCACGAAGGTCGCTGTGGGCATCAACGAGGTTCCCTCTGGTATGGCCAGGGCACTCAAGCAGCACGCCGAAGGCGGCGAAGGCTGATTCGGCCCTGCCGAGACCACTGTTCATTGATCTGTTGCTTCCCCTTTCAAAACCATGTCTGCAAAAACCGACGAAATTCTCGAATCGCTGAAATCCCTCTCCCTGCTTGAAGCTTCCGAGCTGGTCAAGCAGATCGAAGAGGCCTTCGGTGTGTCCGCCGCAGCATCTGCTGGTGTTGTGATGGCTGCCCCTGGCGCTGCTGGTGGCGGTGGCGATGCCGCTGAAGAGAAGACCGAATTCGACGTGATCCTGGAAGGCTTCGATGCCTCCGCCAAGATCAAGGTCCTCAAGGCCGTCCGTGAGGCCACCGGTCTGGGTCTGGGCGACGCCAAGGCTCTGGTCGAGGCTGCTCCCAAGGCCGTCAAGGAAGGTGTCTCCAAGGAAGACGCCGAAGCTGCCAAGAAGGCCATCGAAGAAGCAGGCGGCAAGGTCACCCTCAAGTGATCGCCTTGGGAGAGGGCTTGTCCCTCTCCCCCTGTTTGCATTCAGTCACCGGTCCTTTCGAGGGCCGGTTTTTTTTGTGATTTTCTCTGGCCAATAAAAAAGCCCCGCCAAAGGCGGAGCTTTTTAGAGAGGAACACATTCAGGAGTCTGTCCTTGTTTCGACCCTGAAGAGGCGTTCAGCACTCCTCACACATTTTTAAAATAAGGGCGGGGAATCCGATGTCAGGCCCTGTCTGGTCGCCCTCTCAACTGGCACTGTGACGGTTGGTCCTCAGCGGCGATAGGGGATCACCTGCAGCCGGATCGGGGCATTGCTGGCCAGGCGTGTGGTGCGTCGGTGTGTGGTGCGTCGCCGTGTTGATCGTGCCGTGGGCAACGGCGGTGGTGCGATCGGCGGCATCGGCGCTCCCAACCGCTGAAAGCCTGAACGCTGGCCGCGGCTGCTGGCCAGCGCGAGCAGCCGGTTCACCGGGTCGTGATGCGCGAAGTACAGGTGGTTCAACGGGCGACCCTGGTAAACCCGGCGTTCCAAGGCCCAGCCCGGCTCCAGCTGCAGAGCCACGAACCCGTTGGGATCGCGGCGAGCTGGTAAAGGAGCCTGACCCACCAGGAGTGGTGCCCGTTGCTGGGGGTCGAGGGCTTCGAGCCTCAGCGAGGCGCCGGATGGCTTGAGCCGGAAGCGAAAGCGGGTTCCAAGGTCTTGGCCACCGCTGCGCAGCGAATAGCCATTGCTGTCCAGGTAGCGCTTGCAGATGCCTCTGAAGTTGAAGCGATTCAGGCTGGGCTCCACCAGTCCGTCCTGGCGTGCCCTCCAGCAGCGCGGTTGGGCCTTGATCTGTTCCAGCACCAGCAGTTTCCACTGGGCTCTGCCAAGGGGTTGTGCCAGCACAGCGAAGTGCTCCTGCGGCACCGCAGCGCTGTTAAACAAGGCCCGTGCGGTGCCCTCCTGCGACAGACCGGCCGCCAAGAGCCCCACGGCAGTCAGACCAGCCGCCCGCAGGTAGGTTCGGCTCATCCACGGTGACGCCAGAAACCGTGTTGTACCGAACAGTGTTGGGACCGATCAATGGCGGAAGGACGGGGACGGGTCGTGGCTGCAGCGACGGATGGTGCCTGCAGCGGCAACCCAGGTCCGGGAGGTTGGGGGGCCTTATTGCGTTTTGAAGACGGCAGTGTCGAGGAATTCGGTGGCCATGCGCCCGACACCACCAACAACCGCATGGAACTGCAGGCGGCGTTGGAGGTGCTGCAACGGCTTGACCAGCTGCCCCGTCATCCGGATCTCACCCTGCGCACCGACAGCAAATATCTGATTGATGGGCTGGGCTCCTGGATCAAAGGCTGGAAGCGCAAAGGCTGGAAAACGGCTGCGGGTAAGCCCGTGCTCAACCAGGACCTCTGGAAGGCCTTGGATGCCGCTCGTCTGGACGATGTCCCCCTGCGCTACGTCAAAGGCCACAGCGGTGATCCAGATAACGAACGGGTCGATCGCATCGCCGTGGCGTTTTCCCATAACGCCCAGCCGGCCCTGGCTCTGAAGCAGGGATCATTGGAGCTGTCTTCCGCCGAGGCCGCACCTGAAGCTCCATCCGAGGTTGCCCCCAAGCCTCTGCTGCAGCTGTTGTCCCGGTTGGAGCTGGCGGACCGTCTGGCGCAGGGTGGCTACAGCCTCTCGTTGCTGGAGCTGGCGCAGCTGGTGGAAAAGCCGCTCAAACAGCTGGAAACGAAGCGGGAGAGCTGGATCTGGAGGGATTGGATGGTCGAGCCCCAGGCGGAAGGTCGCTGGACCCTGCAACGTCGCGAGGCAGGATCAGAACAGTCCTGAGCCAGAGCATGTCGCCGTCCTCTTCGGCCGGACCGCTCAGCAGCGGTGCCTTTTATCAGCGTTGGCTTGGCCCCGTGTTGGCGCGGGACGAAGGGCTGGATGCGGAACAGCTGTCGCGCACTGCCCTCACGGCACTGGGTCAGGCCAGCCTGCGCCGCCGTTGGCCAGGGGTGTCCACGGTGTTGGATGGCGTTGCGGCGGATCTGCAACGGCGCGATCTGCGCCTGGAACAGGTGCTGTTTGGCTGTCGCTTCCCCAACCCGGTGGGTTTGGCGGCGGGGTTCGACAAAAACGGTGTGGCGGCTGGGATCTGGGATCGCTTCGGCTTCGGTTTCGCCGAAGTGGGCACGGTCACCTGGCATGGCCAGCCGGGCAACCCCAAACCACGCCTGTTCCGCTTGGCGGTGGAGCAGGCCGCGTTGAACCGGATGGGATTCAACAACGATGGCGCCAAGGCGCTGTTGAAAACGCTGGAGCGTCAACGTCTCGACCCGCCAGGCCGGCGGCCAGCGGTGCTCGGCATCAACGTGGGTAAATCCAAGATCACGGCTCTAGAGCAGGCACCGGACGACTACGCGGCTTCTCTGGAGATGTTGTCCCCTTTGGCGGACTACGCGGTGATCAACGTCAGCTCCCCCAACACCCCTGGATTGCGGGATCTTCAGGACACAGCCCAGTTGCGGCGTCTGGTGGAGCGCTTGCGCCGGCTGCCGGCTTGCCCCCCTTTGTTGGTGAAAATCGCGCCTGATCTGGACGATGAATCGATTGATGCGGTGGCCCGCTTGGCTTTTGAGGAGGGTCTGGCCGGTGTGATCGCGGTCAACACCAGCCTCCATCGGCTGGGCCTGGAGCAACGGCGGCTGCCGCAGACCGGGCGCACCCTGGCGGAGGAAGCCGGTGGCCTCAGCGGTGCCCCGTTGCGTCAGCGGGCTCAGGAGGTGATCCGTCGTTTGCGGGCTAGTGCCGGACCAGCGCTGCCGTTGATCGGTGTGGGCGGGATTGATTCTCCGCAAGTCGCCTGGGAGCGCATCACCGCGGGGGCTTCATTGGTGCAGCTCTACACCGGCTGGATCTTTCAGGGGCCGAATCTTGTGCCGCGGATTCTGGACGGTCTTCTGCTGCAGTTGGACCGCCACGGTCTGCGAAACATCGCGGAAGCATCCGGCAGCGGTTTGCCCTGGCAGGACTGAATCTGTTCTGTTGCTTCAAAGTCACCTCGTTTGGATTCCAATGGTCGCCCGATATACGTGGCTGGCAAGGATCCAAATGAATACCGTCAGCCTCAGGATTCATTCTTGGCCTATGTTGAAGCGCAGATTGAATCCAGAAACGCTAAAACATTGGCAACCCCTACTCTTCTTGTGCAAGAGGGAAATACTGCCAAGGTCCAAACAGGCACAAGCGTGATTACGGATGTCACGAAAACAGTTACTGATAGTGGAACAACTCTGTCAACGGAAAGGGAGAATGCGGGCCTGACTTTGAATCTTGAAGTTGCAAAAATCGATGACAATGGATTCGTTACATTGTCTGTAAATCCTGAAATCTCGGTGCCGCAGCCTGCGGATCCAGTTGACGGTATACTTGTTTATAAAATTACTAAGCGAAGTTTGGAATCTGGAACTATTCGCTTGCGTGACCGTCAAGCATTGGTTCTCACGGGCGTTATTCAAGATAAAGATCGCGAAATTGTAATAAAGTAGCCCATTCTTGGTGACCTACCCTTCCTGGGCTCATTATTCAGCAAAACAACCTCTTCGCGGGAGAAGAATGAGCTGGTCATTCTTGTTACTCCCTCCATTGTTGATGACAATCAAGGAGGGTCTTATGGCTATGGCTATCGTCCCTCCACCCGAGAGGCACGGCAGCTGCTCGGCACCCGTTGATTTAAAGGCCCAAGGCAGGCATGAATAACTTCGAGGCCAGGGGGATCAGAGCCTGCGTTGTTGAGATCAGGCCGTTGAGGACGGCACTGCCAATGCCATTGCCGCCCTCAGGCTTCGTGATGTGTTCTTTGAGCGCTTTGGCAGCTGCTTTCAGCTGTTCAGCTTTTTGGCTGTCACCCTCCTTGTCAAACAGGGTGCTGGCGTAGCTGAAATCCTGCATCGCCAGTTGGCGTTTGCCCAGCTTCTCTCGGGTGATTCCACGGGCAATCCAGCTTTCGGCAGTGCCGGGTTGCCGTTTGATGGCTTTGCCGAACAGTTCCTCTGCTGCTTTCCAGCGGCCGCTTTCCGCGGCCATAACGCCAGCGTTGTGCAGTGCTGCGTGGCTCTGGGCCTTGGCTGGCAGACCGGTGGCGCCGCTCCAGTGGGCTTGCTCGAGGGCATTGGCATCAAGTTGTGCCCCGCTTAGGTCGGAGTCCCTCAAATCGGTGCCTTAGAAATTCGCACCCCGCAGGTTGGCCCCCCGTAGGGAGGCCCCCTGAAGGCTGGTGAAGCGCAAGTCGGCGCCACTGAGGTCGGCTCCGTCGAGCCTGGCTTGACTCAGATTCGCCCGTTGCAGTTCGGCACCACTGAGATCGGCATCGCGCAGATCCGCGTGCACGAGATCCACGTCGGCCAGCTGGCACCGAGGACAGCGTTTGTCTTGCAGCAGCTGTATCAGCTCCTCGTCGGCCTGGACATGCGGCGCGAGCATCCATGGACTCAGCAGAGCGGCCACCAGAACCAAGCGTTGCTTGAGATCGGCCATCAGTATTTAGGTGGCTGGCTTGCTGCACCGAGCTTCGCTTGCTCCGTCAAGCGGCGCAATCGACTGCTGCGTCGGTCTCCAATGTTGATGTTGCGCGCGGGTCGCCAAGATGCATCCATCCGCGTCAACGCCCCGTGGTTAGCCCCGTTCCTCCCCACGGCGGCAACCTCAGCGATGAAGCCCGGCGTCTCGGTCTTGATCCCTGGCGGCTGCTGGATGCCAGTGCGTCGCTGGTGCCGTTCAAGCCGCCGCGCGTCTTGAAGCGCGCGTTAGCGCAGGGGATTCGGGGGGCGGCCCTGCGTGACTACCCCGACCGTCAGCAGTGGGAGTTGAGAGTCGTCCTGGCCGAGCATCACAAGCTCGATCCAGCAGCGGTGTTGCCCGGTAATGGTGCGGCCGAGCTGTTCACCTGGGCAGCTCGCGACGCGGCAGCCCTTGGTGTGAGCGTGTTGCCGCAACCTGGATTTGCCGACTATCCCCGCGCACTGCGCTGTTGGCAGGGCCACTGGCAATCCCTGGTACTGCCGTTGTCCTGGCCCTGCAGCTGGCCCCAGCCCTTTCCTCTCAAACCCGCTGCGCCATGTCAAGGCTTGAGCCAGTGTCTCTGGATCACCAACCCTCACAACCCCTCCGGACAGTTGTGGGATCGCGCCTCCTTGGAAGCCCTGGTTCCTGGTTATGCCCTGGTGGTCTGCGACGAGGCGTTTCTTCCTTTGGTTCCTGGCGGTGAAGCGCAATCGTTGGTGCCGCTGCTCAACCGCCATCCCAACCTGGTGGTGATCCGCAGCCTCACAAAGCTGTTCGCGATAGCAGGCCTGCGGCTCGGCTATGCCCTTGCCTCTCCTGAACGCCTCCAGCGCTGGAGCGGTTGGCGTGACCCCTGGAGTGTGAATGGGCTGGCGCTGGCTGCAGGCAGCGCGGTGATGGCGGATGGGGCTGCATTGGAGCGTTGGCTGCGCCGTGTTCATCACTGGGTGCAGTGTGAGGGGCCTTGGTTGCAACATCGACTTGATGCTTTGCCAGGTCTGACGGCTTACCCAAGCAGCGCCAATTACCTGCTGGTCGAGGCTGGCCAGTCATTGCTGGCAGTACGGGAGGCGGTGGCGCGTAGGGGTGTGTTGCTACGCGACTGCCGCTCGTTTGAGGGCTTGGGGGAGTGCTGGTTGCGAATCGGTCTGCAAAGCCGTTCGGGCAATCGGCGGATTGTGCGGGCTCTGCAAATGAGCCTGGACGATCATCCGCTGAATTGAGGCAGAGGGATTCGTTAAGGCGCAGCCTGCTTCAGGTTGATAGTGCTCTGAGAAGCGTGGCCAGTTCCGCTTCGGCATCGCGAACGGCCAGGCGCTTCATCCCCTTCGCCATGCTTACCAATGGATCGGCTTCTGCCGTGCAACCGCTTAGACGAGGGCCGAGCAGGTGCAGGAGCATTGCTTTCAGTGCTCCATGCTCGGGCACGTGCTGATGAACGATCACGGCCGCACCAAGAGATGCGGCGCAGGCAGCATTGGCCTCCTGGTGCTGGTCTGCTGCCTGCGGGAATGGCACCAGCACGGCTGGAGTCCCGCAGACCGCCAGTTCACTCAGGCTGCCGGCCCCCGCGCGGCTGATGGCCAGGTCGGCATGCTGCAGCAGCCCGGGAATCTCGTCGCTGAAGTGGCGCTCCACCAGCTGCGAGTGCCGCAGTTGCCCGATGTCGGGGTCGTTGTCGCCGGTGAGGTGAACCACGCGGCAGCCCTGCTCCAACAAGGCTGGCGCCGCGGCACGCACCATCCGATTGAGGCCGAGTGCGCCTTGGCTGCCGCCCATTACCACCAATAGCGGCCCCTCCCCGGAAGGGACCCAGCCCGGCAGGGCTTGTGGGGCCAGGAAACTGGAACGCACCGGTGTGCCCGTCAGCACCGGCTGGCTGCCGGGGATGCGCTTGGCGGCCGCGGGCAGGCCAATGGCTACGGCGCTGCAGAAGCGACCCAGCAAGCGGGTGACTCGCCCCGGGATGGCATTGGATTCATGCAGCACCACGGGAATGCCGCACCAACGTGCCGCAAGGATCGCGGGGGCGGCGATGTAGCCGCCGGTGGTGAACACCACATCGATCGCGTTTCGGCGGATCACCCGCCGCACGCTGATGCTGGCCAGCAACAGCCGCAGCAGCTGCAGCAGCTTGGTCAGCCCGCGTCCCTGCAGCCCACCGGCGTTCACGCACACCAAGCCAAAACGCTGCGGCACAAGCTGCGTTTCGAGCCGATCGGGCACCCCCAGCCAGCGCACGGGCCACTGACTTTCAACGGCTTCCGCAACGGCCAGGGCGGGGAAGAGATGGCCGCCGGTGCCGCTGGCGGCGATCAGAAGCCGGGTCATCGCGTCGGCCGTCACCGCACACCAGGCCTAACTTAATTGGGTTGATGTGGTCTGGCCCGTGCGTCGTTTCTTGGGAGTCACGCTCGTCTCGGCCATGGCATTGGTGTTGTCACCGGTTCAAGCCCTTGGGCAGCCCGGACGCGAGGGCAGTGCCGTAGGTCATTTTAGCGATCGCCTGCAAGCGGCGTTGAACAGCGGCAGCTCTTCGGCGTTCGACACGCTGGCCAGCGTTGAGCTTCAGCCTGTTTTGGCCCAGCGCCTGGAGCGTTTCCGGCAGGATTTCCCCGAGGTCACCTGGCAGGTGGAGCCCGCAGCACCCACACCAGATGGCCGTCCAACCCTCAGCCTGCAGGTGCGGGGTGCCGCCGAATCCCAGGGGCTCAGTTATTCCCTTGAGGCCAGCGAACAGATCGCGATTCGTCTGGACAACGGCCAGCTCGTAGACCAGGAACTGCTGGCCCAGCAGTCCTTGCTGCGCAGTGGTGAGCGCCCCTTGGCGGTTGACGTCGCCATCCCCGACGTGGTGCTCACCGGCAGCCGTTATGACGTCGACTTGATCGTTGAAAAACCGCTAGGCCAGGCCCTGGTGGCGGGCGGTTTGATCGACCTCACCGATGAGCAGCTGTCGGCTCATCAGCGCCCCAACCTGCCGTTGTCGCCTCAGGCTGGGGGTGGATTGTTCAAAAGCGTCCAGGCACCTCAGCAACCCGGTTCGCAGACCTGGGCCGTGATGCTGGTGCATCCCGATGGCGTGGTGACGGCCACCAAACGGGTGCGCGTGGTCAGCAGCTACTAGCTCCGTTGTCTTGTTTGATTCCAGCGGTGCAGGGCGGACACGTCCTCATCGCCATGGCCGTTGTTGATCAGATCGAGTTCCAGCTGTTCCACCAGCGTTGTGACGGGCAGATCCAGTTGGACGGCCTTGGCTGCATCAAGGGCAATCCCGAGATCCTTGCGATGCAGGCTCAGCCGGAAGCCAAGGGGATAGCTGCCCTCCAGCATGGCGATGCTGCGATGGTCGAGGGCCCATGAGCCGGCTGCACCATTTTTGAGGGCATCGATCACCTGGGGCATGGGCAGCTCCAAACGCTGGCCTAGGGCCACCGCTTCGGCCACGGCGGCATAGCTGCCGGCCACCAGCACTTGGTTCACCGCTTTCACCTGTTGTCCCCGCCCCACGTCACCGAAGTGATGAATGGAGCCTCCAATCACCTCGAGGATGGGCCGTACCCGCTCCAATGGCTCGCTGGCTCCACCCACCAGCACCGTGAGGCTGCCGCGTTTGGCCCCTTCCGTGCCGCCAGTGACCGGGGCATCCATGTAATGGAGGTTCTGGCGTGCCAGGCGTTCCGCACAGTGTTGGGCTGTGGCGGGAGCAATGGTGGAGCAATCCAGCACCACGCTGCCGGCGCGCAGCTGTGATGCGGCGCCTTCTACTCCGAACAGCACCTCCTCAACGGCTGCATCGTCGCTGACGCACAGCAGCAGCACATCCACGCCGGTGCTGGCATCGGCTGGGCTGGAACATGGCGTTGCACCCTCGAGCTCCGGATCGGTTTCGGCGGTGCGGCTGCGGGTGTGCACCCGTAGTGGAAAGCCAGCCTTGTTCAGGTTGACCGCCATCGGCAGGCCGAGTGCCCCCAGTCCCACGAAGCCCAGGCTCAGGTCACCTTTGGTCATGACGCATGGCGAAGCATTTGGATCCTGATCGACGGATGCGCAGCAGCTGTGCCTCCAGGACATAAAAAATCCCGGACGTCCGCTTTGAGGGACGTCCGGGACAAGATCGATGAAGACCTGAAGCTCCAGGCTTCAGCCGCTGATCAGGCCGCGTCGAGGGCAGCCACGCCGGGCAGCACCTTGCCTTCCAGCAGTTCGAGGCTGGCGCCACCGCCGGTGGAGATGTGCGACATCTTCTCGGCCAGGCCAGCTTTCTCGACCGCTGCCACCGAGTCACCGCCGCCGATGATCGTGCAGCAGCCCTTGCCGCTCAGGTCGGCCAGGGTGGTGGCGATGGCATTGGTGCCAGCAGCGAACTTGTCGAACTCGAACACGCCCATGGGGCCGTTCCAGATCACGGTCTGACAGTCGGCCAGGGCGTCCTGGAACACCTTGATCGAATCAGGGCCGATGTCGAGACCCATCCAGCCGTCGGGGATGGCATTGATGTCAGCGGTCTGGCTGTTGGCATCGGGGGCGAAGTTGTCCGCCAGCACCACGTCGGTGGGCAGCAGCAGTTGCACGCCCTTGGCCTTGGCCTTGGCCTCGAGCTCCTTGGCCAGTTCCAGCTTGTCTTCTTCCACCAGGCTCTTGCCCACCGAGAGGCCGCGAGCCTTGTAGAAGGTGAAGATCATGCCGCCGCCGATCAGCACCTTGTCGCACTTGTCGATCAGGGCTTCGAGCACGCCGATCTTGGAGCTCACCTTGGAGCCGCCGACGATGGCCGCCAGGGGACGCTTGGGCTCATCCACAGCACCTTGCAGGTACTGAAGTTCTTTCTCCATCAGGAAGCCGGCGACGGAGGGCTTGAGGAACTTGGTCACGCCCTCGGTGGAGGCGTGGGCACGGTGGGCGGCGCCGAAGGCGTCGTTCACATATACCTCAGCCAAGCCCGCGAGCTTCTCGGCGAAACCGGCTTCGTTCTTCTCTTCTTCAGCGAAGAAACGCACGTTCTCCAGCAGCACCACATCGCCGTTGGCCATGGCGCCCACCTTGGCTTCGGCGTCGGGGCCGATGCAGCTGTCGGTCTTGGCCACCTGCTTGCCCAGCAGTTCGCTCAGGCGAGCCGCCACGGGGGTGAGACGCATGGCGTCATTCACCTGGCCCTTGGGACGGCCGAAGTGAGCGGACAGGATCACCTTGGCGCCCTTGCCGATCAGGTCGTTGATCGTGGGCAGGGCAGCACGGATGCGGGTGTCGTCGGTGATCGCACCGGCATCGTTCAGGGGCACGTTGAAGTCAACCCGCACGAGAACGCGTTTGCCGCTCAGGTCGCCGGCGTTGAGGCTGGCCAGGGAACGCTTCGCCATAGGGTTGTGTCGTGCGGTAAGAAAACGGGGTGAGATTAACCCGTGTGAATGACGTTGGTGCCAGCGCGTTCAAAGTGAATTCGTTCCGGCTGGCCGTCTGTTCTGTGCGTTTGCCTCTGTGAGCACCCCAACGATCCAGTGGTATCCCGGCCACATCGCCAAGGCGGAGCAGCAGCTCAAGCGCCATCTCGACAAGGTGGATCTGGTGATCGAGGTGCGTGATGCCCGCATTCCTCTGGCCACGGGCCACCCCCACCTCAACCGCTGGTTGAAGGGCAAGCAGCATCTGTTGGTGATCAACCGGCGCGACATGGTCACCGCAGCCGCCAAGGAGGCCTGGGAGGCCTGGTTCAAAGCCCAGGGCCAGCGGACGGTTTGGTGTGATGCCAAGGCCGGTACCGGCGTGAAGCAGGTGCAGCAGGCCGCGATCCGTGCCGGCGATCAGCTCAACGAACGCCGCCGCAACCGGGGCATGCGGCCCAGGCCCGTGCGGGCGCTCACCCTGGGCTTTCCCAACGTGGGCAAGTCGGCGTTGATCAACCGTCTTGTGCGGCAGAAGGTGGTGGCTAGCGCCCGGCGGGCCGGCGTGACGCGCACCCTGCGCTGGGTGCGTCTGGGGCAAGACCTTGACCTCCTTGATGCCCCTGGCGTGCTGCCGCCTCGGCTCGACGACCAGCAGGCGGCCCTGCGGCTGGCCCTTTGCGACGACATCGGCCAGGCCGCCTACGACGGTGAACTGGTGGCCCAGGCCTTCCTGCAGTTGCTGCTGGATGTGGGATCGCAGCCTGCCGCTGGGGTGACGATTCCGCTGCTTCAGGAGCGCTACGGCATTCCCTTGAGCGGTGAAACGGCCGACCCGGCTCTCTGGCTGGATGCCGCAGCGGCCCGCCACACCTCCGGTGAGACAGCGCGCATGGCCCAGCGGCTACTGGATGATTTCCGCAAGTCGGCCCTCGGCAGCATTGCATTGGAGCTGCCGGCATGAGTCCGCAGCAGTGGAAACGTCCTCCGTTGCCGGAGGAGACCTTCACGGATCGCTTTGGTGAAGGGGAGGGAGAGCTGCTGACGCTGGCCTATCCCAAGCCGTTGCCGATGCGGCTCGACCGCTGGTTGGTGAGCCAGCGCACGGAGCAGAGCCGGGCCCGGATTCAGAAGTTCATCGACGCGGGCTACGTGCGCGTCAACGGCAAGACCGGCAAGGCCAAAACCCCCCTGCGCCAGGGCGATGAGGTGCAGCTTTGGATGCCACCACCGGAACCGCTGCCTTACCTCAAGCCGGAGCCGATGGATTTAGATGTGTTGTTTGAGGACGACCATCTGATCGTGCTCAACAAGCCGGCCGGACTGACGGTGCATCCGGCGCCGGGCAACAAGGACGGCACCCTGGTGAACGGCCTGCTGCATCACTGCCCGGACCTGCCCGGTATCAGCGGCAAGTTGCGCCCGGGGATTGTGCACCGCCTTGATAAAGACACCACCGGCTGCATCGTGATCGCCAAGAGCCAGGAGGCCCTGGTGCGGCTGCAGGTGCAGATCCAGAAACGAATCGCCTCCCGCGAGTATTTCGCCGTCGTTCATGGCGTGCCCGCCGGCGATTCCGGCACGATCGTCGGCGCCATTGGCCGTCATCCGGCGGATCGCAAGAAGTACGCGGTGGTGAGCAGCGAAAACGGCCGGTATGCCTGCACCCACTGGACCCTGGTGGAGCGGCTGGGCGACTACTCCCTGTTGCGCTTCAAGCTGGACACCGGGCGGACCCATCAGATCCGCGTCCACTGCGCCCACATGAATCACCCCGTGGTGGGTGACCCCACCTACAGCCGCTGCCGCAAGTTGCCGATTGAGCTGCACGGCCAGGCCCTGCACGCCGTGCAGCTGGGGCTGGACCATCCGATCACCCGCGAGCGGATGCTGTTCGAAGCTCCCCTGCCTCCAGTGATGGAGAAGTTGCTGGGGGTGCTGAGGCGACGCGCCGCCTCGGGCTGAGGGCTTAACGGGGCAGCCTTGGGCAGGCCTCCACGAGGGTGCGGCTGATCGGCGCCTGAGGTGCGTTGAAGATCCGGTCCCCTGGCCCTTCTTCCACCACTTTCCCCTTGTCCAGCACCATCACCCGGTGGCAGAAACCACTGGCCACCGAGAGGTCGTGGGTGATGAACACGATCGCCAGGCCCAGCTCCTGCTGCAGCTCCCGCAGCAGCGCCAGCACATCCGCCTGCACTTCGGCATCGAGCATGCTGACGCTCTCATCGCAGATCAGCACCTTGGGTTTCAACGCCAGGGCGCGGGCGATCGCCACCCGCTGCTGCTGACCGCCGGAGAGCTGCTTCGGCAGGCGATCTTGAAACTGCTCAGCCGGGCTGAGGCCGACCCGTTCCAGCAGGCGACGGGCTTCCTCCCGGGCTGTCGCTTTCGAGCAGAGACCATGGATCAGCAACGGATCGGTGATGGCATCGGCCACCTGCAGGGCGGGATTCAGGCAGGCCAGAGGGTCCTGAAACACCATCTGGAGGGCCCGGCGGGCCGTTCGCAGCGCCTCACCACGCATGCTCAGCAGGTCCTGGCCCAGCAGGTCGACCCGTCCGCCGCGGATGAGATTGAGCCCCATCAAGGCCCGGCAGAGGGTGCTTTTCCCGCAGCCGGAGGCCCCCACCACCCCCAGGCTTTCCCCGGCCCGGAGCTCGAAACTCACCCCATCCACCGCCTTCAGCCAGAGGGGTGCCCAAGGTGGGCCACCCACGGCATGCCAGCAGCGCATCTCCTCCACCCGCAGCACGCTGCCGCTGTCGGGACGTGCCGGTGAGCGTCCCCCTTCCCGGGCCTGGGCGGAGGCCACCAGCCGTTGCCCCACCGGCGACTGCGGCCGGGTGAGCAACTGATGGCTGGGGCCGTCCTCCACCTTGCGTCCGCCGTCGAGCATGGCCATGCGCTCGCACCAGCGGGCGGCCATGGCCAGGTCGTGGCTGATCAGCAGCAGGGCGCTGCCCAGTTCCTGGCAGAGGCCGCTGAGTTCGGCCATCACCTGCCCGGCCACCGCCACATCCAGGCTGGTGGTGGGTTCATCGGCGATCAGCAACGGTGGTTCCAGGGCAATCGCTAAGGCAATGGCCAGGCGCTGGCGCATCCCACCACTGAGCTCATGGGGGTAGGCGCGGAAGCGGTTGGCGCCAATGCCCACCCGCTCCAGCAGTTCTCGGGCCCGTTCCTGGTGGGCCGCGGCACTGGTTCGAGGTCGGTGGGCCCTGAGGGTGTCGATCAGATGGCCGCCCACGCTCATCAGCGGATTCATCCGCGTCATCGGGTCCTGGAACACCAGACCCACGGCCTCACCCCGCAGCTGCCGCAACTGCGGTCGCCGGAGTTGGCGTGGATCCTGGCCGGTCAAGTACAGCCGTCCTTCACAGACCGTTCCCTGGGGCAGCAGCTGCATCACAGCCCGCGCCACCGTGCTTTTGCCGCAGCCCGAAGATCCCACCAAGGCCAGGGTCTCTCCCGGCTCGAGGTTGAGATTCATCCCATCCAGCGTCCAGGAGTTGCTGCCGGGATAGCGCAACCGCAGCTGTTCGAGTTCCAGAACAGGCCGGCCCATGAACAGTGCTGCGCGAGCGACAGGAGGTCCTGCACTGAATACCATGGATTGACCCGATGGGTCGGATGCTCAACGCTGCCTCCACACCCAAAGAGCCCCGAACCAGCTCAGGTTCGGCCACGGTGGGCTGCGCGTTGCCCGAAGTGAGGCGCCATCCTGTCCGCCATCCGGACGATTACGGCATCGCTCTACCGGACTGGTTGAGGGAGTGCATCGCCAATGTGCCGCCCGGCATTGGTCAGAGCTGCCCCACCGATTCCGAGGCGCTGCTGGTGTCGGCCTTCGATTTCGGCTTTCAGCTGCACGAAGGCCAGTTCCGCGCCAGTGGGGACCCCTACATCGTCCATCCGGTGGCGGTGGCTGATCTCTTACGGGACATCGGCGCCAGCGCTCCGGTGATCGCCGCAGGGTTCCTCCACGACGTGGTCGAAGACACCGACGTCACCCCCGATCAGATCGAGCTGCACTTTGGTTCCGAGGTGCGTGAACTGGTGGAGGGGGTCACCAAGCTCGGCGGCATCCACTTCAACGACCGCACGGAAGCGCAGGCGGAGAATCTGCGCCGGATGTTCCTGGCGATGGCCAGCGACATCCGTGTGGTGTTGGTGAAGCTGGCCGACCGCTTGCACAACATGCGCACCCTGGGTGCGTTGAAGGAGGAGAAGCGCCAGCGGATCGCCCGCGAAACCCGTGAGATCTATGCCCCCCTGGCCAACCGCCTCGGCATCGGTCGCTTCAAGTGGGAGCTGGAGGATCTGGCCTTCAAATTGCTGGAACCGGAGGCCTTCCGGGAGATTCAGGAGGAGGTGGCCACCAAGCGCAGTGAACGGGAGCAACGGCTCGGCGTCACGGTGGGGCTGCTGAATGAGCGGTTGGAACGGGCCGGCCTAGAGCACTGCGAGGTGAGTGGTCGCCCCAAGCATCTGTTTGGCATCTGGAGCAAGATGCAACGCCAGCAGAAGGAGTTCCACGAGATCTACGACGTGGCGGCGTTGCGGATCCTCACCCCCAATGTCGAGAGCTGCTATCGCGCCCTCGCGGTGGTTCACGACACCTTCCGCCCGATTCCTGGACGCTTCAAGGACTACATCGGGTTGCCGAAACCCAATGGCTACCAATCCCTGCACACGGCGGTGATCGGTCGGCATCGCCCGATCGAAGTGCAGATCCGCACGCTTGAGATGCACCATGTGGCCGAATTCGGGATTGCGGCCCACTGGAAATACAAGGAAGGCGGCTCACCGGCCAGCAGCAGCAGTGATGCGGAGCGGTTTAACTGGCTGCGTCAGCTGGTGGATTGGCAGCAGGAAGGCGGCAACGACGATCACAACGACTACCTCTCCTCGATCAAGGAAGACCTCTTCGACGAAGAGGTGTTTGTGTTCACCCCGAAGGGTGATGTGCTCGGGTTGCGCAAGGGGGCAACCGCCGTCGACTTCGCCTATCGCATCCACTCCGAGGTGGGCAATCACTGCCATGGCGTTCGCATCAACGATCGGTTGTGTCCGCTGGCAACGCCGCTGCAGAACGGTGATTTCGTTCAGGTGCTCACCAGCAAAACGGCCCATCCCAGCCTCGATTGGCTGAACTTCGTCGCCACGCCGACGGCCCGTAATCGCATACGCCAGTGGTACAAGCGCAGCCACCGTGACGAAACGATTGAACGGGGCAAGGATCTGCTGGAGCGGGAGCTGGGGCGGGATGGCTTCGATGCCCTACTCAACGGTGAGGCGATGCAGCGGGTGGCGCAGCGCTGCAATGTGCCCACCACCGAAGACCTTCTGGCTTCACTGGGATTTGGAGACGTCACGCTGCAGCAGGCGCTCAACCGTTTGCGGGAGGAGATGCGTCTGCTGGCGGAACAACAGCAGGCCCCACCCAGCAACGAAGACGTGGCCGCTGCGCTGCTGCCATCGCGGGATCCGGCGCCGGACCGTTCCGGAGGCGAAGGGGCGATCCTTGGGCTGGAGGGCTTGGACTACCGCCTCGGTGGCTGCTGCAGTCCGCTGCCGGGTGAGTTGATCGTGGGCACGGTGGCCCTCGGCAACCACGGCATCACCATTCACCGGCAGGACTGCTCCAACGTGGAGACAATCCCGCGGGAACGGCGGCTCCCCGTGCGCTGGAACACCGCCCATGCCGAACAGGAGAAACAGCGCTTCCCGGTGCAGTTGCGGATCGAAGTGATCGATCGCGTCGGCATCCTCAAAGACATCCTGCTGCGTCTCTCCGATGGGGCCATCAACGTCAGTGATGCCCGGGTCACCACGGCAGCGGGCAAGCCGGCCCGCATCGATCTGCGGGTTGAGCTCGAGGGTGCCGATCAGCTCAGCCGCACCATGGACCAGATCCGCTCGATGGCGGATGTGATCGGGATTGCCCGGGTGGGCACGAGCTAGCTGCCTCGGCTCACGACGGCACGGGCTTCACGCTGCAGAAACAGGCGGTAGGCCATCCAGCCGCTGGCGATGGCCATCACCATCCCCACAACGGTGGAGCCCAACAGGATGCGCTGGCTGAACTCCCACCCTTGGGCCCACAGGCTGCTGCGATTCAGCTCCGCCAGGTTGATCCCGCCTTGGCCTGGGCCCAGCAGCCGACAGCCCACCAGATAGTTGAACCAATAGAGGGGCAGATAGGTGAGGGGATTGCTCACCAGGGTTCCTGCGGCGGCGAGCAGGTGATTGCCACGCACCACGCTGGCCACACCCACGCTGAGGAAGATCTGCAGCCCGAAGAAGGGGTAGCAGCCGCAGAACACTCCAGCGGCCAGGCCACGGGCCCGTTGGCCTGGGGTGCCTTCCTGTCTCCACAACCAGAGGACCCCGCGGCGCATCCGGATGCGACTGAGGCGCAGCAACCGGCGCATGAACCCAGCAGAAATCGGCCGGATCTTAGGTATGGATCACCAGCGGCGACTGCTGTGCCCAGCACCGACACGATTGCGGCCGTGGCCACCGCCGTGGCCCCAGGGCAGGGCGGCATCGCCGTGATTCGTCTCTCCGGACCGGCTGCGGAAGCGACGGGGCGCAGCGTGGTGCACTGCCCGGGCCGGCAGGAGTGGGGATCGCACCGGGTGGTGTACGGCCATGTGATGGATGGCGAGGGCCGCCGTCTCGATGAGGTGCTGCTGCTGCTGATGCGCGGGCCCCGCAGCTTCACCGGTGAGGACGTGGTGGAGATCCACTGCCATGGCGGGGTGATCGCCGTGCAGCGGGTGCTCGAACAGGTGCTGCGGCAGCCGGGAGTGCGGCGGGCCCATCCGGGCGAATTCAGCCAGCGGGCCGTGCTCAACGGCCGGCTCGATCTCACCCGTGCCGAGGCGGTGAGTGAGCTGGTGGCGGCCCGCAGCCGCCGGGCAGCCGAGTTGGCGATGGCAGGCCTCGATGGCGGCATTCAGGCCCAGATCACGGCGCTGCGGGAACGTCTGCTCGATCAGCTCACCGAACTGGAGGCTCGGGTGGATTTCGAGGAGGACCTGCCGCCCCTCGATGGCGAGGCCCTGCTGCAGCAGCTGCAAGCCGTGCGGCTGGAGCTTCAGCAGTTGGTGCGCGATGGCGAGCGGGGCGATGCCCTGCGCCAGGGCCTGCGCGTGGCCCTGGTGGGTCGCCCCAACGTGGGAAAAAGTTCCCTGCTCAATCGGCTCAGCCGCCGCGAGCGGGCGATCGTGACCGATCTGCCGGGCACCACCAGAGATCTGCTGGAGAGCGAGATCGTGCTGGAAGGGGTGCCGATCACCCTGCTCGACACCGCCGGCATCCGCAGCACCGATGACGCGGTGGAGCAGCTGGGGATTGCCCGCAGCGAGGAAGCTCTGGCCACGGCGGATGTGGTGCTGTTGGTGCTCGACGGCCATGCGGGCTGGACCGCTGAAGACGCCGCCTTGCTGGCGCGCATCCCTGCGCAGATCCCCAGGATCCTGGTGGCCAACAAGGCGGATCTCCCTGCGGGGACCTTCCCCAAGCCGGTGGATGTTCAGTTGTCGGCCTTGGAGGGCACGGGGGAGGCTGACCTGGTGCAGGCCCTGCTGGAGCGTTGTGGTGCTGCTGGAACCGAAGGGGTGCTGCTGGCGCTGAACCAACGCCAACGCGATCTGGCTGCCCAAGCCGCCGAAGCCCTGGCCCGCAGCCAGGAGGTGGCGGCCCAGCAGCTCCCATGGGACTTCTGGACCATCGATCTGCGGGAGGCAATCCGCGCCCTGGGGGAGATCACTGGAGAAGAGCTCACCGAAGCGGTGCTGGATCGGGTGTTTTCGCGCTTCTGCATCGGAAAATAGGTTCAGCGGACGTCTGAAACGGTTTGGACTGGCAATCTCCGGCACTCACCGCTGCCTTGGAGGCCTGGCTGGCGGAAGACATCGGCCGCGGTGATCTAACGGCGGCTGCCTTGCAGGGACAGCAGGGTCAGGCCCATTGGGTCGCCAAACAGCCGGGCCGCTTCTGTGGTGGGCCGTTGGTGCAGCGCCTGTTCCAGCGCCTGGATCCCGGGGTGAGCCTTCGCCTGCTGCGGCAGGACGGTGACGCCGTCGAGGCCGGGGACTGCCTGCTGGAGCTGCAGGGGCCCGCAGCGGCCTTGGTGGCGGGGGAACGCACCGCCTTGAACCTGGCCATGCGCCTCTCCGGCATTGCCACCGCCACCGCTGCATTGGTGGCCCAGCTTGAGGGCACCGGTGTGCGTCTGGCCGACACCCGCAAGACCACGCCTGGGCTTCGTCTGCTGGAGAAATACGCGGTGCGCTGCGGCGGCGGCATCAACCACCGCATGGGGCTGGATGACGCGGCCATGCTCAAGGAGAACCACATCGCCTGGGCCGGTGGCATCACGGCGGCCATCGCGGCGGTGCGTGAGCAGGCCCCCTGGCCCACGGCCGTGATTGTGGAAGCGGAGACGGAAGTCCAGGCGTTGGAGGCGGTGCAGGCGGGCGCCAATGGGGTGCTGCTGGATGAGTTCAGCTCCGAGCAGCTCAGGCAGCTGGTGCCGCGCCTGCGGGACTGCAGCGCCGGTGGGGTGGTGCTTGAGGCCTCCGGCATTCAGCCGGAGCAGTTGCAGGCCTACGCCGCCACCGGCATCGATCTGATCTCCACCAGCGCGCCGGTCACCCGCAGCCGCTGGTTGGACCTGAGCATGCGTTTCACCTGAAGAGGGATGATCAGAGCCGGATTCCCCCGGCCACGCACTGCCCATGCTCAGCCTGTCCCAGTCCCTGGATGCCCAGCTGCGGGCGGCGATGCAACGGGCCTTCCCGGAGGCGGATGCGGGGCTGGACCCCCTGCTGGCCCCTGCCAGCAAGCCGGAATTCGGCGACTTCCAGGCCAATGGTGCGCTGCCCCTGGCCAAGCCCTTGAAGCAGGCTCCTCGGCAGATCGCCACGGCGATCGTGGAGCAGCTGCAGGCTGATCCTGCCTTCACCGACCTCTGCCTGGAGCCGCAGATCGCCGGGCCGGGCTTCATCAACCTCACGATCCGCCCGGAGCGGCTGGCGGCGGAGGTGTCGGCACGGCTGGGGGACGAGCGTCTCGGCGTGCCGGCGGTGGAGAACCCGGCGCCGGTGGTGGTGGATTTTTCCAGCCCCAACATCGCTAAGGAGATGCATGTGGGGCATCTGCGCTCCACGATCATTGGCGACTCCCTCGCGCGGGTGCTCGAGTTCCGCGGCCATCCGGTGCTGCGCCTTAATCATGTGGGCGACTGGGGCACCCAGTTCGGCATGCTCATCACCCACCTCAAGCAGGTGGCGCCGGAAGCCCTGGACACCGCCGATGCGGTGGATCTTGGAGATCTCGTGGCTTTCTACCGCGAGGCCAAGAAGCGCTTCGATGACGATGAAGCGTTCCAGTCCACCTCCCGCGACGAGGTGGTGAAGCTGCAGGGGGGCGATCCGGTGTCGCTCAAGGCCTGGGGCCTGCTCTGCGACCAGTCGCGGCGCGAGTTCCAGAAGATCTACGACCGGCTCGACATTCGCCTGAGCGAACGCGGCGAGTCGTTCTACAACCCCTTCCTGCCAGCGGTGATTGATGGCCTGAAGGCCGCTGAGCTGCTGGTCACCGATGACGGTGCCCAGTGCGTGTTCCTTGAGGGTGTGCAGGGCAAGGACGGCAAGCCCCTGCCGGTGATCGTGCAGAAGAGCGACGGCGGCTTCAACTACGCCACCACTGATCTGGCGGCGATCCGCTACCGCTTCGGAGCGGCTCCTGAAGGGGATGGTGCCCGCCGCGTTGTGTATGTCACCGACGCTGGCCAGGCGAACCATTTCGCCGGGGTGTTCCAGGTGGCCGAACGGGCCGGCTGGATCCCGGACGGTGCGCGCCTCGAGCACGTGCCCTTTGGCCTGGTGCAGGGGGAGGACGGCAAGAAGCTCAAGACCCGTGCGGGAGACACCGTGCGTCTGCGGGATCTGCTCGATGAAGCCGTCGAGCGCGCCGAAACCGATCTGCGTTCACGCCTGATGGAGGAGGAGCGCAGCGAGTCGGAGGAGTTCATCCAGCATGTGGCGGGCACCGTGGGTTTGGCGGCGGTGAAATACGCCGACCTCAGCCAGAACCGGATCACCAATTACCAGTTCTCCTTCGATCGGATGCTGGCGCTGCAGGGCAACACGGCGCCTTATCTCCTCTATGCCGTAGTGCGCATCGCCGGTATCGCCCGCAAGGGGGGCGACCTTGCCGCCACCAAGGCCCAACTGAACTTCAGCGAGCCCCAGGAGTGGGCCCTGGTGCGGGAGCTGCTCAAGTTCGATGCCGTGATCGCAGAGGTGGAGGAGGAGCTGCTGCCCAACCGCTTGTGCAGCTATCTGTTCGAGCTCAGCCAGGTGTTCAACCGTTTCTACGACCAGGTGCCTGTGCTCAAGGCCGATCCTGAAGCGCTGGCATCCCGCCTCGCCCTCTGCCGTTTGACGGCCGACACCCTCAGACTGGGGCTCGGACTGCTGGGCATCGCCACCCTGGACCGCATGTGAGCGACAACACTCAACCGTTCACAGCCGGTGGTGCTCCGGTGGCCCGCGCCGCCGTTGAGCAGCTCAAGGCCTACAGCGCGCCGTTGGAGGGCCGCCGCCAGATGCTGCGGCTGGATTTCAACGAGAACACGATTGGCCCCAGTCCCTTGGTGGCCCAGGCCCTGCGCAACTTCAGCACCGAAGAGATTGCCGTTTATCCGGAGTACGACGGCCTGCGGGAGGCGTTACTGCAGAACCTGGAGGAAACCGGCTGCCGGCCTGGATTGAAGCCGGATCAGGTGGGCCTGTTCAACGGTGTGGATGCCGCTATCCATGCGGTGTTTCAGGCCTATGGCGATGCCGGTGAGACGTTGCTGACCACAGCGCCCACCTTTGGTTACTACAGCCCCTGCGCCGGCATGCAGGGCATGACGATCGAGGCGATTCCCTACGAAGGGGAGACGTTCGACTTCCCGCTGGCGGCCATTCAGGAGGCGTTAGCGGCTCGAGCGCCGCGGCTGCTGTTGATCTGCAACCCCAACAACCCCACCGGCACGCGCTTGCCAGCAGATCAGGTGATCGCCTTGGCGGCCTCAGCCCCGGGCACCTTGGTGGTGGTGGATGAGCTCTACGAAGCCTTCACCGGAGACAGTGTGCTGCCGAGCGCAGATTTTACGGCCACACCGAACCTGCTGGTGTTCCGCTCCTTGGCCAAAACTGCTGGTTTGGCGGGGTTGCGGATTGGCTTTGCCATCGGCCATGCCGATGTGGTGGATCGGGTTAGCCGCGTCACGGGCCCCTACGACGTCAACAGCGTGGCCGTGGCCGCGGCCTTTGCCGCCTTGGCGGACCAGTCCTATGTGGATGCCTATGTGGCTGAGGTGCTGCGGGCTCGCGACTGGACCCTGCAGGCGCTGCAGGACGCGGGGGTTCGGTATCACTGCGATGGCGGCAACTATCTGCTGATCTGGCCCCAGCGCCCGGTGGCGGAGGTCGATGCGGCGTTGCGCGAGGCGGGAATTCTGGTGCGTTCGATGGCAGGCAAGCCCCTGATCGATGGCTGCTTCCGGGTGAGCATCGGCACCACCAGCCAGATGCAGCGCTTCATGGAGGCGTTCCTCCCCCTGCAGCAATGAACCGCCTGCTGCTGCTCGCCACCGGCGGCACCATTGCCGGCTGTGCGGAGAACAGCGCAACGCTGAACAACTACACCGCGGGCGTGCTGGGGGGCGACGCCCTGCTTGCGGCGGTGCCGCAGCTGCAGGAGTTGGCGGCGATCGATGTGGAGCAGATCGCCAACGTCGACAGCGCTGATCTGTTGTTTGCCCATTGGCGTGCGCTGGTGGGGCGCATCCGTGCTGCCTTTGCGGCAGACCCTGAGCTGGCTGGGGTGGTGATCACCCATGGCACCAACACGCTGGAGGAAACCGCCTGGTTGCTGCAGCTGTTGATCGACGATCCTCGGCCGGTGGTGCTGGTGGGTGCGATGCGGCCGGCCACGGCCCTCAGTGCCGATGGCCCCCTCAATTTGTTGCAGGCGGTGCAGGTGGCCTCAAGCCCAGAAGCTCGCGGTCAGGGCGTGCTGGTGGTGATGGATGGCCAGATCCATGCCGCCCAGTTGGTCACCAAGCTGGCATCCCAGGGGGTGGGGGCCTTCGCCAGTCCCGGCCGCGGGCCCTTGGGCTGGGTGGATGACGTTGGCGTTCATCTGCCCATGGCGAGTGGATCCCGGCAGGTGCCCTTTGCTGGGCTCGATTTGCCGGAGCAATGGCCCCAGGTGCCGATCGTCTACGGGTGTGTGGAGCCCGAGCCGCTCCTGCTCAGCGCTTGCCTCAACGCCTGCGTTGATGGCCTGGTGTTCACCGGTACCGGTGCCGGCCAGTTGTCGGCGTGCGAATGCCGTGTGTTGGAGGCGTGGGCTGGACCACGGCCGTTGATGCTGCGGGCCAACCGTTGCGGGTCGGGGCCCGTGCACCACCATCCCGAGGATGAACGGCTCGGGCTGCTGCCGGCAGGGAGCCTCAATCCCCAGAAAGCCAGGGTGATGTTGTTGTTGGCTGTGCTGGCGGGTTGGGACAGAAATCAGCTGCAGGCGCTGATCACTGCATCACCGTGATCACTGCATCACTGTGATCACGGTGTCGTCGTCGAGGCGGCCCGGCAGGGTTTGCGACTGGCCCACCCGGCGCACGGCGGTGCCGCCCATGGCATCGAGGAAGGGCTGAATACCCTCTTGATCACAGCCTTCAGGCGCCTCGCCGTTGACGTACTGCACAGGAATGACGCGCTTGGGGTTCAACTGCTCCACCACCGCCGCAGCTTCTTCGGCGGTGTAGATCTTGCTGCCGCCACCCACGCCGATGATCAGCACATCGGGGTTGCCGAGCAGCACGCGGTCGGCAGCCGTGAGCTCTCCAGCGGTGGCACCGAGATGGGCAAAGCTGAGGCCCCCCTGCTGCCAGCGCCAGAGGGTGGCGTTGCCAAAGCGGCGTCCGCCCACGCGGTCGTGGGGATTGGCAAAGCCCTCAAGGCTCAGCCCGCCGATGCGATACGACCCAGGTTGGGCCAGAAAGCGGCCACCGGCCACGTCGCGGGCTCCTTCATCGGCGAGTTCGGAGTTGGCCAGAACAACGCCGGCCGTCAGCCGAGGTTCAGGGAGCCCCGCAGCACAACCCGCGGCCTTGTAGGGGTTGAGCAGAACCGATTGCCCGCCCCCCTGGATCAGCAGGGACCGCTGCCCATAGCTGCTGATCGACACTCCACCACCCGCTAAGGCCGGATACGTGAGGCTGAGTGCCAGGCCTGCAGCGGCGGTCACGGCGGAACGCAGGACGGACATGGGTGGGGTTAAACCTGTTTCGGACGCTAACAGCGTTATCCCTCGGCTTCCCGCAGGAAGTTGGCCAGCAGTTGGTGGCCTTGATCGGTGAGCACGCTTTCGGGGTGGAACTGCACCCCCTGCAGGTGCTGATGCTCACGATGCCGCAAGCCCATGATCGTGCCGTCCTCGAGCCAGGCGGTCACCTCGAGGCAGTCCGGCAGGGTGTCGCGTTCGGCGATCAGGGAGTGGTAGCGGGTGGCCGTCAGCGGTTGGGGCAGTCCCGCGAACACGCCGTCGCCCTTGTGCAGGACCGGTGAGGTCTTGCCGTGCATCTGCTGCTGGGCGCGCACCACCCGGCCGCCGTACACCTGGGCGATGGCCTGATGGCCCAGGCACACCCCCAGGGTGGGCACCGTTGCGGAAAGCTCTTTGAGGATGTCGAGGCAGACACCCGATTGGTCCGGGTCGCCAGGGCCTGGAGAAAGCAGGATCGCGTCGGGCTTCAGGGCACGAATCTGCTCGAGGCTGATGGCGTCGTTGCGATGCACTTGCAGATCCGCTGCCACCGGATGCTGGGCGGCGAGTTCACCGAAGTACTGCACCAGGTTGAAGGTGAAGCTGTCGTAGTTGTCGATGACCAGCAGCATCTGCGAATCGGGAGTCAGAGCCCCAGGCGGAGCAGGATCGGCGGAAGCAGGAGAAACAGAGCGATCAGCAAAGAGCTGATGGCGGCCGTCAGCACGGCGGCAGCAGCGCAGTCTTTGGCGATGCGGGCCAAGGGGTGATAGCGCCGACCGACGGCCAGATCCACCACCGCTTCCATCGCTGTGTTCAGCAGCTCCAACACCAGAACGGCAGCCACCGTAAGCACCAGCACGGCCAGGCGGATCAGATCCAGTTGCAGCCAGGTGGCCAGGCCGAACACCACCAGCCCCGTCACCACATGGATGCGGAAGTTGCGCTGGGTGAGGAAGGCGTAGCCCAGGCCCTGAGCGGCATAGCGAAAGCTCGCCGGCAGATCGCCGGCAATGCGCCAGCTGCCCCGACGTCGCATGGCATTGGGCACCATGGCCACCTCTTCGGAAGCTGCATCTGCGGTTCGTGTCCGGGGCGATTCGGTGGTCATCGGAACAGAACTTCTCCTCCGCAGGGCACACGCCCCCTTTCCGAAGGCTACCCGGGTTGTCCAGGCCACCCATCCCCAAGAAGTCTCTCCTGCAGGGCCAGCATTGCGGCAAGGCTGGTGTCGTCGGGATGGTCCCAGCCCAGCAGGTGCAGCAGGCCATGGCTCACCAGCCAGCGCAATTCCCGCTGAAGGCTGTGCCCCTGTTCCTGGGCCTGACGCCGGGCCGTCTCCAGGGAGACGACGATGTCTCCCAGTTCGATGCTGGGGCCTTCCATCCAGTCGCCAGCGTCATCGAGGGCGGCAAAGGACAACACATCCGTGGGGCCTGTTTTCTGGCGCCAGGAGCTGTTCAGATCCGCGATGGTGGCGTCATCGGTGAAGCGCAGCCCCAGGCTGAGCTCGTCCGCCGAACGCACCAGGGTTGGGCAGTCGAGGCTTGCATTGCCGCAGATGCTGTTGAGCCAGTGCTCCAGCTGCTGGAGCCAGGCCGTTTCATCGAGCAGATCGGTGCTGTCGGAGGGTTGCAGCGTCACCCCCTCCCGATCCAGTGCGAGGTCGAGCTCCATGCCTAGCCCGGCAGGGTCGGCCGCCCCAGCCAAGCCACGAGGGTGATGAAGCCAAGGAATCCCATGGCCGTGAGGCCGAAATGGAACAGGCTCTTGCTGCCCTTGCGCACCATGTTGCGCATGGCCTGTTTAACGAAGCTCGGCGGTGGGGTGCTCTCGCTGGCCATGGGATCAGGAATCGGCGTCGGCGCCGGGGCTGTCGACACCCTGGCGTAAACAGGCATCGATGAAGGGGTCGAGGGCCCCATCCATCACCGCTTGCACATCGTTGGTTTCTTCATTAGTGCGCAGGTCTTTCACCATTTGGTATGGCTGAAACACGTAGTTGCGAATCTGGTTGCCCCAGGCCGCTTCAACGATGTCGCCGCGGATGTCGGCAATTTCGGCCGCCCGTTGCTCCTGGGCGATCACCAGCAATTTGGCCATCAGCAATGCCATCGCCTTCTCCTTGTTCTGGAGCTGGGACCGCTCCTGGGTGCAGCGCACAAACAGCCCGGTCGGGATGTGCAGGATCCGCACAGCCGTTTCCACCTTGTTCACGTTCTGGCCACCGGCGCCTCCGGAGCGGCTGGTGGTGATCTCCAGGTCCTTTTCGGGAATGTCGAGCTTGACGTCCTCTTCGATTTTGGGCATTACCTCCACACCGGCAAAGCTGGTCTGGCGCTTGTCGTTGGCGTTGAACGGTGAGATGCGCACCAGGCGGTGGGTGCCCTTTTCGTTGCGCAGATAGCCGTAGGCGTAGCGCCCTTCGATTTCGATCGTGCAGCTCTTGATCCCGGCTTCCTCCCCTTCGGAGAGTTCATCCACGGTCACCTTCATGCCGTGGTCTTCCGCCCAGCGGGTGTACATCCGCAGCAGCATCTGGGCCCAGTCCTGGGCGTCTGTTCCGCCAGCCCCCGCATTGATGCTGAGCACGGCACCCTCTTTGTCGTATTCGCCGCTGAGCAGGCGCTCCAGTTCCCAGCGGTCCAGCCCCTGGCGCAACTGGTTCAGTCCGTTTTGAGCTTCCTGGAGCAGGTCCTCATCGGGCTCCAGCTCATAAAGCTCAAGGGTGGCCTGGGCGTCGTCGACCGCACCGCGCCATCCGGCCAGCTGAGACAGCTGGGCCTTCACCTCATCCAGACGCCGCATCTGCTTCTGGGCGTTCTGCTGGTCGTCCCAGAAATCGGGCTGGGCCGCGAGTTGTTCGAGATCCTGTTGCCTGGCGTTCAGTGCAGGAACGTCAAAGACAGTCCTGGGCATTGCCCAGGCGGTCAGTGAGCTCGGAGAGATCGCGTTTGAAGTCGGTGAGATCCAGCAAGGACTCGGTCCTGATCAGCCTCTGACGCTATCAGTGCAGTAGCTGCATAGGATCCGACCATCGGCATCAGCAACGCAATGGCCAAGGTTGAGATCTACACCTGGCAAACATGCCCGTTCTGCGTCCGCGCCAAGGGGCTTCTGGACCGCAAAGGGGTGAGCTACACCGAACACAGCGTGGATGGGGATGAGCCGGCTCGGGATGCCATGGCGGCGCGGGGTGATGGTCGCCGCAGTGTTCCGCAGGTGTACATCGACGATCGCCACATCGGTGGCTGTGACGACCTCCATGCCCTGGATCGCGCCGGTGAGCTCGATGCGCTGCTGAAGGCCTGATCGATGCGCCAGCTGTTTGTTCTGGATCCGCTGGGGCAGATCAATCCAGCCAAGGACTCCTCTGCTGCGCTGATGCAGGCCGCCCATCGCGCCGGCGATGAGGTGTGGGCCTGCACGCCCTCCGATCTGATTGCACGGGGCGATGAACCCCTCGCGATTGCCCTTCCGGTGACGCCGGAGCCCTGGATCACGGTTGGGGTGGCTGAACGTCAGGCGCTGGCTGGGTTTGACGTGATCTGGATGCGCAAGGATCCGCCGGTGGATGAGGCGTATCTGTACGCCACCCATCTTCTGGAGGTGGCGGAGCGAGCGGGGGTGCGGGTGCTCAATCGCCCCAGTGCGCTGCGCAGCTGGAACGAAAAGCTGGGGGCCTTGCGCTTCAGCCGTTGGATGGCCCCCACGCTGGTGGCGGGGCGGGTGTCTGAACTGCTGTTGTTTGCCCAGGAGCAGCAGGAGATCGTGCTCAAACCCTTGGGGGGTCGTGCCGGCCTGGGGGTGATTCGGGTCAACGGCCAGGCGCCGGGCTTGAAGGCTCTGCTGGAGCTGGTGACGGAGCAGGAACGCCTGCCGGTGATGGCCCAGGCCTTTCTGCCGTCCGTGAGCGAGGGTGACAAGCGCATCCTGCTGGTGGACGGCGATCCCCTGGGGGCGATCAACCGGCGTCCTTCAGCCGGAGAATTCCGCAGCAATCTGGCCGTGGGTGGCCAGGCGGAAGCCACGGAACTCACCGAGCGGGAACGTCAGATCTGCGCTGCTCTGGCCCCGGCGCTGCGGGCAGAGGGGTTGTTCTTCGTTGGCATTGACGTGATCGGCGGCATGCTCAGCGAAATCAACGTCACCAGCCCCACCGGGGTGCGGGAAGTGGAGAGGCTGATGAACCAGCCGTTGGCTGATCAGACGATCGAGCGGTTGCGCGCGCTGGTCTGAAGTTCCAGCTGGTCCGCCAGCACGGCCAGCTTCAGCCCCACTTCCTGAAGTTCCCGCTCGGCAACGGACCCCCGCACCAGGCCGGCGCCGGCGGTGAGATCCAGCTCACAGCCCCGAGCGTGACCGCAGCGGATCGCCACCCGCAGTTCCGCATCACCAGCGCTGTCGATCCAGCCAATCGGCGCTGCGTAACTGCCCCGTTCGAAGGGTTCGAGGGTGCGCAACCAGGCCATCGCGTCGCGTCGCGGCAACCCGGCAACGGCCGGGGTGGGGTGCAGCTGTTCAGCCAGCGCCAGCACGGGCTGACCCTGGGTTTCGGCCGTGATCGGGGTGTGCAGGTGGGTGAGGTTGCCGTGGCGGGCCAGTTGGGGTTGGCGGCGGCGGCGGGGGGTCAAGCCGTTGCGGCGCAGTTGGTCGGTGATGGTTTCCACCACCAATTCATGTTCGCGGCGGTCTTTGTCGGAGCGCAGCAGCTGCGCCCCGGAATCCCCTTGCCCCGCCGTGCCGGCCAGGGCATCGCTGCGCAGCCAACCGGCGCGCAGGCTGAGCAGCCGTTCCGGCGATGCACCGAAGAAGGCATCACCGGTGTGACGCTGCCAGAGGAAGCGGCAGCTGCCGGCCTGCTGCCGTCGCAGCCGCTTCAACAGCGGCAAGGGGTCGAAGGTGTCGGCCAGAACAATGCGGTGCCGCACCGCCAGCACGAGTTTGTGCAGGTCACCGCTGTTGACCAGATCAATGCCGCGGGTGAGGGCTGCGGCGTAGCGCTGCCGCCAGGTTTCCGGTTCCGTTGCCGCCACCAGCGCCTGGGGCTTGAGGGGGGGTGGCGTCGTTGGCGTCTTGAGCAGCTGTTCATGCTTGAGCCAGAGCTGTTCCGCCAGCTCGCGGCAGTCCGCTGCACTGCTCACGACCCCATTCAGCCGCAGCCAGCCGCGGCGTCCCTGACGGCTGAGTTGCCAGCGGGGCAGCACGGCCTGCACCGATGGCACCACCGCTTCACTGCGGCGGCGCTCACTCACCTGATCAAAGAAGCGGAAGCGCAGCAGCACCCGGGGCCGAGCATGGGCTGGGCTGTCCGCTGCCGTGTCGTGCAGCCGGCTCAGGCAGAGGTCGGCGAAGCGCTGGGCCTGCTCAAAGCGACGGCTGCCGGCCAGCTCCAGTTCCTGGCAGGGCCCTGCGGCAGCCAGGCAGAGGCCTGGCGCGCTGTCCCACAGCACCTGCAGGCTTTCCTGCTCCGCCAGCTGCGGCAAGGCCAGAAGCGGGTCGATCCCTTCGATCGGCAGGGCCAGGCTGAGCAGAGCTTCATCGCCGTCACAGGCCAACCATCCCCGCTGGGCAGCGGAGAGGAGGGTGCTGAAACAACAATCAGCCGACATCCGCGGCGTTTCCGGCCAGGGTTACTGCTCAAATGTATGGGTCTTCGCCCTGCGGGAACGGGTCCTGTCCATGTCTGAGCCGCAGGCTGTCGCATCCCGTTACGCCGATCGGCGCCGTTTGTGGAAGGCAGCGATCAAGTGGCCGATGTATTCCGTTGCCGTGATGCCTGTGCTGCTGGCGGCTGGATGGCAGTTCGGGGTGGCGGGCTCCCTGCGCTGGCTCCAGTTGGGGGGCTTTGTGCTGGCGGCCATCCTGCTGTTGCTTTGGGAAAACCTCAGCAACGATGTTTTTGACGCGGCCACGGGTGTGGATGCCACCGGTAAACCCCATTCCGTGGTGAACCTCACCGGCCGCCGGGACCGTGTCGCCCTGGGGGCGACCGCTGCTCTGGTGCTGGGCTTGCTGGTGATGGCCGGGTTGGCCTGGAACAGCAGCCAGGCCGTGCTGGCCTTGGTGTTGGTGTGCTGCGGCCTGGGTTACGTGTATCAGGGCCCGCCGTTCCGCCTGGGCTACCGCGGCCTGGGTGAGCCCCTGTGCTGGCTGGCCTTTGGGCCTTTTGCCACCGCAGCGGCCCTTGTGGTGCTGCAGCCCCGGGGGGCAGCATCAATCCCTTGGGGCACGGCCTGGATCTTGGGATCAGGCCCCGCCCTGGCGACCACCCTGGTGTTGTTCTGCTCCCACTTCCATCAGGTGGAGGAGGACGCCGCCCATGGCAAACGCTCGCCGGTGGTGCGTCTGGGCACGGCCCGGGCGGCGGCTTTGGTGCCCTGGTTTGTGGCCTTGACGCTGGCGTTGGAGTGGGTGCCCGTGCTGCACGGAGACTGGCCTCCGACGGTGTTGTTGAGCGCTCTCGGCCTTCCTGCCGGTGTGCAGCTGATGCGTCTGCTCCAGCGCCACCACGACAGGCCGGAGCTGATCAGTGGCAGTAAGTTTCTGGCCCTGCGCTTCCAGGGCTGGAATGGTCTGGGGATGAGTGCGGGCCTGGCTCTGGCGCGCGTCTGGACGGGCGGATGACGCTCCGGCTTCAGCGTCGCCGCTTCCGCTTTGCCCTGCTGCAGCCGCTGCGCACGGCTGCCGGCGAGCTGCGGGAGCGTTGTGGCTGGTTGCTGCGGCTGGATGACGAGCAGGGGGCCGTGGGCTGGGGCGAAGTGGCTCCGCTGCAGCCGCAGCAGTTCATGGCCTGTGAGCAGGCCCTCGCTTCGGTGCCGGACGAGCTTCCTCAGGCTCAGCTGGAGGCTGTGTTGCGGGAGGCCCCGGGGCCATTGGGTTTTGGCCTTGGGGCGGCCTTGGCGGAGCTGCAGGGTGTGGTGGGTGCTGCTGCGCCCCAGGGCTGGCTGAAGGCCCCTGCCCCGGCGCTGTTGCTGCCAGCTGGCGAGGCGATGCTTTCGGCCCTGGAGGTTGCTGCGGCATCGATGGGTGGCTTGGAGAACTGCACCTTCAAGTGGAAGGTGGCCACGGCGCCGGATGGCCTGGAGCGTCAGCTGCTCGAGCAGCTGCTCCAGCGTCTGCCGCCCACGGCCCGGCTGCGTCTGGATGCCAACGGCGGCTGGGATCGCAGCACGGCTGAGGTCTGGATGCAGCGGTTGCGCGATGACCCTCGCTTGGACTGGTTGGAGCAGCCGCTGGCGGTGGAGGATCAAGCCGGCCTGGAGCAGTTGGCGGCGCTGGGGCCGGTGGCCCTCGATGAATCCCTCCACCAGCACCCCGAGCTGCGTAGTAGCTGGAGCGGCTGGCAGGTGCGTCGGCCTGCGCTGGAGGGCGATCCCCGCCTGCTGTTGCGGGAGCTGCAGGCGGGGCTGCCCCAACGGATGCTGAGCACGGCGTTTGAAACCGGCATCGGTCGGCGCTGGCTGGAGCATTTGGCCGGTCTTCAGGCCCAGGGCCCCACGCCGGCAGCACCGGGCCTGGCCCCCGGTTGGACGCCAGCGGGGCCGATGTTCTCCAACGATCCAGAGCGGGTCTGGGCCGCGGCGGCATGAGCGAGCTCGAGCGGCTGGAGCAGGGGCTGGCGGCGGGGCAGTGGGTGGCCCTGTCACCTGAGGCGGAAGCGGCGCCCATTGATCAGCTGCCGCCGGGACCGGGGGTGCTGGTGCGCAGTGGTGGCAGCAGTGGCGGCAGCCGTTGCTGCGCCCAGCCCTCGCTTCATCTGGACCGTTCGGCCGCCGCCACCGCCCATTGGTTGACGGGCATCGGCGTGGACCCCGCCTCCACCCTGCTGCTCAATCCTCTGCCGCTGGCCCATGTGAGTGGTCTGATGCCTTGTTGGCGCGCCCGCTGCTGGGGCGCGGGGCATCAGCAACTGGAGCCGGGGTTGATGAAAACCCCCGCCGAACTGCTCGCGTTCTGCCAGGGCCTGCCCGCTTGGGAGACGAATCCTGCCGTGCTGTCCTTGGTGCCCACGCAGCTGGCGCGCCTGCTGGCCCATCCCGATGGGGTGGCCTTCTTACAGCAGCTGCAGCTGATCTGGATCGGTGGTGCGGCTCTCCCGTCTCCGCTGGCGGATCAGGCGCGTGCCTTGCAGCTGCCGCTGGCGCCCTGTTACGGGTCCACGGAGACGGCGGCGATGGTGGCGGCGCTCCCGCCGGACCGCTTTTTGGCCGGCGAGCCCGGGTGTGGGGACCCGCTGGTGGATGTGGAGCTGCGGCTGGCCGCTGATGGGGCGCTTGAGGTGCGCACTGATCGGTTGGCGCTGGGTTGTTGGCGGGCTGATCAGCCGGATCGGTGGGAATCGCTCGGGGATGGCGATGGCTGGTGGCGCTCCGGGGATCAGGCCGCGTTGACCCCAAGCCTTCAGATTGCCGGGCGCATCGATGGAGCCATCCACTCCGGGGGGGAAACCGTGTTCCCCGAGCAGCTGGAGCAGCGTTTGATGGCGGCGCTGCAGGCGGCATCGCTGCCGGTGAGTGCCGTGCTGCTTCTTGCTGTAGATGATCCGGAGTGGGGGCAGCGGCTGGTGGCCTTGGTGGGCAGTTCTGACCCAGAGGTGCTGCAGCGGCTTGAGGCCCTCACTCGGCCTTGGCCGCCGGCGGAGACACCACGGCGTTGGCTGTTGTGCCCCGACCTGGCCCTCTCCGCGCTGGGGAAATGGCAGCGTCAGCGCTGGCGAGAGTGGTTAGAGCGGTTGGATGCGGCCGAGGCTTGATGCTTCCAGCCAACGGTCCACGCCATCGGGCAGGGCACAGCGGAGCCGGGTTTGGGCGTCGATGGCCACATGACGCAGGCAGCCTTGGGCCACCAGCTGCTCCTCCAGCAGCACTTGGCTGTTCACCGCAAAACTGCTGAGATCGAGCCGTTCCGGTTCCAGGCGGATCAGCAGCTTGTCGCCCACCTGCACCGGGGCGCGGAAATCGGCATGGCAGTGCACGATCGGCAAGGCCACGCTCGGTTGCTCCCCGCGGCCGCCAGGGAAGACTGAACCGGCCGGCAGGCCGAAGCGTTCCAGGCTTTCCTCCCAGGCCTGGTGGCACCAGCCCAGCAGCTGCTGGAAGTGCATCACACCGGCGGCGTCGGTGTCGCTGAAGCGCACGGTTCGGCTCAGCTCCAGCCAGGGGGCAGAGGTCATGGCGATGTGTTGTTCAAGCCGGTGCCGACTGTCACCCTGACAGAAATCCCGCCCGAACCATGGCCGCGCCGATCGCCTTCGAGCCTCCGTCCATTCAGAAGGCCTGGCAGGCCTTCCTGCAGCACATCCCTGTGGTGCTGGTGAGCTGGGTGGGCTCGATCGTGCTGTCGCTGTTGGCTGTTCTGGCCTATGGCCTGATCATCGTTGCTGTGTCGTCAATCATCGGCAGCAGTGATGCGGCATTGGGGCTCGGAGCGGTTCTCGCCCAATTGGTTCAGTTGCCTTTCTCCATCCTCGCCAGCCTGTTGTCGGTGCTGTTGGTGGCCGTTCCTGCCCTTTATTACGAGCGCGGTGAGGTGGTGACGATTTCAACGGCCGCTCAGCTGCTCACCGGCCGTTGGTGGCGTTATGTGCTGGCGGGGCTGTTCTTTTCGCTGATCACCACCATCGGCTTTCTGCTTTGCATCCTTCCCGGGATTGCCGTGGCGTTGGTGACGCCGGTGTTTGTGAATCGCATCTTCGTCACCGACATGGGCATCGGTGAAGCCTTCTCTCAGTCGTTTCAGGTGGTGTATCGCTCGGAAAACGGCTTGAGCTTCGTGGGGCTCGAGGTGTTGACGGGCATCGTTGTGGGGCTGCTGACCCTGGCGACCTGCGGTCTGGGGGGCTTTGTGGTGATTCCCATGGCCAGCTTCTTCCTTCAGAACGTCGCCTATCAGCGCGGACTGTTGCGCTGATCGCTCAGCCGCTGGGCCAGCTGTTGGTGCTCAGGCGCAGCAGCCAGTAGCTGATCAACCCTCCAGCCACCAACGGCAGGGGCCAGAGGGGAAGACCTCTGGGGATGAGACGCCGTTGCTGGAGCGCCAGCACACTCCAGAACACCAGCCCCAGGGCGGCAATGGGGCCAAACAGATGCCATTGCAGCGATCCGCCCAGATCACCGGTGAGTGCTGTGCTTATTGCTCGGGTCAGAAAGCAGGTGGGGCAGGGCACGCCAGTGAGGGCGCGAAGCGGGCAGCTGAGGCCGGGTATCCCTGGATGCAAGCCCTTCAGCCATAACGCACCGGTCACGGTTGCGGGCAGCAGATAGCCCGCGCGTTGCAACCGCCGCAGAAACCGGTTCAGAGATCAGCGGTCCACCGATCCCATGATCACGTCGATGGAACCGAGGATGGCCATGATGTCGGCCACCTTGTGTCCCTTGAGGATGTGGGGAAGGATCTGCAGGTTGTTGCTGTCGGCAGCGCGGATCTTGAAGCGCCAGGGGGTGACGTCGTTGTTGCCCTGGATGAACACGCCGATCTCTCCCTTGCCTGATTCCAGCCGGGTGTAGAGCTCGCCGTTGGGGATCTTGAAGGTCGGCGCCACCTTCTTGGCCACGTACTGGAAGTCGAAACCTGCAGCGTCGCTGCCCTTGCCTTCGTTGAGGCGCTTGGCCTCGAGGTTTTCGGTGGGTCCGCCGGGGATCATGTCGCAGGCCTGGCGCAGGATCTTGAGCGACTGGCGCATTTCTTCGATGCGCACGCGATAGCGGGCGTAGCAGTCGCCTTCCTTTTCCCAGGCCACCTGCCAGTCGAAGTCGTCGTAGCACTCGTAGTGATCCACCTTGCGGAGATCCCAGGGCACGCCGGAAGCGCGCAGCATCGGTCCGGAGAGGCTCCAGTTGATGGCGTCCTCCTTCTCGATCGTTCCCAACCCTTCAATCCGGCGCCGGAAAATCGGGTTGTTGGTGATCAGCTTTTCGTATTCGTCGATCTTGGGGCCGAACCAGTCACAGAAATCACGGCATTTCTCCAGCCATCCCCAGGGCAGATCAGCGGCGACGCCGCCGATGCGGAAATAGTTGTTGTTGATTAGCCGCTGGCCGGTGGCGGCTTCCCAGAGGTCGTAGATCATCTCCCGCTCGCGGAAGATGTAGAAGAACGGGGTCTGGGCCCCCACGTCTGCCAGGAAGGGTCCAAGCCAGAGCAGGTGGTTGGCGATGCGGTTGAGTTCCAGCATCAGCACCCGGATGTAGCTCGCCCGCTTGGGCACCGGGATGTTCGCCAGTTTTTCCGGGGCGTTCACCACGATCGCCTCGTAGAACATCCCCGCCGCATAGTCCATGCGGCTCACGTAGGGCACGAACATCACGTTCGTGCGGTTCTCGGCGATCTTCTCCATGCCGCGATGGAGGTAACCGATCACCGGTTCGCAGTCGACCACGTCCTCACCATCGAGGGTGACCACGAGCCGCAGCACCCCGTGCATGGAGGGGTGGTGGGGCCCGAAGTTCACCACCATGGGCTCCGTGCGCGTTTCCAGCTGCGTCATGGGAGCGGTGGTCCGATCGATGAGTAGATCTTAAGGAGTCTTCGCCTGTGGCTTGTGCCCCCCTTCAGCCATGTGCCCGTGCTGGCCGATGCGGTGCTGGATGCGGCCCGGCAGATCCCCCGTCCGGATGGCCTGTTGATCGACGCCACCCTTGGCGGCGGCGGCCACAGCGCCCTGTTGCTGGAACAGCATCCCGGCCTGCGCCTGATCGGACTGGACCAGGACGCCACGGCTCGGGCCGCGGCGGCGGAGCGTCTGGCCCCCTTCGGTGATCGCGTCTCGATCGTGGCCACCAACTTTGCCGACTATGTGCCGCCCGAGCCCGCCGTGATGGTGCTGGCGGATCTGGGGGTGAGCAGCCCGCAGCTGGATGTGGCGGAGCGGGGCTTCAGTTTTCGCCTCGATGGTCCCTTGGACATGCGGATGAATGCCGGCGGTGAGGGGGAGACTGCGGCTGAGCTGATCGATCGCCTGGAGGAGAACGAGCTTGCGGATCTGATCTATGGCTACGGGGAGGAGCGGCTCTCCCGTCGTATCGCCCGGCGGATCAAAGCCGACCTCAAGGAGAAGGGCTCCTATGAGGGCACCGCGGCCTTGGCCTACGCCGTGGCCGGTTGCTATCCACCCAAGGCGCGGCGGGGACGGATTCACCCCGCCACCCGCACCTTCCAGGCCCTGCGGATTGCGGTGAACGATGAGCTGGGGGTGCTCGATCGCCTGCTGCAGCAGGCCCCCGACTGGCTCGAGCCCGAGGGGCTTCTGGGAATCATCAGCTTCCATTCCCTGGAAGACCGCCGCGTCAAGACCGCCTTCCTGCGCGATGAGCGCTTGCAGCGGATCACCCGTAAGCCGGTGGTGGCCACCGAGCAGGAGGAGGAGGCCAACCCCCGCAGCCGCAGTGCCAAATGGCGTGTGGCCCAGCGTTTGGCCCCTGTTTAGCGACCGCTGAAGAACCCGGTGGCAGTTGCGGCGTCGGTGATCGCTGTGATGGCCTGATCCACGTCGCCGGATGTGGTCTCGCGCCCCAGGCTGAGCCGCAGGGAGGCTTCGGCTTCTGCCCGCGAGCGACCGATCGCCTGGAGCACGTGGGACGGGGCACCGTTGCTGCAGGCGGAGCCGCTGCTGCAGGCCAGGTGCGGGCGCAGGGCCCGGTGCAGGTGGCTGCCGTTCACCCCGGGCAGGCTGATGTTGAGGTTGTGGGGCAGGCGCGGCTGCAGGGCCCCATTGAGCAGCACGCCAGGGAGGCGCTGCTGCAGGCCCTCCCACAGCTGATCGCGCAGGTGCTGTAGGTGGCTGTTGCGCTGCTCCTGCTCCTGCAGCGCAAGGCGGGCGGCGGCGGCAAAGCCCACGATCAAGGCTGTGGGCAGGGTGCCGGCCCGGAGCCCGGCTTCCTGGCCGCCCCCCCACTGCAGCGGTTCGATGGCGATGTCCTCCCGCAGCACCAGGGCGCCAATGCCCTTGGGCCCGTAGAGCTTGTGGGCACTGAGGCTGAGCAGGTCAACCCCCAAGGCATCAGGGGCCAGCGGCAGCGTCCCGAAGGCCTGGGCTCCATCGCTGTGCAGGGTGATGCCATGGCGGCGGCAAATCGTTCCCAGTTGCTCGAGCGGCTGGAGCACGCCGATTTCGTTGTTGGCCGCCATCACGCTCACCAGCCGCGTTTCGGGGGTAATCGCCGCCTCCAGCTGCTCAGGGCTGATCAGTCCATCGGGGCCTGGGGTCAGCAGGGTGACGCTGAAGCCTTCCCGTTGCAGTTGCTGGAGTGGATCCAGCACGGCGTGGTGTTCGGTGGCCACGCTGATCAGATGGCCGCTCCCCAGGGCGCGGGCATGGCCCAGCAGCGCCAGGTTGTTGGCTTCCGTGGCACCGCTGGTGAACACCAGTCGTTCCGGGCTCACTCCCACCGCTTCCGAAAGCTGGCGCCGCGCCACGTTCACCGCGGCAGAGGCGTTGAGGCCGAGCCGATGCTGGCGGCTGGAGGGATTGCCCCAGTCCGCACTCCAGAACGGCGCCATCGCCTCCACCACCTCAGCCGCACAGGGGGTGGTGGCCTGGAAATCAAAGGCGAGAGCCGAGCCGCTCAGGACGATGCAGGCAGATGTTGCGATCATGGTGCTGCATTGCGAACGGCACTGGCATGGGTCTGCGATTGCCAATGGCACTGCTGGGCCTGGGCGGGCTGGTGTGCCTGCAACCCGCCAGTGGCTTCGACCGTGAGCAGGTGCTGGAGCAGATGCGGCAATCGCGGCCAGCCGATCTCAAGGTGCTGATCGAACGCCCTGCTCCCGTCGGCACCCTGTCGATCGGGATTTACGCGGTGAAACCAGCCTCGTCCAATCCCGACACCCGTAGCTACAGCCTGTGGGAGGAGTCGGCGTCGGATCTCAACGTCTATGTGGAGAGCGTCAATTGCTCCCCAGAGAAGCCCTTGCGGGTGAAACGCACGCCGTCGACGGTTTACGTGCGCACCCTCAACCCTGGCGGTCCGATTACGGACGTGAATCGGGAGGATCACCTGGTGTGGTGGGCAGCCTGCGTGCCGGAGGTGGCGGGAACCGACCCTGCCACGTTGCGTCAGAAGGCTCTGGATCTGGGCTTTTCCACCCTGATTCCCGAACAGCAGGAGCAGTTACCCGCACTGGCCCGTTGAGCGTGCTCTCCATACATTGCTGCCAGAGCGATTCCAGCCATGAGCGACGCGCCCACCCCCACCGCTGAATCCGTAGAGGCCGCGGCGCCCGCCCCGCGTCTGTTGCTGGTGGACGACGAGCCCGGTCTGCGCACGGCGGTGCAGGCCTATCTGGAAGACGAAGGCTTTGAGGTGACCACCGCGGTGGACGGGGAGGAAGGCTTCGCCAAGGCGCAGCAGATGCTGCCGGATGTGGTGATCAGCGACGTGATGATGCCGCGGCTTGATGGCTATGGCCTGCTGCAGAAGTTGCGCGCCGATGAACGGCTTGGTGGCACCCCGGTGATTTTCCTCACCGCCAAGGGCATGACGGCGGACCGCACCCAGGGCTATCTGGCCGGGGTGGATGACTACATCCCCAAGCCGTTCGATCCCGATGAGCTGGTGGCGCGGGTGCGCAACGTGGCCCAGCGCCAGCAACGGCTGCTGCAGGAGGCAGCGCGCTTTGCGGATACCGATATGGGCCAGATGGCCAAGCAGATCACCGAGATCCGTTCGCTGCTGGCCCAGGCCGAAGCGTTGCCCTCCACCGAGCCGGTGGTGCACAGCTTCACGCCGCGGGAGGCGAGTGTGCTGCAGCTGGTGGCGGAAGGATTGATGAACAAGGAGATTGCCCGGCAACTGGAGACGTCGATCCGCAACGTGGAGAAGTACGTGAGCCGGTTGTTCAACAAGACGGGCACCTCCAGCCGCACGGAATTGGTGCGCTATGCCCTGGAGCACCGTCTGGTGACTTGAAGGCGGGCTGGCGCGAGGCGGCGTTCAACAATGGTTGGACCTACCGCGACCGGGTGCCGCGGTCCGCTGCCGGCATCTTGGTGAGCGAATGGCTGGCGGATCGCTACCGCCACTCTGATGCTGTGTTGTGGCAGCAGCGGATCGCCGCCGGTGAGCTGGATTGGAACGGAGCGCTGCTGGCCGTTGATCGAGCCTTGCAGGGCGGTGAGACCCTCTGTTGGCGGCGTCCGCCCTGGTTGGAGCAGGCGATCCCCGATCAATGGGAGACGATCCACGACGACGGCGACCTGTTGGTGATCAACAAGCCTTCCGGTTTGCCGGTGATGCCCGGTGGTGGCTTCCTGCACCACACGCTCACGGCCTTGCTTGAACCCACCGGGGCCCGGCCGGTGCACCGCCTGGGGCGCTTCACCTCCGGCCTGCAGGTGTGTGCCCGCACGCCGCAGACCCGTGCCCTTTGGTCGAAGCAGTTCCGGCCCGACGGCGCTTGCCGCAAGGTGTATCAGGCCTGGAGCCAGCGGGTGCCGGGGTTGGAGTTGGGGCAGTGCCTGACGGTGAGCAGTGATGTGGTGGAACGGCCGCATCCACTCTTGGGCTGGATCTGGGGGCCGGAACCGTTCGACGATGCGCCGATCCGCAAACGGCTCTCAGCCCACTCCGAGCTGGAGCTGTTGGAGCGCAGGGCCGAGGGCGATCGCCTGCAGGTGACGATCACCACCGGACGGCCGCATCAAATCCGTATTCATCTGGCGCAGCTGGGCAGCCCCTTGCTGGGTGATCCGCTCTATCTGATGAATCGCGAGATTTCAGCCACCGCAACGCCCGGTGATGGGGGCTATCGGCTGCATGCCTGGCGGCTTTCGGGTCTCCCTCACTTGAGGGAGCTCAACCTCCTGGTGGATCCCCCGAGTGAGGGAGATCAGGCCTTGCGGAACTCGATCAAACGCGAGAAGTAGAAGGGGGCCTTGTTCAGGCTGCGGCGCACCAGCTTGAAGCCGCAGGCTTCGGCTGCCTTCACGATGCCGTCTTCCTTGAGGGTGTAGGCCCGGGTGGTTTTGCTGGGGCCGGGGAACAGCTGGCCGATGCCCTTCAACAGCGCCAGCAGCGGGGTGTAGGGCGCAAAGCTCACGATCAGCCGCTCTTCAGTGAGGCTGCAGAGGTGCTTCACCATCTCCTCGGCCGGTTGCTGGGGGTAGTGGATGAACACATCCAGGCAGCACACCGTGTGGAAGGAGCCGCTCAGGCTTTCCAGGTCGCTGGCGAAGAAATTCAGCTTGGCCATGTCGAGGCCGGCCTCGCGGGCCCGGCGCTCGGCTTCCTGGGCCATGGCCTCGGAAATGTCGCTGGCGCTGATGGAACCGGCCCCCATCGCCGCCAGCGGCAGGCTCAGGCTGCCAACACCGCAGCCCGCGTCGCAGAAGCTCGCCTGGCTGAGTTCACCGCTCTCCTTGATCCAGGCCAGCACCTCATCCACGGTCTTCTGGTGACCGATGCGGATGTTGCGCTGCACCTTGTTCACGTCGTCGCTGTCGCTGTAGATGCGGTTCCAGCGGTCGAAACCCGTGGTTTCGAAGTAGCCCTTCACTTCCTTTTTCTCGGCCTGTTTCTGCTCCAGCAGCTGATCGGGGGCCATGGCGGAAGGGTTTGCGTCGGCGGGATCCTAAGCAGCGCAGGCCCAGTGCAGCTCACCCTCCTTCAGCTGCCAGCGCAGCAGTTGCGTCAGTGGCCGTCCCATCAGGGCATCCATGCACCCCGTTGCATCGCCGATCACCCGCCGCGGTGCCACCGTGGCGCTCCAGATCGCAGCACCGGGGGCTTCACTCCAGCGGGCCAGCCGTTTCACCCCCTCCAGTTGCGGCAGGGTCACTCCCGCCAGGGTGCCGTCATCGAGGCGGCAGGTGCCGTTCTCCACCAGCAGCACCCGCTCGTCCCAGCGGTGCTCCCCGTCGGCCAGGCCGTAGGGGGCCAGCGCATCGCTCACCAGCACCGTCTGCTCCGGTGCCAGCCGTTGCAACAGCATCGCCATCGTGGGGTGCACGTGCACGCCATCGGCGATCAGCCCCAGGGCCACCCCTCCACGCCTGCAGGCTTCCCCAAGAGGGCCGGGTGCCCGGTGGTGCAACCCAGGCATGGCATTGAAGGCGTGGGTGAGCATGGCCACCCCCTGATCGAACCCGGTGCTGGCCTGTTCGGCCGTGGCGGCGCTGTGCCCCAGGGCCGCGCTGATGCCCAGCTCCCGCAGTCGCCCGATCACCGCAGCGGCTCCCTCCAGTTCGGGGGCCAGGGTGACCAAGGCAATCTCCGTTTCGAACCCACCGATTCGTTCCTCGAGAGCCTCCAGGCTGGGGCTGGCCAGGTGTTCACGGGGATGGGCACCGCGGCGGGCTGCGGCCAGAAAGGGGCCCTCCAGATGGGCCCCCAGCAGCCGGCAACGGCCGGGTTGATGCAGGTCCCGCGCTTGCCGCAGCACGGCCAGGGCCCGGCGCAGCGGCGCGATGCCACAGGTCACCAGGGTCGGGGCGATGGCTTCGACCCCATCGCGCCACAACAGCTCAAGGAGTTGCACCAGCCGGGGCAGATCTGCCTCGCTCAGTTCCGGGAAGGCCAGTCCCAGCCCGCCGTTGATCTGCAGGTCCACACCCCGGGGGCTGAGCCAGTTGCCGTTCCAGTCCGCATCAGTTTGTTGAGCCTCCTGTTGCGCAACTTGTTGAGCCACGCCGCCCATCGCCTCGATGCGGCAGATCCGACCCTGTTCGTCCAGTTCGATGGCATAGCGCTGGTCTCCGTCCCCCGGCAGGGGACCCGGCAGTCGAATGTTGGTGATCCGGTGCATCAACGCAACACTGGCTTCTGCAGCCATGGGGGGAGACGATGGCAGTCTTGCCCCTCTGCGTTGTGCCGCCAGTGCTTCCCCGTGTTGCCGTTGTGATGGGCAGTGACTCTGACCTGCCCACCATGGAACCCGCCGCCGCCATCCTGCGCGAGCTGGGGGTGGAGGTGGAGGTTCGGGTGCTCTCGGCCCATCGCACCCCCTTGGAGATGGTGAACTTTGCTCAAGCGGCCCGGGGTCAGGGGTTTGGGGTGATCGTCGCCGGCGCCGGCGGGGCCGCCCATCTCCCCGGCATGGTGGCCGCGCTCACCACGCTGCCTGTGATCGGCGTTCCGGTGAAAAGCCGGGCGCTGTCCGGGGTTGATTCCCTCCACTCGATCGTGCAGATGCCGGGGGGGATTCCTGTGGCCACCGTCGCCATCGGTGGAGGACTCAATGCCGGCTTGCTGGCGGCGCAGATCCTCTCGGTGGGCGACGCTGGCTTGGCTCAGAAACTTGATGAGTACCGCAGCAGCCTCCACGATGCTGTGGTCGCCAAGGATGCGCGCCTGGTTGATCTGGGCAGCACGGATTACCTCTTCCGGATGAATTCATGAGTGTTCCCGTTCGTTCCACCCTGCGATCCACGCTGCTTTGGGCGGTGGTTCCGGCGCTTGTTGTTTATGCGGTTGCGCTGGTTTGGAGCGCCTCAGAGGGCATCAGCGCCAAATTGGTATTGAGGGATTTGGCCCAGTCCTGTAAGGCACCTCTTGGCGAAGGTTTCCTTTCCAGCGTGGGCTATTTGCTCTGGATGGCGGCCGCGGCCATTGCTCTATTCGCAGCGTCCACCCGGCAAATCCAAGGCTCCGTTTTGAACCGTCAATTCGCCTTCTGTGGGGGTGGTTTTTCGCTCTGGCTCTGCCTGGACGACATGTTCTTGGTGCATGACCGCTATCTGGGCCAGTTGTTTTTGTACATCACATACGCCTTTTTTACCGGGTTGCTGTTGTTCCGATTCCGTGGCCCTCTGCGGCGTTTCGGTGGTGACACCTTTCTCATGTCAGTGGTGTTGTTGGGTCTGTCGGTTCTGACCGATGAACTCCAGTGGCTGTGGCCGAATTCTTACGAGACGGTGCAGATCTTTGAAGAGGGATTCAAGTTCCTTGGGATTGCCGCCTGGCTCAGTTTTTGGTGCCATTACGTCAGTTCAGCCTCCAAGCCGGCTTCCTTTGAGCAGCACTAACCGATTCGCTTCATCGTTTCGATGACGCCCTGGCCGGCCTGGTTGCGGCTTGGTCTTCTGCTGCCTGTACTGGGCTTGAACGCCTTTGTGCTGAAGCGTTTGCTGGTGCAGTTCGCTCCATTTCCCGGGTTGTTCCTCACCGCGGCTTTGATCGCATTTTTGTTGGATCTGCCCTGCCGCTGGCTCGCGCAACGGGGTCTTCCCCGCGCCTGGGCCATCGTCAGCGTGGTCCTGCTGACCTTGGGGCTCTTGGCCTGGGCGGCTGTGGCCCTCGTGCCGCTTCTGATCGAACAGCTCAGCCAATTGCTTACTGCCTCGCCGTCTCTGCTTACGGCGGCGGAGCAGTGGATCGATCGGGGTCAGCTCTGGGCGCTGGACCATGGCCTGCCGACGGATTTCGCTGATCTCAGCAGCGATCTGGTGGCCCAGTTCAGCCGTTTGGCGACGCAGTTGAGTCAACGCCTTTTGGGCCTGTTGGGGGCCACGGTGGGCACCACGATCAATGTGGTGATCGTGCTGGTGTTGGCGGTCTTCCTGCTGCTTGGGGCAGATCCGATCGTCGACGGTCTGGCCCGTTGGCTGCCCGACCGTTGGCGGGATCTGGTGCAGACGACCCTCGAGCGCACCTTTCGCGGCTATTTCGCCGGTCAGGTGGTGTTGGCTCTGATCCTCAGTGGTGGTCAGCTCCTGGTGTTCACCGCCCTGAACATTCCCTACGGCGTCTTGTTCGCCGTGCTGATCGGCTTCACCACCCTGGTGCCCTATGCCAGTGCCGTGTCGATCGTCTCGGTGAGTGCGGTGCTGGCGGTTCAGGACCCGCGCACAGGCCTTGAGTTGCTTGCCGCGGCGATTGTGGTCGGTCAGATCGTGGATCAGGTGATCCAACCGCGGCTGATGGGCAGCATCGTGGGGTTGCAACCGGCCTGGTTGCTGATCGCCTTGCCCGTTGGCGCCCGAGTGGGCGCCCTCTATGGCGTGGGCGATCTGCTGGGCCTGCTGTTGGCGGTGCCGGTGGCCAGTTGCATCAAAACCCTGGCGGATGCCGCCAGGGCTGGTGACGTCGACCTCAGGCGGCCGGAATCACCCCACGCTCCTGGAGCGCTTTGATTACCAGCTCCACGGAGTCGGCCAGATCCTGCTTGCCGGTGTCGATCTTCAGTTCGGGCGTTTCCGGTGCTTCGTAGGGGCTGGAGATGCCGGTGAATTCCTTGATCTGCCCCGCCCGTGCCTTGGCGTAGAGGCCTTTGGGGTCGCGGGATTCGCAGACCTCGAGGTCTGCGGCGCAGAACACCTCGAGGAAGTCACCGTCCTCCACCAGGTCCCGGGCCTTGTCCCGGTCTGCACGGAAGGGCGACACAAAGGCGGTCAGCACGATCACGCCCGCATCCAGGAACAGCTTGGCCACTTCACCGATGCGGCGGATGTTCTCCTCACGGTCGGCATCGGAGAAGCCCAGGTCTTTGCAGAGGCCGTGGCGGATGTTGTCGCCGTCCAGCACATAGGTGGCGAGTCCTCGCTCGAACAGGGCTGCGTTGACGGCATTGGCCAGGGTGCTCTTGCCGGAGCCGGAGAGTCCGGTGAACCAAAGAATGGCGCTGCGGTGACCACGCTGGTTCGAGCGCTCGTCGCGGCCCACGGAGGCCTCATGCCAGGCGATGTTGGTGGACGCACCTTTGTTGGTGAGCTCTCCGTAGGTGGGGCTGGCGGTCATGGCCACAGCAAGAAGTGGCGGCCATTCTCCCTTAGCCCCCAGCCCGTTTCGGCCGGTATCCCTCCTTGCTGAGCAGCTCGAGCGCCAGATCCACCTGATCTCCTTGCAGTTCGATCACGCCTTCCTTGGCGGTCCCGCCACTGCCGATGCGTGTTTTGAGCTTCTTCAGCAGCGCCTTGAAGCCTGCAGCATCCAGCTCCAGGCCCCGGATCACCGTCACGGTTTTGCCACCTTTGCCACCACGGGTGGGCTGCACCCGCACCATTTGCTGCGCCTTGGCTGCGGGCTTCGCCGCAGGGCCGCTCGGTCGCTGCAGGCTCTCGGCACTGCTGAATTCCTGCCAGCCTCCCTTCGGCATCCACCTGTCGCAACCGGCTTGCATTGTCGATGAGCGCCGATGCGGCGCCCCATGGCGTGACCGCCTGCTTACGCTGAGCCGACGCTCCGCCGTGGATCCGTGACCAGCACCCTGCCCAACGCCAGCACTCCGGATCCCTCCCGCCTGCAGCCAGCGGTGCGCCCAGGTGCCCACGGTCGCTTTGGACGGTTCGGCGGTCAGTACGTGCCCGAGACCCTGATGCCGGCCCTGGCGGAACTGGAGCAGGCAGCGGCCCAGGCCTGGAACGATCCCGCTTTCACCGCCGAGCTCAACCGCCTGCTGAAGAACTACGTCGGCCGGGCGACACCGTTGTATGAGGCCGAGCGTCTCACCGCCCACTACCGCCGCGCCGACGGTGGCCCCCGCATTTGGCTCAAGCGGGAAGACCTGAACCACACCGGTGCCCACAAGATCAACAACGCCCTGGGGCAGGCCCTTCTGGCCCTGCGAATGGGCAAGAAACGGATCATTGCCGAGACCGGTGCGGGGCAGCACGGCGTCGCCACGGCCACGGTCTGTGCTCGCTTCGGCTTGGAGTGCGTGATCTACATGGGCGCTGAAGACATGCGCCGTCAGGCCCTCAATGTCTTCCGCATGCGCCTGCTGGGCGCCACGGTGCAACCGGTGACGGCCGGAACCGCCACCCTCAAGGACGCCACCAGTGAAGCGATCCGCGACTGGGTGACCAACGTCGAGACCACCCACTACATCCTTGGATCCGTCGCAGGGCCTCACCCCTATCCGATGTTGGTGCGGGATTTCCATGCCGTGATCGGTGAGGAGTCCAAGCAGCAGTGTCAGGACGCCTTCGGCCGGCTGCCAGACGTGCTGATGGCCTGCGTTGGCGGTGGCTCCAATGCCATGGGCCTGTTCCATCCATTTGTGCAGGACACATCCGTGCGGCTGATTGGTGTTGAGGCCGCCGGTGATGGTGTGGCCACCGGTCGCCACGCCGCGACGATCACCGAGGGCCGTGCCGGTGTGCTGCACGGCGCCATGAGCCTGCTGCTGCAGGACGGAGACGGTCAGGTGATGGAGGCCCACTCCATCAGTGCAGGCCTCGATTACCCCGGAGTGGGGCCGGAGCACAGCTACCTGCGGGAGATCGGGCGTGCCGAGTACGCCGCAGTCACCGACCAACAGGCCCTCGATGCCCTGCGCCTTGTGAGTGAGCTTGAGGGCATCATTCCGGCCCTGGAAACCGCCCATGCCTTCGCCTGGCTTGAGCAGCTTTGCCCCACCCTGGCCGATGGCACGGAAGTGGTGATCAACTGCTCAGGCCGCGGCGACAAGGACGTCAACACCGTGGCGGAGAAGCTGGGGGATCAGCTCTAAGGAGCGGGCCTCAGGCCAGCAGCAATTCCAGGTGCCGGGCCACCCGCTGCACGGCGGCTCGGGCCGTGGCATAGGCCATCCGCATCGGCCCCACCAGGGCCACATGGCCGAGCCCCTCGTTGCAGCGGTATGGAGCCTGAACCACAGCACAGGCCTCCAGGGCTGGCTGAGGATGTTCGTCGCCGATCCACACCCGTGCGGATTCACCGCGGCTGATCAAGGTGGCTGGTTGGTCATCGATCAGTTCCAGCAGCGGCCGAAGGCTTGAGGTGCTTTCAAATTCCGGTTCGCTCACCAGCCTGGAAAGGCCATGCACCACCACCTGTGTGGAATTGGCGGGGGTGGGCTGCTCAAGGGCGTTGCGCAGCACAGCGCCGCTGCGTTGCAGCTGCCTGGGCAGTGCGTCCCAGTTCAGGTCGCCCTGCTCGAGCTGGGCCGACGCCCAGCGTTCCATCGCGGTGAGTTCGGCTTCAGCCCCGTGGGGCAGACGCAGGTTGAGGTGGCTGGCACGGCCATTGGCTTCCACCAGCATCACCAGCAGTCGATCACCGCTGGGCACCAAACGAATCGTCTCCAGTTGCTGGTTCTCGTGCTGCGGTTGGGTGATCAGGCTCATCAGACCGGTGAAATCCGTCAGCCGCCGGGCCAGATGCATCAGCAGGTCGTCCAAACCGGCCCAACGAAGACTGAGGCCGGTGAGCTCCCGTTCCAGGTGTTGAACAGCGATGCCGGGTTCCGGCAGCAGCGCATCCACGTAGTGCCGGTATCCCATCGGACTGGGAACGCGTCCGGCGGAGGTGTGCGGTTGATGCAGCAGTCCTCGGCGCTCAAGTGCCCCCATGGCGGAGCGAACGGTGGCGGAGCTGGCGGGGATGCCGAAGCGTTGCACCAGGGTGCGGCTGCCCACCGGCTCCATCGTGTCGACGTAGTGGTGCACCGTCGCCTGAAGCACCTGTTCTTGCCGAAGGGACAGGGGCTTGCTCATCAGTAGCGGGGAACTCTTGGATCCACCTGAAGGCTCCAGGCATCAATGCCTCCTTCAAGGTTCCACACCTCAAGGCCCCAGGGTTGGTCCAGCAGCCACAGGCCGAAGTGGTAGCTGCGCACGCCGGCATGGCAGACCACCACGACGGGTTGATCTGGGTTGAGGTCGGCCTGCAGTGTTCCAAGCCATGCATTGGATTGGCTCAGGGGGCGGTGCAGCACCGCACCGGGGAAGGCAGCGATCGCAAGCTCAGCCTCCTCGCGCACATCCACCAGCTGCGGTGACGGTCGCTCGCTTTGCAGCCATTGCTGCAGTTCAGAGGCTTGGATTGGTTGTGGTTGTTGGGATTGGCCCATGGCGCCATTCTGCGGTGATGGACAAAGATGAGGCGACTCGAGACCGCCGGCCCATGAAGGCCCGCCCCTTCCTCAGCGCTGCCGGCGCTGTGCTGTTGTCGCTGATTTTGCTGGCCGTTGGCCTGCTCTGGACCATGAACCGCCAGAGCCCCCTGCAGCTGGCAGAGCAGCCGTTGCATCTGCCTCGGGCGGCCCGGTTTGTGCCTCGGGATGCTGACTTGTCCCTCCATTGGTTGGCCGATCCAGGACGGTTGCCGGCCTATGCCCAGGCCGTTGCCCCTGCCTCCCAACGCCGCGATGCCCGTGATGGCGCCCGGCAGTGGCGCGAAGGGGTCTTTGCTTTGGCGGGCCTCCAGTTCGGTCTTGAGCTGGAGCCCTGGCTTGGCGAGGAGGTCAGTCTCACCCTCACCGATGGTGATTCCAACGCCGGTTGGGTGTTGGCTTTGACGAGTCGGGATGACGACGGCGCCCGGCGTTTTCTGCAACGGTTCTGGCAGACCCGCAGCCTGGCGGGCACCGACCTGCAGATCAGCAGCTACCGCGGTATCGGTGTGATCAGCGGTCAGGGAGCGTTGGTGGGGCAGGACCCCCAACCCCTGGCTACGGCCCTGATTGACGACGATCTGCTCCTCGTGGCCTCAGGCCGGGGTGTGCTGGAGCAGGCACTCGATGTCTCCCAGCTTCCGGATCAGCATCAGCTGGGCGATCAACGCCTGCAAGCTCAGGTGGCTGAGCTCGGCGAAGGCGTGGCTCTGCTCACGGCATCTCCCCACGCCCTTGAGCATTGGCTGCAGCTGCCTGAGCTGGTGGCCCAACGGGACGATCTGAGCGGACTCGTGGCATCACTGCGACCGGAGGGTTCAACCCTGGCGGTGGATGGGCGCCTCGGGTTCCGGCAAGCCCTTGGTACCGACCCCTGGCCTGGGCTCACGGATCTGACGGCGTCGGCGGGCGGCCATGCCCGCTGGCTGGCTCAGCTGCAGAGTCCAGCCCGTTTGTTGGATCCCAGCGAAAGCCATCCGCTGGCCCAATGGTTCGCTCCGGTGCTGAAGCAGTACTTGGCGGACCAGCCGGCGGCCGATGCTGTTGTGGGGGCCGATGCTGGCCCTCTCCTCTGGCAGGACCAACCCGAGGGCTGGCTGCTGGCCACCCGCCCGCAAACTCCCGCCAGGGATGCGGTGGATGCGCGTTTGCAGGAGCAGGGTCTGACCCGTTCTGAGCTGGAGGGGGATGGCGAGGTGTTGAGCGTGTGGACGCGGCTGGTGCGCCAGCGGGGACGCCAGCCTGGGGTGGATGCTCAATTGGCCGTGGCTCAGGTGCGCTCGTCTGCGCTGAACTGGTGGGGCGAGTCCTTGATGGCTCTGGCGCAGCGTCAGAACGGGCGTGCCCTCCAGCCCCGCTTGAGCCAGTGGCAGGAGCTCACAGCCTCCGCCCAACCAGCGCAGGCCCTCCTGCTGGCGGATGAGCCGGCCCGCGCACTGTTGGGGCAATGGCGGCCTTGGGCCCTGCTGCAGGTGATGGCGGGGCGACCGCTTCAGGATCAGGTCCGCGGCCTTGCGGTGGCCGTCGACGTTGATCGTCAGGAGCAAGGCAGTACCGAGATTCCCTTGCATGCCCGGCTCGAACTCGGCTGACCTGGTTCTGTTGCGGCATGGCATCGCCGAACCCCGCCAGGCGGGCCAGGACCATCCGGATCGCCCCCTGACCGCCGCTGGCCGTCAGCGAACCCAGCGGGTGATGGCGGCCCTCGTGCAACGGGGGCTGCGCGTGGATCGATTGCTGTCCAGCCCCTATCGCCGGGCTCTGCAAACGGCGGAACTGGCGTTGGAGGCGGGGCTCGCTTCTGAACTCGCGGTGGATGAACGGCTCCAGCCGGGAGGGGACCTCAACATGCTGGTGACCGCCTTTGATCAACGGCTTGGCTTGGTCGGTCATGAGCCGGATCTAGGAGATCTGGCCTGCGGTCTTCTGGGGTGTGCCCCGGGATCCCTGGTGCTGAAGAAAGCCGGCGTGATTCAGCTGCGTCGTTCCGCGGGCCAGTGGCAGTTGAAGGCCTTGCTTCGGCCAGCACTGTTGATTGACGATTTAGGTTGCTCTTAGAGGCAATCAGGCGGTGGCCCAGCAGCAGATAGGCGACCTGCGCCATGCGCGGACCGGGATCGAACTGCGTCCAGGCCTGGATGGCGTGCCGGCCACCCAGTCGGCGATCTGCGACATCGATGGAGAGCAAGGGCTGCTCACCTACCGCGGCTATCCGATGCAGGATCTGGCGGCCAACAGCAGTTTTCTGGAAACGGCTTATCTGCTGATCTGGGGAGAGCTGCCCAGCCGCGACCAGCTTGCGGAGTTTGAGCACGCGGTGCAGATGCACCGGCGGGTCAGCTTCCGGGTGCGGGACATGATGAAGTGCTTCCCGGCCAGCGGCCATCCGATGGACGCGCTGCAGTCCAGTGCTGCTTCCCTGGGGCTGTTCTATTCGCGCCGGGCGATCGACGACCCGCAGTACATCTATGACGCGGTGGTGCGGCTGATCGCCAAGATCCCCACGATGGTGGCCGCTTTTCAGCTGATCCGCAAAGGCCAGGACCCAATCCAGCCCCGGGATGATCTGGCTTACTCCGCCAATTTCCTCTACATGCTCACCGAACGTGAGCCGGATCCCCTGGCGGCGCGGATCTTTGATCGCTGCCTGATGCTCCATGCCGAGCACAGCCTCAACGCCAGCACCTTCAGTGCCCGGGTCACCGCCAGCACCCTCACCGACCCCTACGCCGTGGTGGCTTCAGCCGTGGGCACCCTGGCGGGCCCACTCCATGGCGGCGCCAATGAAGATGTCCTCGCCATGCTCGAGCAGGTGGGCAGTCCCGAGAACGCTGGCGCTTTCCTGGATGAAGCCATCGCGGCCAAGCGCAAAATTATGGGCTTCGGCCACCGGGAATACAAGGTGAAGGATCCCCGTGCCGTGATCCTGCAGGCCCTGGTGGAGGAGATGTTCGCCAGCTTCGGCCATGACGACCTCTACGACGTGGCCCGGGCGATCGAAGCAGAAGCAGCGTCCCGTCTCGGCCCCAAAGGCATCTATCCCAACGTCGATTTCTATTCGGGCCTGGTGTACCGCAAGCTCGGCATCCCCAGGGATCTGTTCACGCCGGTTTTCGCCATTGCCAGGGTTGCCGGCTGGCTGGCCCATTGGCGGGAGCAGCTCGGGGCAAACCGGATTTTCCGGCCTTCGCAGATCTACTCCGGATCCCAGCCACGCTCCTGGATGCCCATTGAGGAGCGCGTCTCGGCTCCGGCCGCCTAAGTTGCACCCACTTCCGTCGACACCATGGTGAGTCCGGGATTGGACCTGGAATTGAGCTTTAGCCAGGCCCTGCAAGGGTTTGGCTTCTCCCCGGAGGTGGCGAGGCTGCTTTGGCTGCCGCTGCCGATGCTGCTGGTTCTGGTGGCTGCAGTGGTGGGTGTGCTGGTTTCTGTGTGGCTGGAACGCAAGATTTCCGCCGCTGTCCAGCAGCGAATCGGTCCGGAGTACGCCGGTGCCCTGGGCGTGCTTCAGCCCCTGGCTGACGGCCTCAAGCTGCTCGTCAAGGAAGACATCATCCCGGCGCGGGCCGACAGCCTGCTGTTCACCCTCGGCCCGGTGCTGGTGGTGGTGCCGGTGATCATCTCTTGGCTGATCATTCCTTTCGGCCAGAACCTGCTGATTAGCAATGTGGGCGTGGGGATCTTCCTCTGGATCGCCTTCAGCAGCATCCAGCCGATCGGCTTGCTGATGAGCGGCTATGCCTCCAACAACAAGTACTCGCTGCTCGGTGGGCTGCGGGCCGCGGCTCAATCGATCAGCTACGAGATTCCCCTGGCTCTGGCGGTGCTGGCCATCGTGATGATGACCAACTCGCTGAGCACGGTCGACATCGTGGGTCAGCAGACCGGTGCCGGAATCTTGAGCTGGAACATCTGGCGCCAGCCGGTGGGCTTCCTGATTTTTTGGATCTGCGCCCTGGCCGAGTGTGAGCGGCTGCCCTTCGACCTTCCCGAAGCTGAGGAAGAGCTGGTCGCCGGCTATCAGACCGAGTACGCGGGCATGAAGTTCGCCCTCTTCTACCTGGCGGGTTACATCAACCTGGTGCTCTCGGCCGTCCTGGTCAGCGTTCTGTATCTCGGTGGTTGGGGCTTCCCGATTCCTGTGGAGTGGCTGGCCGGCTGGTTGAACCAGCCCATCGATGCCCCCGTGGTGCAGGTCATCACGGGCACCGTTGGCATCGTGATGACGGTGCTCAAGGCCTATCTGCTGGTGTTCGTGGCGATCCTGCTGCGCTGGACCACCCCCCGCGTGCGCATTGACCAGCTGCTCGATCTCGGCTGGAAGTTCCTGCTGCCCCTGTCCCTGGTGAACCTGCTGGTGACAGCGGCCCTCAAGCTCGCATTCCCCGTTGCATTCGGCGGCTAGGTTTTCCTACCTAGGATTTCTTCGCTCCCGGCTCCGCTTCGTTCTCTCCGCTTCAGACCATGTTCGGCTTCCTCAAACAGGTCGGTGATTACACCCGGGATGCAGTCGATGCAGCCCGGAATCTGGCCCAAGGCTTTTCGGTCACCTTCGACCACATGCAGCGCCGTCCGGTCACGGTGCAGTACCCCTACGAGAAGCTCATTCCTTCCGAGCGTTATCGGGGCCGGATTCACTACGAGTTCGACAAGTGCATCGCCTGTGAGGTGTGCGTGCGGGTCTGCCCGATCAATCTTCCGGTGGTCGATTGGGTGATGAACAAGGCCACGAAGAAGAAGGAGCTGCGCAACTACTCCATCGACTTCGGTGTTTGCATTTTCTGCGGCAACTGCGTCGAGTACTGCCCCACCAACTGCCTCTCGATGACTGAGGAGTACGAGCTGGCGGCTTTTGATCGCCACAGCCTCAACTATGACAACGTAGCCCTCGGACGCCTTCCCACCAGCGTCACCACCGACCCCTCCGTTGTTCCCCTCAGGGAACTCGCCTATCTGCCGGCGGGCGAGATGGATCCCCACGGTGTTGCCGCCGATCGTCCCCGGGCTGGTCAGCTGCCGTCTCAGGTGTTGGAGACCCTCACCCCTCCTGCCAAGTCCTCTGCCAAGAATGAGGGACAATCCTCCAGTGAGGCCAAGGAGGGCGACGCATGACCATCGCGACAACTACCGAGCTGATCTGTTTTCTGGTGCTGTCCGCCGTTGTGGTGATCGGCGCCCTTGGCGTGGTGCTGCTTAGCAACATCGTTTATTCCGCCTTCCTGCTGGGCGGGGTGTTCACCGCCGTTGCAGGGCTCTACCTGCTGCTGAACGCCAGTTTCGTGGCCATGGCCCAGATCCTGGTGTACGTGGGCGCGATCAACGTGTTGATCCTGTTCGCGATCATGCTCGTCAACAAGCGGGAAGATCTCAAGTCCATCGCCAACCTCACCACGCGCCGTGTGGTGTCCGCCGGCGTTTGCGCCGGTCTGCTGGCGTTGCTGGTTCGTGTTGTGGTCACCACCCCCTGGTCGCTGCCCGGTCCTGCCGCCGTGGGTGAGGAAGCCACGGCCCGCATTGGTGAGCACCTGTTCACTGATTACCTCTTGCCCTTCGAGGTGGCATCGGTGCTGCTGCTGATGGCCATGATCGGCGCCATCGTCTTGGCCCGTCGTGATGTGCTGGCCACCGATGTGGTCACCGGTGAGGTGGCCGATCAAGGCCTGATTGAGAAGGCCCGTACTCCCTTGCTGATGAATCGAGCGGACTGATGAGCGATTTCCTTGCCACGCTTCCCTCACTGCAGGCCTATCTCCTGGTGGCCGCGATGCTCTTCTGCATCGGCGTCTGGGGTCTGATCAACAGCCGCAATGCGGTGCGCGTGCTGATGAGCATTGAGCTGATGCTCAACGCCGTGAACATCAACCTGATGGCCTTCTCCTCCTTCGTGGATGGTGATCTGATTCGCGGCCAGGTCTTTGCTGTGTTCGTGATCACGGTGGCTGCCGCTGAGGCCGCTGTCGGTCTGGCGATCCTGCTGTCGCTTTATCGCAATCGCGTTACCGTCGACATGGAGCAGTTCAACCTGCTGCGCTGGTAACCCCCGCACACCTGGGTCATGCGTCTCGATCGGGTCTGGGTGATCTATCGGGCCGACAGCCAGCCTGCCCAGCGTGAAGCCCGGCAATGTGCCAAGGAGCTGAAAGCTCTCGGCTCCCACGTGGTCACGGCGATGTCGGGGCCGCGGGTGAATCCTTTCCCAGGCCTGCTGGCTGTTGAGGAGTCGTTGCCCGACCTGGCGCTGGTGCTGGGGGGGGATGGAACGGTGCTTGGGGCTGCCCGCCACCTGGCGGTGCATGACATCCCGATCCTTAGCATCAATGTGGGAGGCCATCTGGGCTTTCTCACCCATGACCGGCGTGTGTTGCGCGGCGATCAGATCTGGCAACGCCTTCAGGACGATCAGTTCGCGATCGAACGGCGCATGATGCTTCAGGCGATGGTGGATCGCCGCTCCGCGGAAGATCGAGCGGCTTCGCCGGGTCCTTTGCAGCAGCCGGATCTCGAAGACGATGAAGAGCACCACTGGGCCTTCAACGACTTCTACCTGCGGGCCTACCGCGATGAGATTTCGCCCACCTGCACCCTGGAGCTCGAGATCGATGGGGAAGTGATCGACCAGGTGCGTGGTGATGGCCTGATCCTCTCCACGCCCACGGGGTCCACCGGGTACGCCCTGGCGGCAGGGGGACCGATTCTTCATCCCGGAATCGATGCCATCATCGTTGCCCCGATCTGCCCGATGAGCCTCTCCAGCCGAACGCTGGTGGTGCCGCCCCGGGCCAGGTTGGCGATCTGGCCCCTGGGGGCTGGGGATCACCGCATCAAGCTTTGGAAGGACGGTGTGGGCTGCACGGTGCTGGAGCCTGGTGAGTGCTGTGTTGTTCAGCAGGCGCGCCACCATGCCCTGATGGTGTTGCTCAATCAAAGCCCGTCGTATTACCGAACCCTCTCCCACAAGCTGCATTGGGCGGGAAGCCTGCACGCGTCTCAGCCCTCGCAGAATTGAGCCATGGCCCTTGAGATTGAACGGCGCTTTCTGGTGCGGTCGGACGCCTGGCGCAGCAGTGCCGGCCCCGCACAGCCGCTGCGTCAGGGCTACCTGGCCGCCAGTGCCGACGGTGTGACGGTGCGGATGCGCCTGCGCGGATTGGATCAGGCCTGGCTCACCCTGAAGGCGGCGGCTGATGCCGTTGGCCTGGTCCGCCACGAGTTCGAATACCCGATTCCCGTGGCGGACGCCGAAGCCCTCTGGGATCTGGCGCCGCATCGCCTGGACAAAGTCCGCTACGCCTTGGATTGCCCGGGTGGTGACTGGGTGGTGGATTGTTTCCAGGGCGAGAATGCCCCCTTGGTGCTGGCGGAGGTGGAGCTGGCATCGGCCCAGGCGGAGCTCCGGATTCCGCCCTGGTGCGGCGAGGAGATCACTGGGGAGTCCCGCTGGAGCAATGCGGTGCTGGCCCAACATCCGGTTCAGTCCTGGCCTGAGGCGCAGCGTCGACGTTTAGGCCTGACGTAAGACCGGACTGGATTTGTCTTCAGATTTCCTTTAGCTTTGAGGGGTTCTGATTGGTGGCTCCTTCCAGTGGTGGGTCTGTACGACACAACTGGAATGCTTCGCTTTGCAGGCTCCAGCGTGGAGGCCTGTTTGGAATACGCCACGCTGTTTCAGATCCCTGTGGGCCCCACGTCCCTTCAAAGCTTGCCGGAGCCTGTCAGTTCCACGATCAGGCTGAGGGGGGATCGTGTTCTGGAAGGACGCAACAGTTGAAGCCGTCCCGGCAGATCTTGCCGTTGTCCATGGCCCAATTGAGCAGCGCCACCCGGTTCTTCGAGCCGGTCTTGGTGAACACGTTGCTCACATGGTTGTCCACCGTTCGTTTGCTGATGGTGAGACGGTCAGCGATTTCCTGATTGGTCAGTCCTTCGGCCACGAGCTCGATGATCTCGACCTCCCTGGCAGAGAGGGAGATCTCCAGAGGATCGGTACCGTCGAGGGAGGACATGGGCGACCACCGTTGGGATCATGCTAGTCCGGACGACCGGTCTGATCCTGCATAGTGGGCCGGTGAAATGGAACGGGATTTGAGCACGGCGCTGCAGCGCGCAATTGAGGCCGGGGATCAGGTGCTCACGGCTGAGGTGATGCCTCCCCGCGGAGCCGACTCCTCGCACATGCTGGCCATGGCCGCATCGCTGCAAGGCCGTGTCCATGCGGTGAATGTGACCGATGGCAGTCGGGCTGTCATGCGGATGAGCAGCCTGGCCTCCTGCAAGTTGCTGCTTGAGGCCGGTCTGGAGCCGGTGTTGCAGATGGCCTGCCGGGACCGCAACCGCATCGCCCTCCAGGCCGACCTGCTCGGGGCCCATGCCTTGGGGATCCGCAACCTGTTGTGTCTCACAGGTGATCCAGTGCGGGCGGGCGATCAGGCGGATGCTCGGCCGGTGAATGAGTTCGAGTCGGTGAAGCTTCTGCAGCAGGTGGACGCCCTCAATCGGGGTGTGGATCCCGTGCAGGGCACCCTGCCGGATGGGGCGACCACGCTGTTTGCCGGGTGTGCCGCCGACCCACAATCGAGGAGCTGGAGCGGTCTCCAGCGCCGGTTGCAGCGCAAGCAGGCGGCGGGAGCCCGCTTCGTTCAAACCCAGATGGTGATGGACCCTGAAGCGCTCGAGCGCTTCCAGCACGAACTGGCCGGCCCCCTGGGTCTGCCCGTGCTCGCTGGCGTGTTTCTGCTGAAGTCAGCCAAGAATGCCCGGTTCATCAACCGCGTTGTGCCGGGAGCCTGCATCCCCGATGCGTTGATCCATCGGCTGGAGTGCGCCGAGAATCCCGCCATGGAGGGCGTGGCCATCGCCGCTGAACAGGTGAAGCGCTATCTCGGCATCGTTCGTGGCGTGCACCTGATGGCAATCAAGGCCGAGGAGCGCATCCCGTTGATCCTGGATCGCGCCGGACTCAGCTCGCTGCCTGGGTGAGGTCGGTGCCGAGCAGCTCCGCCATGGCTTTCTGCTGCGGGGAAGGCTCCACAAGGTCCTGACGACGGGCATCGGTGATCAGCCAGTCGAGCGAGGCCTCCTGCAGGTCGAAGTGATCACCGTCCTTGCCCACGCAGTAGCGGCCGAACACCAGCTTCTCGAGCAGCTGCACGCCGGGGCCGATACGTGAGTAGTCGAAGATGATCGAGTTGTCGACCGTGGCGCCCTCACAGATGTGACAGCTGGGGCCGATCATGGTGGGCCCAACGATCGTTGCGCCATCTTCGATCTTGGTCATGCCGCCCACGTAGACGGGGCCGGTGACGTTGATCTTGTCCCAGTTGGCGGCCACATTCAGACCGGTGTAAACCCCGGGACGCACCTCCTTGCCGGGGATGCCCACCTGACGGACGTCACCCATCAACACGCTGCGGATGGCTTGCCAGTAGTCGGGAACCTTGCCGATATCCACCCATTCGAAATCCATCGGGATGGCATAGAAGGGTGCACCGAGCTCGGCCAGTTTCGGGAACAGATCCGAGCCGATGTCGAAGGACTGCCCCGAAGGGATGTGTTCAAAGATCTCCGGCTCAAAGATGTAGATGCCGGTGTTGATCGTGTCGCTGAGGGCTTCGTCGACGCTGGGCTTTTCCTGGAAGCTTGAAATTCTGTTCTGGTCATCGGTGACCACTACGCCGTAGCTGCTCACCTGATCCTTTGGGACCCGTTTGGTGACGAGGCTGGCGATCGCACCCTTCTCTTTGTGTAGGCGTACCGCTTCGCTGAGATCAAGGTCGATCAGCGCATCGCCGCAGAGCACCACGAAGGTGTCGTCAAAGAAGTGCTGGAAATCCTGGATTTTTTTGAGCCCGCCAGCAGACCCCAGGGCACTGCCGATCAGTTCGCCGTCTTCAATCCGTCCTTCAAAGCTGTAGGCAATTTCAACCCCGAAACGCTGCCCATCCCGGAAGTAATTTTCAATCTCTTCGGCCAGGTGGGAGACGTTCACCATCACCTCGGTGAAACCGTGCTCCTTGAGCAGTTCCAGCAGAAATTCCATCACCGGCTTCTGCAGGATCGGAATCATGGGCTTGGGGATCACATGGGTGATCGGTTGGACCCGCGTCCCCTTACCAGCCGCCAGAATCATCGCCTTCATTGGCGTTTGGTCGGGTCATTACAAGGTAGTGACCATAGACCCGGTCTTAGGCCGCCACGACCGTCCGGGTCGGCGACGGATCTGGCACCTGAAGGCTGCGGATCGGCAGTTGCGTTGCAGTGCCACTCGCGGGGATGAATTTCAGTCGCAGCGGTCCGTGGAGCCAACCCTCCTGCTCCAGCTCAACCCGGCCCTGGGAGGAGAGAAACAGCAGAGCCCAGAACACCCCGACCCGGTCACGGTCCAGGTCCGCCGCGGCGGCCACCTCCCACTGATCCACCAGTTGATCGAAGCCCACCCAGTCCAGGGCGGTCTCCCAACCGTTCAGAAACACCCCCAGTGCTGCGGTTGTTTCCGGCAGCTTTTCGCGGTGGGCCAGTCCGGCCACCTGGGCGATGGCTTCACGGTTGCTGTAGCGCTTCTGCCGTTTGCGGCGGCGTGCCTCGAGTTCGTCTGATTCCAGCTGCTCGGCAATTGTTTCCAGCTGTTCGATCAGCTCCCCGAGGGTGACGGGCCGACGCAAGGGCGGGGGTGCCACGGGTCGCCGCTGCAGATGACGTTCCGGCCGTCGGGGCAGATCAAAGGCCGGATCCAGCCAGCCTTGCTCATCGAAGTCGGCATCGAAGTGATCTTCGACTTCAGGCGGCGGCGGCAACATGCTGGTTTCAAGCATCTCCGCCTTGAGTCCCACCAGCACGGAGGCGGCCAGGAAGGCTTCGCTGCTATCAGCCAGGTCCCGTTCGTAGCTGCCACCCCGTCCCGCCAAGGCGGCTGCCACCTGCCCGGGAACTTCGATGCGTTGCCGGAGTTGATCCAGAAAGCCGTCGATGACGGCAATCACATCCACATCCCAGGGATCGAGATCACCCCGCTCCGCTGCGTCCTGCAGCAGCCGAATCGCAAGGCGGGCTCCAGCATCAGCGCCGTCGTTGGGGGCCACCTTGAGCAAGTCAATTCACCCTTTCCCGGCAAGGTATCGGTCCTCAACCGGTGTCGCCAGTGCTGCCTCAGGCCGCGCTGCTGGCATCGGTGACCTCCGCCTGGTCGCTGTCATCGCTCTCGGCACTGGTCGCGCTGACGGTGGTGGCCGGGAGGAGGCCCAGCTGGGTTTCAACGGTGGAGCGGTAGCGGCTGAGGTCGGTCTCCAGTTCCTGGATCCGCACCTGCTGGGCCTCGTATTCGTTCGCCTTGCTGAACTGTTCAACGTTGTTGAGCATCCCGGTCCAGGCGGCGAAGAACCAGGCCGACACGGCTCCCAACCCCGCTGCCAGCAGCAGCAGACCCGCCAAAGGCAGGGTGTACTCGACCCCGGGCAACACGTGAACTGTTGTTGGGCTGGTGTTCGCCAGGGTGAAGAACACCGTGATCAGGCCGAAGCTGAAGATCAGGCCGAAGTTGATCTGACGCATGGCAGGGGAGCGTTCCCCTGGAACTTACGGACGGTTGGCTGGGAATGAATCGGAATCGATACGTGATTTATGACGCGCGCACGGCGGGGGCTTGGATGACTGCTGGAACGGGCGCCTGACCTCGAATCAAGGGGGCCGTTGGTGAGATCACCTGTTCCATCGCACCCAGGTTTCGGTTCACCAGGGCTTCGATCGAGCTGCGGTAGCTATCGGTCATCAGCTTGGGGTACAGCCCGATTCCGATGATCGGCACCAGCAGGCAGCCGATGATGTACACCTCGCGCGGCTCCGCATCCACCAGGTTGGTGTGGGACACCAGCTCCTCTTTCTCCTTGCCGAAGAAGATCTCGCGAAGCATCGAGAGCAGATAGATCGGTGTGAGGATCACGCCGACGGCGGCCAGCCCGCAGATCACCACGCGGAAGGGCAGGGTGTAGGCCTCATCCGTGGCGAAACCAGCGAACACCATCAGTTCGCTCACGAACCCGCTCATGCCGGGCAGGGCCAGGGAGGCGAGGGCACACACCGTCCAGAGCGCGAACATGATGCGCATCTTCTGGCCAATGCCTCCCATCTCATCCAGCTGAAGCGTGTGGGTGCGGTCGTAGGTGGCACCCACGAGGAAGAACAGGCTGGCGCCAATCAAGCCGTGGCTGATCATCTGCAGCATGGCGCCACTGGTGCCCAGGGCACTGAAGCTGCCCACGCCGATCAGCACGAAGCCCATGTGGCTGATCGAGCTGTAGGCGATCTTTCGCTTGAGGTTGCGCTGGGCGAAGGAGGTGAGGGCGGCGTAAATGATGTTCACCACCCCCAGCACGATCAGCAGTGGGGCGAACTGAGAGTGGGCCGCTGGCAGCAGTTCACAGTTGAAGCGCAGCAGGGCATAGCCGCCCATCTTCAGCAGGATGCCGGCCAACAGCATGTGCACCGGTGCCGTTGCTTCGCCATGGGCATCCGGCAGCCAGGTGTGCAACGGCACGATCGGAAGCTTCACGCCGAAGGCGATCAGCAGCCCGGCGTAGCAGAGCAGTTGAAAGCCCGTGCCGAAGTCTTTGGCTGCAAGAGCGGTGTACTCAAAACTGGGGGTGCCGCCGCCGAAGAAGCCCATGGCCAGGGCGGCCAACAGGATGAACAGGGAGCTGCCGGCGGTGTAGAGGATGAATTTGGTTGCGGCGTACTGGCGTTTCTTGCCGCCCCAGATGGCCAGCAGCAGATACACCGGGATCAGTTCCAGCTCCCAGGCCAGGAAGAACAGCAGCATGTCCTGCACGGCGAAGACGGCGATCTGGCCGCCGTCCATGGCCAGTAGCAGGAAATAAAACAGCCGCGGTTTGAAACTCACCGGCCATGCCGCCAGGCAGGCCAGGCTGGTGATGAAGCTGGTGAGCAGGATCAACGGCATTGAGAGCCCGTCGGCTCCCACCGCCCAGGTGAGTCCAAGATCCGGCAGCCAGCTCACCCGTTCGGACAGCTGCAGACCACTCAGGTTGGGGTCATAGCCGGTGAGGTAGGCCGCAACGGTGATCAGGAAGGTGATCAGCGTCACGATCAGGGCGTACCAGCGCACCTGTTTGCCCTCGCCTTTGTCTGGAACCAGCGGAACCAGCAGGGCACCCACAATCGGCACCAGGATCGACAGGCTCAGCCATGGAACGGTTGCCTGCACCGGATCGCTGAGTCCGGCGACTGCGAATTCGAACACGCTGATCCGATCCTCACTGGATGGATCGTAGAAATCATGGCCGCTGTGTCATCACCTCGATAGGCGATGACACACATGGACGATGGGCTTCAAGCGATTGGTCCGCCGATCACGCCAAACAGCACCACCAGGCCAATCACACCGGCAAACACAATCAGGGCATAGAACTGGGCCCGTCCGGTCTCGAGATATTTGAGACCTTCGCCGCTGCCCAGGGTGAGCAGTCCGGTGAGGTTGACCACGCCATCAACCACTTTGGCGTCCACCTCGAGCACCTCCCGCGCCAGTTTGCGGCTGCCGCGAACGAACAGCTTTTCGTTCAACACATCGAGATACCACTTGTTGGCGAGGAAGGCATTCACCGCCGGGAAGCGGCCGGCCACCAGCTGCCCCAGATCAATCCGACGCAGGGCATAGGCCAGAACAGCCAGGCTGATGCCGGCAACGGAGATGGCCACGGAGGCGCCCGCCAGGGGGAGAAACTCGCCCCAGCTGAACTGTTCGGCCATCTCGAGGGCTTCTTCCGGATTGAGAAGGCCCGCAAAGCGGCTGTTCCATGGGGTGCCCAAGAGGCCAATCAGGACGGAAGGCACCGCCAGCACCGCCAAGGGGGCCGCCATCGGCCAGGCCGATTCGTGCACGCTGCCGCCATGGGCGTGGTGCTCGGAAGGATCCTTGCCAGCGGCGGTCAGCAGCTGGGCCTGCATGGCGGTGTCATTGCCGCGGAACTCCCCCTCAAAGGTGAGGAAGTAGAGCCGGAACATGTAGAAGGCCGTCATCCCCGCCGTCAGGAAGCCCACCACCCAGAGCAGTGGGTAGCTGTTGAAGGCCTGGCCAAGAATTTCGTCCTTGCTCCAGAAGCCGGCCAGGGGCGGAATGCCGCTGATGGCGATGCAGCCGATGAAGAAGGTGATCGAGGTGACGGGCATCTTTTTGCGCAGGCCGCCCATCAGGCGCATGTCCTGGGCAAGAACGGGCTCGTGGCCCACCACCTCCTCCATGGCGTGGATGACGGAGCCTGATCCCAGGAACAACATCGCCTTGAAAAAGGCATGGGTCACCAGGTGGAAGATGCCGGCGACCGGGGCACCGCAACCCATCGCCAGCATCATGTAGCCGAGCTGGGAGACGGTGCTGTAGGCCAGACCCTTCTTGAGGTCCATCTGGGTGAGGGCGATGGAAGCCCCCAGGAAGCAGGTGATCGTGCCAACGACGGCGATCACGGTTTGAACGATGGGGAACTGGGCGTAGAGGGGATCGAGTCGGGCAACCAGGAACACCCCTGCGGCCACCATCGTTGCGGCGTGAATCAGCGCTGAAATCGGCGTCGGGCCCTCCATGGCATCGGGCAGCCAAACGTGGAGAGGGAACTGGGCCGACTTGGCCATCGGACCCATGAACACCAGCAGGCAGAGCAGCAGCGCTGCCCATGGGGCCACCGTTCCGGCGGCCAGGCCGTTCTGCAGACCATCGGCGATTCCCTGGAAATCGAAGCTTCCAGTGGCCCAGAACAGGCCAAGGATGCCCAACAGCAGGCCGAAGTCACCAACCCGGTTCACCACAAAAGCCTTCTGAGCGGCGTGGGCGGCACCGTCGCGGTCGTACCAGAAGCCCACCAGCAGGTAGGAGCACATGCCCACCAGCTCCCAGAAGACGTAGATCTCCAGAAGATTGGGGCTGATGATCAGACCCAGCATGGAGCTGCTGAACAGCGCCAAGTACGTGAAAAAGCGCACATAGCCCTTGTCATGGGCCATGTAGCCGTGGGAATACACCAGCACCAGCAGGGCGATGGTGGTGACCAGCGCCAGCATCACCGCCCCGAGTGGATCCACCACGTAGCCCATCGGCAGAACGAAGTTGCCTGCGCTGGCCCATACGAACAGATGCTCAACGGGCGGGGCGCCATTGAGCTGGTTGAACAGGATGCTGTAGCTGAGGGCCGCAGCTGCGCCAACGCAGGAGATCAAAAGCAGCGCAACGGGTTTGCGCAACCGATTGATCGTGCGGTTGAAGCTGATCAATCCCAACCCGGTCAGCACTGCGCCGAACAGGGGCAGAACCGGAATGAGCCAGGCGAGTTCCTCGGCCGAGGGCATCCGCAAAAAGGAGGTTGAAGCGAGTGTAGGCAGCTCAGCCCAGCAGGTTCTGGAGTGCTGAATTGCGCATCAACTCGGCAGCCGTCGGAATGAAGCGATGGGCCCACCAGAACACGCCGACGGCGATGGCGATGCCCAGTTGTGCCGGTCGAACGAATTCCTGCCACTGCAACTGCTGGCGTCCATCCAGCACCGCTGCGAAAGGCACGATCGAGGTGCTTGCCTTGAGCTCGTCAAAGGCTTCGCCGAAGCGGGCCTTCAGGCGCCGGTCGCCATGCCAGACGGCGAAGAGGTGATGGCCGATCAGGCCCACGCAGGTCACCAGCATGAAGCTGCTGCCGATCCAGAGGGCATGGGTGAGGCACCAGAGGATTTGCCCGATGGCCTGGGGATGGCGGCTGATGCGGATGATCCCTGTGGCGTAAAGACGCACCTGCGGTTTCAGCACCGCCGGGATCTCCAGCAGGTTGTAGGTGGCTGGATAGAGGAAGAGAAAACTGATGGCGGTTCCGATCCACACGAGCGGAATCACCCCAGGCACGCCCTGGAGATTCCACAGCCGCATCCCGTCGTAGCGATGGGCCAGGAACCATCCGATCACCACCACGGCCGAGGGAATGCTGGCTGCCGCGAAGATCAGGCGCCAGGCCCGTGCTCCGATCACGGCCTCAGCCCGGCTGCGCAGGGCAGCACCACCGCTGTGAATTACGGCAAACACGATCAGCAGCACCAGCATCACGACGCTGCTGTGGTGGGTGGAGGCCATGGCGGCTGCGTTGGAAGGGCGTGATTCTGGCTGTCGGACGTGGCGGTCCTAAATTTCTGGTGTTCCTCCGGGTGTTCCGCGGTGGCCGATCTGCCGTTCACCCTTGACCAGCTGCGGATCCTTCGCGCGATTGTCAGTGAGGGCAGCTTCAAGAAAGCCGCCGACAGTCTCTACGTCACCCAGCCCGCCGTCAGCCTTCAGATCCAGAACCTGGAGAAGCAGTTGGAGGTTTCGCTGTTTGATCGCGGCGGGCGCAAGGCGCAGCTCACTGAGGCTGGCCATCTGCTGCTGAGTTACTGCGACCGGATCCTGAGCCAGTGCCATGAAGCCTGTCGGGCCCTGGATGATCTCCACAACCTCAAAGGTGGATCCCTGATCGTGGGGGCAAGCCAGACCACCGGCACCTACCTGATGCCCCGGATGATCGGCCTGTTCCGCCAGAAATATCCGGACGTGTCCGTGCAGCTCCAGGTCCACAGCACCAGACGCACGGGCTGGAGTGTGGCCAACGGTCAGATCGACCTGGCGATCATCGGTGGTGAATTGCCGGCGGAACTCAATGAACTGCTGCAGGTGGTGCCCTACGCCAGTGATGAGCTGGCGCTGGTGCTGCCGGTGAAGCACCCCTTGGCCCGACTGGCTGAACTCACCAAGGAAGACCTGTATCGCCTGGGCTTTGTCTGTCTCGATGCGCAATCCACCACCCGGAAGATGGTCGACCAGCTTCTGGCGCGCTCCGGCCTGGATGTGCAGCGCCTGCGCATCGACATGGAGCTGAATTCGCTGGAAGCCATCAAGAATGCCGTTCAGGCGGGCCTGGGAGCCGCCTTTGTTCCCGTGGTGTCGATCGAGCGGGAGTTATCGGCGGGAACGATTCACCGGCCCCAGGTGGCTGATCTGCAGGTGAGACGCCAGCTCAAGTTGATCACCCATCCCGCCCGCTACTGCTCACGCGCCTCGGTGGCCTTCCGCAATGACGTTCTGCCCGTCTTTGCCAGCGCTGACAGCCCGATTCGTCAGGCAGCGAAGGTCGCGCCTGAAGCGATCGGGGAGCAACTGGTTCAGAACTGATCGGCCTCGGGTGTCACGCCCACAGCGTCATCTGCCACGCCTCGGGTGAGGAATTTGTTCTCACTGATATCGGTTTGGTAGACGCAGCGCACCACGGGCTTGTCCCGAACGGAGCCGATGTAGGCAAAAGTGTTCATCCGCTGTTTGCACTCACGCTCCTGCTCGGCGGTGATGGCCCCCTCCTTGCGCAGCACCGACCAGTTCTCCCGACGGATCACACAACCCGGTTGCAGGGTTGGCTGGGTCACAAAGCTGCTGGAGGGGTTGAGCGTCGTGTACATCTCGATGTCCATGACGAAGGCGCTCGCCCCCCACTGGCGGCAGAACTCCGGGTCGGGAACGGCCATGTCCAGTTGCTGGGAGCTGGCGATGTTTCCCTGGTCTCCCGTGGTGGTGCTGGTGACAGCGCTGCCGATGCCGATTCCCACCACGAGAACGCCTGCCAAGACGGCCACGGTGAGGGTGCTGAATTGAAAGCCGCCCTGGCCGCCTCCGCCACCTGGTGGCGGGCCGGGAGGACGGCCGTATCCGCCCCGGGGTGGAGCGTCATAGCGGTCCCGCTCACCGCGGTCGTAGCGGCCATCACGCGGTCGGCGGCCGCCGCGGTCGTAGCGCGAGCCGGTCACAACAGTTCTGGGGTGCGGGGCAGGCCCATGGAGAAGTTCTGCACGCGGCCATCCGGGTTGTAGCTGAGTTCTCCGGCCTGGAGCAGTTGCCGGATGAATCCCTCCAGGTCTGTACCAATGCGGCGCAGGGTGTAGTCACTCAGTTCGCCACCGGCTGCGGCATCCACCAGTTCCTTGAAGCGTCCCTGCACCTTGGCGAGACTGGCTGCATCCCAGAGAAATTCGTTGTCGGGATCCAGATCCAAGGTCAGTTGGTCATCCGAAGGAATCAGATCCTCCTCTTGAAGTGCTGCTGTGAACAGGCGCACGTGGCGGGTGGTGCACTTGAGAAGGGTGTCAGCCAAGACGCGCCCACGGGAAAGCTGACACGACTTTAAGAAGCGAACGGGGGTCAAGCCCTTTTAAGGTTGGTTTCACTTTCGAGACGGCCGCATGCGCGTCGCTATTGCCGGAGCTGGTCTTGCTGGACTCTCCTGTGCCAAATACCTGGCGGATGCCGGCCACACCCCCATCGTTGTGGAAGCCAGGGATGTTCTCGGCGGCAAGGTTGCGGCCTGGAAAGACGAGGACGGCGACTGGTATGAAACCGGCCTGCACATCTTCTTCGGGGCTTACCCGAACATGCTGCAGTTGTTCAAGGAGCTGAACATCGAAGACCGGCTGCAGTGGAAGAGCCATTCGATGATCTTCAACCAGCAGGACGAACCAGGCACCTACAGCCGCTTTGATTTCCCCGACCTGCCGGCACCGGTGAACGGTGTTGCGGCGATTCTGGGCAACAACGACATGCTCACCTGGCCGGAGAAGATCAGCTTCGGACTGGGACTGGTCCCCGCCATGCTCCGGGGTCAGGGGTATGTCGAGGAGTGCGACAAATACTCCTGGACCGAGTGGCTGCGTGTCCACAACATTCCCGAACGGGTGAACGATGAAGTGTTCTTGGCGATGAGCAAGGCGCTGAATTTCATCGATCCCGATGAGATCTCTGCCACCGTGGTGCTCACGGCCTTGAACCGCTTCCTGCAGGAGAAGAACGGCTCCAAGATGGCGTTCCTGGATGGTGCACCGCCGGAGCGCCTCTGCCAGCCGGTGGTCGAGCACATCGAATCACTGGGTGGTGAAGTGCACCTCGACAGCCCCCTGCGTGAGATCAAGCTCAATGCCGATGGTTCGGTGGCGGCCTTCCACATCGGTGGCGTGAAGGGCAAGGAGAGCTTCGACCTCACCGCTGATGCCTACGTCAGTGCCTTGCCGGTGGATCCCTTCAAGCTGCTGCTGCCTGAGCCCTGGAAGCAGATGGAGGTGTTCCAGAAGCTGGATGGTCTCCGGGGTGTCCCTGTGATCAACCTGCACCTCTGGTTCGATCGCAAGCTCACCGACATTGACCATCTGCTGTTCAGCCGCTCCCCCCTGCTCAGCGTGTATGCCGATATGAGCATCACCTGCAAGGAGTATGAAGACCCCGACAAGTCGATGCTCGAGCTGGTTTTTGCTCCTGCCAAAGACTGGATCGGCCGCCCCGATGAGGAGATCATTGAGGCCACCATGGGTGAGCTCAAGAAGCTGTTCCCGATGCACTTCAGTGGAGACAACCCCGCCACCCTGCGCAAATACAAGGTCGTGAAGACGCCCTTGTCCGTCTACAAGACGACTCCCGGTTGCCAGGAGCTGCGTCCGGATCAAACCACCCCGATCAAGAACTTCTTCCTCGCGGGCGACTACACGATGCAGCGCTATCTCGCCTCGATGGAAGGTGCTGTTCTCAGCGGCAAGCTCTGCGCCGGCGCAGTGGACCGCAAGACAGGTCAGCTGGCATCATCGACCTCTTCCAGTGAGCCTGTGACGGCCTGAGCCATGCCCCTCGCCTCCCCGGATCTCGACGCAGCCTTTGAGGCCTGCCGTCGGGAGACCGCCGAGTGGGCCAAGACGTTCTATATCGGCACCTTGCTTCTCCCTCCGGAGAAGCGGCGTGCCATTTGGGCGATCTATGTGTGGTGCCGGCGCACGGACGAGTTGATGGACAGCCCGGAGGCCCAGGCGCGTCCGGTGAAGGAGCTTGCAGAGCGGCTCGACCGTTGGGAGGAGAAGACCCTTGCTCTGTTTGATGGTCGGGTGGAGGACGACCTGGATGCGGTGATGGTCGACACCCTGGAGCGCTTCCCCCAGGGCATTCAGCCTTACCTCGACATGATCGAGGGCCAGCGGATGGACCTCACCTGGACCCGCTACCCCCGCTTTGAAGACCTCAAGCTCTACTGCTATCGCGTGGCAGGCACCGTTGGCCTGATGACCCAGGGGGTGATGGGCGTCGACCAGGCCTACACCTCAGCTCCCTGGAGCGACTGTCCCGACACCTCCGATGCTGCCGTCGCCCTGGGGATCGCCAACCAACTCACCAATATCCTTCGGGATGTGGGGGAAGACCGGGGCCGTGGTCGTATCTATCTGCCCCAGGAAGATCTCGAGCGGTTCGGTTATTCCGAGGAGGAGCTGATGGCTGGAACCCTCAACAACGCCTGGCGTGCGTTGATGCGCTTCCAGCTGGAGCGGGCTCGCGATTGGTTTGCTCGCTCCGAAGCCGGAGTCCGTTGGCTGTCCGCCGATGCGCGCTGGCCGGTGTGGACGTCGTTGCGGTTGTACCGCGGCATCCTGGATGAAATTGAACGGGTCGATTACGACGTGTTCAATCACCGTGCCTATGTGGCCAAGGTCAACAAGCTGCTTGATCTGCCCCGTTCATTCCTGTTGGCTCAGTCACGCTAAAAACCCCTGCCGGGACAACCGGCAGGGGTGAAGTTGATCTTCTTTTTCCCTCGATCAGATCAGCGACTGATCAAACCGCCGTCTTCTGGTTGGCCAGCAGATCCTTGAGCTTGGACAGTTCGCCGGCCCAGCGGGGGTCAGGAGCGCCTTAGCTCTTCGCATCGCTGTGGACCACCTTGTTCACAGCCTTTCGGGCAACTTGAGGCTGGCCGGCTGCATTGGGGGCTCCACGACGGTTGCCGCCAGCATTGTTGTCGCGACGCTCGGAGCGCTCGACGCGTAGGGCACTGCCACCGAACTCCTTGCCGTTGAGAGCTTCGAGTACGGCGTCGGCCAGCTTCGGATCGTCCACGTTGGCGAAGCCGAAACCGCGGCATGCACCGGTTTCGCGGTCGAGAACCGACTTGAACCGAATCCCTTCTCCCACCGACTTGAGCAGAGCCACCAGCTCCTGTTCTTCAAAGGTCTGCGGCAGGTTGCCGATGTACAGGCGGATGCTCATGAAGGAAAGGAAATGCGATCTGTCGGTGTCTGACCGTCATCATTGACACCTGGAAAGTTAATCACAGAGCCTCGCTTTCACGGGTCAAGAAATGTTGGGCCTCCTTCAGTGCCTCGCTTGGGGTCTGGATGCGTCCAAAGGCATGTTCAAGCTTCAGATGATGCAGCAGGCGTCCGAGACGGGGGCCGGGTTCGACCTCCAGGGCCGCCAGCAGGCCATTGCCGTCGACCGGGGTTCTGGGGTGGAACAGAGGGTCCTCGGCGTTGCGCCATCGACGCAGCCAGATTTCTTTTTCGGGCATGGGCAGTTGCAGGGCCAGGGCGGGGAGATCCCCCTCGAGCTCCTCATGCAATTGCAGTCGATCGCTCTCAGGTAGCTCGCCCGGTGCCTGGCCGGTGCGTTGCTGCCAGCTCCGCAGCCGTTTGCAGCGCTGGCGAAGGGCGCGACTGGCGCGGAGTTGGCTGAGACCCTCATCGCTCACCAGGGCCGTCAGTCGAGCCAAGGGCACTGCTTCTGCGGCTTCCTCGCTGGTCAGGCCATCGATGTTGCCGGGCGTGGGAGGTTGCCCTCCGGCCGCCCAGGGATGCAGCAACGGCAGGCTTGTGAGGGCTGCCATCGCGGCGTCAGCGTGTTCGCCCCGCACCAGGCGCTGCAGCTCCGCCAGGATTCGCTCCGGTGCCGCTTCCGGAAGCCGTGCGGCGTGGCGCTCAATCCACGCCATGGTCTGGTGGGAGATGGTGAGGGGGATTTCCGCCATCAGCCGCAATCCCCGCAGCAACCGCAGAGGGTCGTCGATGAGGTTGGCTTCCGAGACGGCGGTCAGGCAGCCCTGCTGGAGGTCGCTCAGTCCCCCTGTGGGGTCCCACAGCTCTCCCCAGGGCTGGAGCGACACGGCGATGGCATTGAGCCGGTAGTCGCGCCGCCAGAGGTCGTCTTCGATGCGGTCTCCGTCCTGTCGGGCGATGTCGACCGTCCAGCCACCAAGCACCAGCCGAGCAATGCTCCGTTCCGCGTCGAGCACCACACAAGTGCCATGGAGCTCCTGGGCCAGGGCCTTGGTCAGAGCGATGGCATCCGCTGGGACCACCAGGTCAAGATCCGGCTGCTCCTGGAGACGGTCCAGCAAGCCATCCCGCACGGCGCCACCCACCAGCGCCGTGCCCTCCGGAAGCCGTGCCAGGGGGAGAGGCCACTGGGCTGGAGCCAGTCGCTCGCGCAGCTGGTCAAGCAATGCGTTGCCGGAGCCTTGGGCCATCAGAATGGGGGGAGTGAACGGCCTCGGGAGGCATGTGCATCTGCGTGGATTGCAGCTGGGTCGACCGTTGTCAGGCCTATCACGCAGTTGAGCGTCAGCATGGTGTTCCGCATCTAGCCCAGGCCCCGGATTTTGAGCCAGACGCGCCCCGTATCCACGTGTCGGTGATGGATCTCCCCGATGGCCAGGCCGGGATTGAGTGGGATGTGCGCTCCTGCGCCAGCTTCAAGGCGGATCCAGGCCGGTGGCAGCGTTGCCGTCCTGGACAGGAGCTGCCCCGATGACGGCTCCACCGCTGCTGCTCGCCTTGCACAGCTGTTCCGACTGCTTTGGCATGGCGCTGCTGGATCCTCAGCAGCCTGGGGCAGAGCCCCTGGTGCAGGCTCATCCGGATGGCCGGGGCCTCTCCAACAGCTTGATTTCGCGGGTTCAGGGGCTCCTCCCGCCCGAGCGTTGGCCCCAGTTGCAGGGCCTTGCCGTCGCGACGGGACCCGGCGGCTTCACCGGCACCCGCCTCACGATGGTGATGGCCCGCACCCTGGCGCAACAGCTGGATTGCCCCCTGCTGGGGGTGAGCAGCTATGCCCTGATGGCCCCACGCCTGGAGCGGCAACTGCCCCAATCCATGCAGGGGGAACCGTTCTGGATCACCCAGGAGTTGCCCCGGCGCGGGGTGGTGGGTGGTCAGTACCGGATCACGGCCGGGCAGGTTCACGAACTCAGCCTGCCGACCTTGCTGCCTCAGGGGGCATCACCCAAGCCTGCTGTTGAGGTGCAGCTGGATGTGGAAGCGGATGTGGCGCGGCTCCTGCAGCTGTTGCAGCGCAGCCATGCTGCCGGGGCTGCGATGCCCTGGGCTGAGGTGCTGCCGATCTACCCCACCTCACCTGTTGGACAGGTCTGATGGCGGGCGTGCGTACAGGGCTGCTGCTGGGAGCTGGTTTGATGGCCTGGTTGTTGGGGCCCGGCCCGCTGTCGCCCTATCGGCGGGCTCTCTTGGATCGCAGCCCGCCCCAGCTGGTGCTGGTGCTCGGGGGAGATGTGGACCGGGAACGAATGGGTGCCCGGTTGGCGCGTCAGCTCGATCTACCCCTGCTGGTGAGCGGCGGCAGCAACCGTGAGTACGCCGAATGGATGCTCAGTGAGGAGCGCTTCAATCCCGACCGCGTCACCCTGGATTACCGGGCCCGTGACACCCTCAGCAATTTCACGTCTGTGGTGGATGAGCTGCAGGCGGATGGTGTTCGCCACGTGCTGCTGGTGACCAGCGAAGACCACCTGCCCCGTTCCATGGCGGTGGGCCAGGTGGTGGCCGGCAGCCGCGGAATTCAGCTCACCGGCGTTCCCGTGGCCTGCCGCGAGGACTGCACCCAGGAGGGACGCCTCAAGCAATGGAGTGATTGGCTTCGTGCGGTGGCGTGGGTGATGACCGGTCGCGACCTCAGGGATGCTGCGGACCCTGATCCAGCAGAGCGTTGATGCGTTCCTGCAGCAGAGCGGTGGTGGCATCCAGATCAGGCCTGCGGCGACTGGCCGGGGCTGGAATGGGGTCGCCGATGCGCAGCTGAATCGGCACAAGGCGCGGCCAGCTGCGCCCGCTGCCCAAGGCGCGGTGGCTGTTGCAGATGGCCACCGGCAGCAGCGGGGCTCCCGTGCGAGCCGCAAGCAGGGCCGCTCCGGGGAGTGGGTTGTTGATCCGGCCGTCGTTCTGTCGGGTGCCGTCCAGAAACACCCCCGTTGCCCAGCCTTCTTCAAGTCGAGCGGTGGCGGTGCGGATCGCTTCGCGATCGCTGGCACCTCGCCGCACGGGATAAGCACCACAGGCCCGGATCAAGCGCCCCAGCAACGGGATGCTGAACAGTTCTGCCTTGGCCATGAAGGCCACGGGGCGTCCCAGGGCATGGCCCAGCAAGGGCGGGTCCAGGTGCGAACCATGGTTAGCCACCACCACAAGGGGGCCTTGCATGGGCACTCGGTTGTTGCCGGAGGTCGATCCGCGGAACAGCAAGCGGAAGACCGGGAACACCAGCAGGCTGCTGACCAGCCGGTAGGTGAGGCTCGGCTTGGGGGTGCGGACGAGGCTGGATTGACTCACTGTCCGAGGTCTCCAGCCCCGGAGATCTGGGCGGTGGTGACCCCGCTCATGCTGCGTTTGGCCAGGCCGCTGAGCACGTTGCCCGGACCGATTTCCACCAGGGTGTTCACACCGCTGTCGGTCATCGCTGCCATGGTTTCGCGCCAGCGCACACCGGTGGTCATCTGCTGCTTCAGGCGCTGTTTGAGCTCGTCCGCACTGGTGCTGGCGCTGGCGGCGCTGTTGCTGAGTACTGGAACGCGGGCATCCAGGAAGGGCACGTTGTCCAGCTCGGCGGCGAAGCGTTCAGCCGCCTCCGCCATGAACGGGGAGTGGAAGGCTCCGGAGACGGCCAGGGGGATGGCGCGTTTGCATTTCAGGGCTCCACTCACGCTTTCCACGGCCTCTGGAGAGCCAGAGATCACCACCTGCGCATCGCTGTTGTCGTTGGCGATGCTGACGCCGTCCGTGGCGGCCACCAGATCGTCCAGCTGAGCGCGATCGAAGCCGATCACGGCCGTCATGGCGCCGCCCCCGGCGTTCGCCATCAGTTCTGAGCGGGTTTTCATCAGCTGCAGACCGGTCTCCAGCCCAAATACCCCTGCGCTGTACAGAGCAACCAGCTCGCCCAGGCTGTGGCCGGCCACCAGCGCAGGCTCGCGGCCCTGCTGCTGAAGGTTGTCGGCCAGCACCGATTCGATCACAAACAGGGCGGGCTGGGTGTTGCGGGTGTCGTTGAGGTCATCCAGGCCATCACCACCGCCGCTTTCCCCTTGGCAGATCGCCAGCAGATCACGCCCCAGCAGCTCGGAGGCCATGGCGAAACGCTCGCGGCTGCCTTCGATGCTGAGCAGCGCTTCCGCCATGCCCACTTTTTGAGAGCCCTGACCGGGAAAGACCCAGGCGATCGCCATTGCTGTGTTCTGCAGACCGTGCCGGAGATTAGGCGGGCCCGCTCCAGCGGAAGAGGGCTGCACCCCAGCTCAAACCCGCTCCGAATCCACTGCTGGCGATGCGGTGGCCGGGTTGGATGCGGCCATCCCGCACGGCTTCATCCAGCATCAGGGGAATGGTGGCCGCCGAGGTGTTGCCGTAGTGGGCCAGGTTGCTGAGCACTTTTTCGGAGGGCACCGAGAAGCGATCCGCCACGGCATCAAGGATGCGCTGGTTGGCTTGATGCAGCAGCAGCCAATCCAGGCAATCTGCGGCGACACCACCCTGTGCAAGCAGCTTCTCGAGAATCGCCGGCACCTCGCGCACCGCGAATTTGTAGACCTCCTGACCGTTCATCTGGATGGGGCTGAAGCCGCCGCATTGATGGCTGGCGTCCCCCACCAGGGGCTGGCGCTGGTTCACCTGGGGCAGCTGGAGCACTTCGCCGCGGCTGCCATCGGAGCGCAACAGAAATCCGTCGAGATCGTCCTGGCCGTTCTCTGAGGCCTCCAGCACCACGGCACCGGCCGCGTCACCGAAGAGAACGCAGGAGCGGCGATCGTCCCAGTTCACCCAGCGGCTGAGTTGATCGGCTCCCACCACGAGGATGCGGCGCATCGCCCCGCTGCGCAGATACTGGGCGGCGGTCACAACGGCGAAGAGAAAGCCGCTGCAGGCAGCGGTGAGATCAAAGGCCGCGGCATGGGTGGCGCCGAGGCGCGCCTGCAGCCGTGGGGCCGAACCGAACAGGTCGTCTGGGGTGGAGGTGGCCAACAGGATGAGATCGAGGCTGTCGGCCGACCAACCGGCCATCTCTAAGGCGCGTTCCGCCGCCAACCCGCTCAGTTCCGCCAGGGATTCGTCGCTGTTGACCACCCGTCGCGCGGCAATGCCTGTGCGACTGCGGATCCATTCGTCACTCGTCTCAACCCGCTGGCCCAGCTCTGCGTTGCTGATCGAGCGGCTGGGCGTCGCGCTGCCAGACCCTCGGAACAACACCCCCCTGGTTGTGCTGAGCGGCTCGACCAAGACGGAGGTTGATTGACGTCGCGTCAGTCAATCACAACCCTGTTGCAGCGTGGCGAGATCCTCCATCACCCCATGGCTGGCTGCGGAGTGGGCAATGCGCAGGGCACTGACCACCGAGAGGGCTTTGCTGCTGCCGTGGCCGATCACGGAAATGCCGTTCACGCCCAGAAGCAGGGCACCACCGTGTTCGGCATGGTCGAGCCGCTTCTTGATGCGCTTCAGGTTGCTGCGCAGAAACGCTGATCCCACCTTGCCGCGACGCCCTCGGGGCAGCTCCGCCCGCAGCACCCCCAGCAGAACACTGCCGACGGACTCCAAGAACTTCAGCAGCACATTGCCGGTGAATCCATCGCAGACCACCACATCGAAGTCGCCCGAAAGCACATCCCGGCCTTCGCAGTTGCCGGCGAAGTGGAGCCTGGATTCGTCCCGCAGCAATTCGTGGGTCTTCAACGAGAGATCGTTCCCCTTGCACTCCTCCTCGCCAATGTTCAGCAGGCCGATGCGTGGCCGTTTCACCTGCAGCACATCCCGGCTGTAGATGTTCCCCAGCAGGGCGAACTGGTGCAAGTAGGTGGGCTTGCAGTCCATGTTGGCGCCCACATCGAGCACCAACACCGGCTTGCCTGGATCCTTGGTGGGGAACAGGGCGCCGATGGCGGGGCGGTCGATGCCCTTCAGCCGTCCCAGCCGAAAAATCGCCGAGGCCATCACCGCCCCGGAATTGCCGGCGGAGTACACCGCCTCGGCCTCGCCTTTCTTCACGAGGTCCATGGCCACATTGATGCTGGCGTCCCGTTTGCGCCGCACCGCCGTGGCTTCGTCATCCATGCCGATGGAGGGCCCACTGGCCACCAGGTCCAGATGTCCTGCCGCACGCGCACTTTCCAAGGCTTCGCGTAGCCCAAGGCTGGTGGCGGCAGCCATCACCCGGTCGATCTCCCCCACGAAGCGGATCTTCAGCGGCAGCCGGTCAATGGCGTCCAGGCATCCCTCCAGGATCGGCCCCGGCGCATGGTCACCGCCCATGCCATCGACGGCCACCCAGAGGCGCTCTGCATCGTCGATCTCATCGGCATCGGTGCCCCCCTGCAGCCAGCGCAGGGGATCAAACCCCAGCGGTTGGAGCACGCTGCTGGCCACCGTGCCTGCTCCGGAGACAACGGTTTCGGCCACGTTGCCGGCCATCGAACCCGCGGCCGTTGCTGAGCTGGCAGCGCCATCAACGATGGTTGTGACGGCGGCATTGCGCCGATACCAAATCACCAGGCGACGGATCGCCCGAGGACGGTTTGTTTTATGCCGCGGCTGAGGGGCCGGGGTGGGATCAGGGTCCTTCGGAGGCAACGGAATCGACGATGCGCTGGAACAGGTAGCCGGTGCCCCGAGCTGTGAGGATCAACTCGGGATTGGCAGGATCATCCTCCAATTTGGAGCGCAGACGGGAGATATGAACATCAACCACCCGGGTGTCCACATGGCGCTCCGGGGTGTAGCCCCACACCTCTTTGAGGATTTCGCCGCGGTTGAACGGCTCGCCGGAACGGCTCACCAGCAGTTCCAACAGGCTGAACTCCATCCCCGTTAGGCGGATGCGTTCATCGCCGCGGAACACCTGGCGTTTGTTGGTATCGATGCGCAGGTCGCTGACCTGGATGACGCCGGAGTTGGGTATGCCCGCCACCTGCTCCTTCTCGACCCGGCGCAGCACGCAGCGGATGCGGGCTTCCAGCTCCTTCGGGCTGAAAGGCTTCACCACATAGTCATCGGCGCCGAGCTCAAGCCCGGTGATCCGGTCAGCCACGTCGCCGAGGGCCGTCAGCATCACGATGGGAACGTCGGATTCCTTGCGCAGCTCCTGGCAGACGCCATAGCCGTCCAGCTTTGGCATCATCACGTCCAGCACCACCAGGTCGGGCGTGCAGGTGGGGAACAATTCCAGGGCTTCGGTGCCGTCGCAGGCGGTTACGACGTTGTATCCGATCATGGATAGACGGGTTTCCAGGATCCGTCGGATTGATGCCTCGTCGTCGACCACGAGGATCGTTTCCTTGGTGGGAGCCGTGGCCGTCATGGGCGCTGAGGCGTTAGTCACTTCTCGCCACAAATAAAAGGGCAGCCCCCCGGTCTGTTCATTCAACGGCAACTTTCTTCACAGTTCGCAGTGCCCAAATCCACCGCTGTTTTCATCTGTCAGGTCTGTGGAGCCCGTGCCCGACAGTTTTTCGGCCGTTGCCCGGAGTGCGGCAGCTGGAATTCGCTGGTGGAGCAATCCCAGCCCGCCGACGATGGCCGTCGCCGCCGCAGTGCTCCGGATCCGGAGCAGGCCGCTGCCCCGCGACGCTCCACGGCCATGGCCTCGCTGGAGGATCAGCCGCTGCAGCGGCTGGCGACAGGGTCGGCGGAATTTGACCGCGTTCTGGGTGGTGGCCTGGTTCCCGGTTCGCTGGTGCTGGTGGGAGGTGATCCGGGCATCGGCAAGAGCACATTGCTGCTGCAGAGCGCCTCGGCCATGGCGGCCGGTGCATCCGTGCTCTATGTGAGTGCTGAGGAATCAGCGCAGCAGGTGAAGCTGCGCTGGCAGCGGCTTGCCGGGGGGGCATCGGAGCTGCAGTTGCTGGCCGAAACCGATCTGGAACTGGTGCTGGAGGAGCTGGAGGCGCTGCGCCCCGCGGTGGCGATCATCGACAGCATTCAGGCATTGCATGACGCCAACCTCACGAGTGCGCCGGGGTCCGTCGGTCAGGTGCGTGAATGTGCGGCTGCCCTGCAACGGCTGGCGAAACGCCAGAACATCTCGTTGTTGTTGGTGGGCCACGTCACCAAAGAAGGCATGTTGGCCGGCCCGAAGGTGTTGGAACACCTCGTGGATGCGGTGCTCACCTTCGAGGGAGACCGCTTCGCCAGTCATCGCCTGTTGCGGGCCGTCAAGAACCGCTTCGGTGCCACCCATGAGTTGGGTTTGTTTGAGATGCAAAGCGGTGGCCTGGCCGAGGTGGGCAACCCCAGTGAGCTGTTCCTCAGCGATGCCCGCGCCTCCGGTGTCGCCACGATCGTGGCCTGTGAGGGCACGCGCTCGTTGGTGGTGGATCTGCAGGCCTTGGTGAACGTCACCAGCTATGCCAGTCCGCGACGCACGGCGACAGGGATCGGCACCAACCGTCTGCACCAGATCCTCGCGGTGCTGGAGAAGCACATGGGACTGCCGCTCTCCCGCTTCGACTGCTATCTGGCCGTGGCCGGTGGCCTGGAGGTGGAGGAGCCGGCAGCGGATCTGGGGGTCGCTGCAGCGGTGGTGGCCAGCTTCAGGGATCTCACCCTGCCTGCGGGCACGGTGTTGATCGGCGAGCTTGGTTTGGGGGGGCAGTTGCGCCCTGTGGGTCAGCTGGAGCTTCGGCTGCAGGAAGCGGCCCGGCTGGGCTTCCAGCGGGCCGTCGTCCCCCGGGGCAGTGGCCTGGGCGATCTGGCTTCGGGTTTGGATCTCGCTCTTCTGGAGGCCGACAGCGTCACCGAGGCCCTAGTGCTGGCGCTCGGTGATGCCGTGCAGCCCGACCAGGACTGATTCAGAAGTAAACGTCCACGTTGCTGCGGCCCGTGGACTTCAGCCAGTTCTCGATATCGAGATAACCGCCGGGATTGAGGCGCACGGCCTGGGTCCAGACGTCAGCGGCCTGGTCAAACCAGCGATCCGCTGCGTCCTGCTCACCGCCTTCCTCAGCGATGCGGCCCCACTTCTCGTAAATGAGCCCCATGTTCTTCAGGCAGGAGGGCTGGTTCGGGTTTTCCTCGAGTGCCTTGCGGTAGGTCTCGATCGCCCGCTCCTCCTCGCCGTTGGACATGTAGATGATGGCCATGTTCTTGAGGGTTTCGCTCCGGTCGGTGGAGTTCTCCTCAAGCTTCAGGGCCTCCTCGTAGTTCTCCAGCGCTTCGGCATAGTCGCCATCGTTCTGGGCGGAGAGGCCATCCCGGTAATAGACGTAGGCCTCCTTGGAGCGGGCATTGATCGGCAACAGCTTGACGATCAGGTCCGCCATCACCGTGAAGCTCTTGTCAATGAAGTTGTCGTTGCGGTTGCTGCGGGGCACGGCGCTCCGGCGGACGGACCCCCATCCTGACGGGACCGGAGCCCGACCTAGCCTGCTCGTAAAGATCCCTGTTGCGTAAACACCTGTGAGCCCTTCGGTTCAGACCGTCGTCCTGGATGTGGAAGGGATGAAATGCGGCGGTTGCGTCCGCGCTGTGGAAACCACCCTGCTGGATCAGCCCGGTGTTCAGCGCGCCGATGTGAATCTGGTCAGCCGCTCGGCCTGGCTCGATCTCACTGCCGGTGAGAGTGATGTAAAGGGTGTCTTGAAAGCCCTGGCAGACAGAGGCTTTCCGGCCAAGGAGCGTTCCCTGGATGCCCCGATCGGAGCGGCGGCTGCCGGGCAGGCGCTGCCGGGCTGGTGGCAGCAATGGCGACAGCTGATGGTGGCCCTGGTGCTGCTGTTGCTGTCGGTGCTGGGGCATGTCAGCGAGGCAGGGCATTTGTCGCTGCCTCTGATCGGCAGCCTGCCTTTCCACGCCACGTTGGCCACGGCGGCTCTGCTGGGGCCGGGCCGTCCGATCCTGGTGGGTGGTGTTGCGGCTGCTCGCGCAGGGGCCCCCAGCATGGATTCCCTCGTGGGCCTGGGGGTGAGCAGTGCCTATGTGGCCAGCCTGGTGGCCTTGGTTTGGCCCCAGGTGGGTTGGCCCTGCTTTTTCAATGAACCGGTGATGTTGCTGGGATTCGTCCTGCTGGGACGTTTCCTCGAGGAACGGGCCCGTTTCCGGACCGGTCAGGCCCTGCAGCAACTGGCTGAGCTCCAGCCGGACACGGCGCGCCTGCTGTTGAGCGACGGGGCGATTCGTGAGGTGCGCGTTGGTGCTCTCAGGCCCGGTGAAACCGTGCAGTTGCTGGCCGGCGACCGCATTCCGGTGGATGGGGTGGTGCTTGAGGGGGCCTCGGCCATTGATGTGTCCAGCCTCACCGGTGAGCCCTTGCCACTGCAGGCGGAGCCCGGCACGGAGTTGTCCTCCGGCAGCCTCAATCTGGAGTCAACCCTGGTTTTGAAGGTCACCCGTGTCGGTGCCGAAACCGCCCTGGCCCGGATCATTCGTCTGGTGGAGCATGCCCAGGCCCGTCGGGCCCCCATCCAGGGCCTGGCCGATCGTGTGGCAGGCCGTTTTTGCTATGGCGTGATCGGCCTGGCCCTCGCCACGTTTCTGTTCTGGTGGTTGTTCGGCGCTGAACACTGGCCTGAGGTTCTGCAGGCGTCAGCCCCTGGGATGCCCATGACCCATGCGATGTCCCATGGGGTGGACCATGGCCATGGGATGCATCACGGCGGCTTGGGCAGTGGAGCCAGCACCCCGATGGGTCTGGCCCTGCAACTGTCAATCGCCGTGCTGGTGGTCGCCTGTCCCTGTGCCCTGGGTCTGGCGACCCCCACTGTGATCACGGTGGCCACCGGCTTGGCAGCACGGCGCGGCTGGCTGTTCCGCGGTGGTGATGTGATCGAAACAGCCGCCGGTTTGGACCATGTGGTCTTCGACAAGACCGGCACCCTCACCTTGGGTCGTCCCCTCGTGACCGATGTGTACGGGAATGACCCGGATCATTTGTTGCAGCTCGCGGCCAGCCTGGAGCAAAGCAGCCGCCATCCCTTGGCCTACGCCCTGCTGCAGGAGGCCCAGCGCCGTGAGCTCGCGCTACTGGATTGCGAAGACGTTCGCACCGTCTCCGGCCTGGGCCTGGCGGGCCACGTGGACGGTGCATCGGCTCGGGTGCGTGTTGGCAAGCCCGACTGGTTGGAGGAGCAGGGTGTTGCGATCGCTTCCACCGCCCAGGACTGGCTCTCTACCGCTGAAGGCTCGGTGGTGGCTGTGGCTGTGGGAGCTGTCCTGGTGGGCCTGGTGCAGATCGAGGATCAGCTGCGCCCGGATGTTGCCCCGGCGTTGCAACGCCTGCGCTCGCACGGTCTGGCGCTCTCGGTGTTCAGTGGTGATCGGCAGGCGGCTGTGCAGCGCCTTGGTCAGCAGCTGGGCTTTGCCGCCAAGGATCTGGGCTGGGAGATGCTGCCGGAGCAGAAGTTGCAGCGCCTCGAGCAGCTGCGGCAGGCGGAGCGGGTGGCCATGGTGGGCGACGGCATCAACGATGCGCCGGCCCTGGCCGCGGCTGATCTTGGGATTGCCATTGGCACTGGAACCCAGATCGCTCAAGACTCCGCTGGTCTGGTGTTGCTCGGCGATCGGCTCGACAATCTGCCCGAAGCCCTCAGCCTGGCGCGCCGCACCCTGGTGAAGGTGCGGCAGAACCTGTTCTGGGCCTTTGGTTACAACCTCATCGTTCTCCCGGTGGCCGCCGGTGCCCTGCTCCCCAGCCATGGGGTGCTGCTGTCGCCCCCGTTGGCGGCGCTGTTGATGGCCCTGAGTTCGATCACGGTGGTGCTCAACGCCCTGGCTCTTCGCTTGCCATGAACGGTCGCTTCATTGTTCTGGAGGGCATCGATGGCTGCGGCAAGACCACGCAGATCCAGCATCTGGTCGAGTGGTTGCCCAACAGCGGTCTGATGCCGAAGGGCGCTGCTGTGCTCTGCACCCGTGAGCCGGGAGGCACTCCCCTGGGGCGCTCGATTCGGGAACTCCTGCTGCACACGGCAGATCAGGAGGCACCAGCTCCCACCGCTGAACTGTTGCTGTATGCCGCCGACCGGGCTCAGCATGTTGAAACGCTGATCCGTCCTGCGCTGGAGCGTGGTGATTGGGTGATCAGCGATCGTTTCTCGGGATCGACCCTTGCCTATCAAGGCTATGGCCGTGGGTTGGATCAGGACTTGATTCAGCGGCTCGAACAGATCGCCACCACGGGGCTGCAGCCCGATCTCACCCTTTGGCTGCGCCTTTCCGTTCAAGAGAGCCTGCGGCGCCGTCTCGGGGACAAAGAGGACCGCATCGAAGCCGAGGGAGCTGCATTCCTGGAGCGGGTTGCACAGGGTTTTGTCGAGTTGGCCCAGCAGCGCTCCTGGTGCGCCGTCGCTGCAGATCAGTCAGCCAGCGCCGTTCGTGCTGCTCTGGAACGTCAGCTTCAGGAGCATCTGGCTTGAGCGCTCTGTTTGGGGATCTGATCGGCCAGCCCCTCGCTGTTGATCTGCTTTCGGCGGCCCTGGCCCAGGGCCGTGTTGCCCCGGCCTATCTCTTTGCCGGCCCTGAAGGGGTGGGACGCCAGTTGGCGGCGGTGCGTTTTCTGGAGGGACTGCTGGCCGATGGTCAGCCCTCGGCCCGGGAACGCCGACGCCTGCTGGAACGCAATCACCCCGACCTGCTCTGGGTGGAGCCCACCTATCAGCATCAGGGCCGTTTGCTGACCCGCGCCGAAGCCGAGGAGGCGGGGCTCAGCCGCCGCACTCCGCCCCAGTTGCGCTTGGAGCAGATCCGCGACATCGGACGCTGTCTGGCCCGGCAGCCAGTGGAGGCGAAGCGCGGCATGGTTGTGATTGAGGCTGCTGAGGCGATGGCGGAAGCTGCGGCCAATGCCCTGTTGAAAACGCTGGAGGAACCCGGCCATGGGGTGCTGATTCTGTTGACCTCAGCCCCCGAGCGGTTGCTCAGCACAATTCGCTCCCGCTGTCAGTTGATCCGCTTCCTTCGGCTCAACCCCGAGGCCATGGCCCAGGTGCTCGAGCGCACCGGCGCCTCAGCTCAGGATGCCCCGGAACTTCTGGCCCTGGCTGCCGGGTCTCCAGGCGCTCTGATCGACCATCGCCGCAGCCTGGCTGGTCTGCCCGAGGCGTTGGTTCAGCGCCTCGATTCGTTTCCCGCTACTCCCATGGAGGCGCTGGCATTGGCACGCGATCTCTGCGAAGCCCTCGATGGCGAGCAGCAGCTCTGGTTGATTGGCTGGTGGCAGCACCGGCTTTGGCGCTCCGGCAGTTCCGCCTCAAGTCTCAAGCGCTTGGACACGCTGCGCGGCCAGCTGCTTTCGTTCGTTCAGCCGCGATTGGCCTGGGAGGTGGCGCTGCTGGACCTCACGCCATCCGTCTCCTAGGTGCACGAAGGCGATCAGGCCGTGGCTCGATCGCCTTGCTGTTTGCGCTCTTCCCTGGCCATGGCCACCACGTCCTCAAGGCCATCCATCTGGGCGCTGGTGGGCAGTTCCAGGCAATAGCCCGCTCCGTACACCGTCTTGATGAAGCGTGGCTTGCGGGGATCGGGTTCCAGCTTGGTGCGGAGGTGTCTGACGTGCACGCGAATGGTCTCGATGTCGTCATCGGGCTCGTAGCCCCACACTTCCTTGAGGATCAACGAGGGGGCCACGGTCTGCCCGTGACGCTGCAGCAGGCAATGGAGCAGTTTGAACTCCAGGTGCGTGAGCCGCACGGGTTGATCAAACCAGATCGCTTCAAAGCGCTCGGGCACCAGGGTGAGAGGCCCGTAGCTGAGGATCTCGTTTTGGTTGCTGGTTCCAACAGGAGCTCGGTCACTGCGACGCAGCAGGGCTTTGACCCTCACCTGAAGTTCCTCCAGGTCGAAGGGTTTGGTCAGGTAATCGTCGGCTCCGGAATTGAAACCGCTCACCTTGTCTTTGGTGCCGCCGAGAGCCGTGAGCATCAGGATCGGAATCCCAGCGGTGCGGTCGTCGCGCCGTAGGCGCTGACACAGGGTGAGGCCATCCACTTTGGGCAGCATCAGATCCAGCAGGATCAGATCCGGGGTGTACTGCAATGCGAGGGCCTGACCTTTGATCCCATCGTCGGCGCGCTGCACATCGAAGCCGCTGTGCTCCAAATGGCCACTCACCAGGTCGCGCATGTCCTGGTCATCTTCGATTAGCAGGATGCAGGGCTTCATGGGTTCGGCGGCAATTCGGCTGGCGAAATAACGAGCGCTTGTCTGTCGGGATTAACGCTGAACGGATTCTCTCAAGCTTTTCAACTGTCTGCAGATTTTCAGCAAAGAGACCCTTAGGGGCTTAGTTGTCGCAGATTGCTTGCAGGATCAGCGATTTGGAGGTTTTTTTGCTTGTCTTTCGCCGGTGGCTGTTTAGGAAGTCTTCCGCTTCGAGCAATCACCCGTCACGAAATTCCTCTGTTCGTCAATAAAAAAGCCACAGCGTGAGCTGTGGCTTTAAAGCTCCCCGGGCGGGATTCGAACCTGCGACCAATCGATTAACAGTCGACCGCTCTACCGCTGAGCTACCGAGGAATGAGACCCGAAGAACTTACCCCTCGAATATGCCCCCCTGCAAGCGCCGTTGCAGTTCTGGCCCTCGGGTCCATGGTCCAATCCGACCGTCTTGCATGCGAGCGGCACCATCGGCGAAGGCCAATTCCCCAAGCCTGTGGGTGATCCACAGCGCCGTGATCGGCTTCACGGGGTCGTTGCAAAGCCGTTGCACCGTGGTCAGCACGGTTGCTTGGCTGCTGGGATCGAGCAGGGCGGTCGGTTCATCGAGCAGCAGGAGCCCGGCGTCACTGGCCAGGGCTCCGGCAATGGCCAGGCGTTGTTTCTGGCCGCCGCTGAGGCTGTGAATCGGCCGCTTCTCCAGTTGGGCGAGGCCAAGCTGGCTCAGCAGGCCGTGCACGGTGCTTAGGCGGTGCTGCTGGGGCCCTTCAGGGTCCATGCCCAGCATCAGATCGCTGCCGCAACTGGGGAGCAGCAGCTGATGGTCTGGGTTTTGAAACACCAGGGCCGTTTTGCTGCGGCAGGCGATGCGTCCGCTCTGGGGTTCGAGCAGTCCTGAAATCAGGCGGAACAGGGTGCTTTTGCCGCTGCCGTTGCTGCCCACCAGCATCCACAGGCCTGGGCCAGGAATGACCAGGCTGCAACGGTTGAGGGCCTGCTGGCCGTTCGGCCAGCGGTGGCTGACGGCCTCAACGCTCAGTTCGGCGGTTGAGGTGTCAGGAATCAAAGGAAAAGCCGGGACGCTTGCTGCCACCCGCTGCCGCAGCTTTCTCATAAAGCTGAACGGCGAGAACCTCACTGACCAGCAGCGTTACTTTCTTGCCTTCCACTTTCTCGCAGGTGAGCTCCAGCAGCCGCGGTTGGCCGTTCTCGAGGGCCTGGCGAATCTGCTGATACAGCGCATCGGCATCTGCATGCTCCTTGCGCTGAACAGACACCGGGACAGGACTCATGCGCAGGGCCAGTTCGATGACGTACACAGCGTTGGAAAGAAGCGATGCGTCATCTTCGCGGAGGGACCGGCATCCCGTCGGTCCAAAAATGCGCATTTCTACTCATCCCCTCGAAAAGGGTGCGGGGAGCCGCCCCATTTCGGTGATCACCCCCTAGGCTCGGCCGTGTAACGGATCATGAAGCACCTCTCATGACGATCGCTGTAGGACGCGCGCCACAGCGGGGATGGTTTGACGTCCTCGATGACTGGCTCAAGCGCGACCGCTTCGTTTTTGTCGGCTGGTCCGGCATCCTTCTTCTCCCAACGGCCTACCTGGCCATCGGTGGCTGGCTGACAGGCACCACCTTTGTTACCTCCTGGTACACCCACGGCATTGCCTCCTCGTACCTGGAAGGTTGCAACTTCCTGACCGCTGCTGTGTCCACCCCCGCTGATGCGATGGGTCACAGCCTGCTGCTGCTCTGGGGCCCTGAAGCCCAGGGCGACTTCGTTCGCTGGTGTCAGCTCGGCGGCCTCTGGGCCTTCGTGGCCCTGCACGGCGCCTTCGCACTGATCGGTTTCATGCTCCGTCAGTTCGAGATCGCTCGTCTGGTCGGCATCCGCCCCTACAACGCCATCGCCTTCTCCGGTCCGATTGCGGTGTTCGTCAGCGTCTTCCTGATGTACCCCCTCGGCCAGAGCAGCTGGTTCTTCGCGCCATCCTTCGGTGTGGCTGCGATCTTCCGCTTCCTTCTCTTCCTCCAGGGCTTCCACAACTGGACCCTGAACCCCTTCCACATGATGGGTGTCGCCGGCATCCTCGGCGGTGCACTCCTCTGCGCCATTCACGGCGCCACCGTGGAAAACACCCTGTTTGAGGACGGTGAGCAGGCCAACACCTTCAAGGCGTTCGAGCCCACTCAGGAAGAAGAGACCTATTCCATGGTCACCGCCAACCGCTTCTGGAGTCAGATCTTCGGTATCGCCTTCTCCAACAAGCGCTGGCTGCACTTCTTCATGCTGTTCGTGCCTGTGATGGGCCTGTGGACCAGCTCCATCGGCATCATCGGCCTGGCCCTCAACCTGCGCGCCTATGACTTCGTGTCACAGGAAATCCGCGCTGCAGAAGATCCCGAATTTGAGACCTTCTACACCAAGAACATCCTTCTGAATGAAGGTCTGCGTGCCTGGATGGCACCGGCTGACCAGCCGCACGAAAACTTCGTCTTCCCTGAAGAGGTTCTGCCCCGCGGTAACGCCCTCTGATCGCAAAGCCGATTGTTCCCTCAACCGCCCAACCGGGCGGTTTTTTTTGTTCAGTTATCGTTTGCATCCGTGCTCAAACGCAAGGTGAGATCAAGGCTGTTGCGTTGATCGAGCAGCGCTCGCAGCAGTGCATCGATGAGAAGAATGATGCCAACCAGCTCCAGCGCTTCCTCCATGCCTGTGATGGCGCCGTACCAGGGACTATGCAGGCGGATCAGGCTTGATCGAACGGCAAAGCTGCCGATCATCTCCATGCCGATGGCACCGCCGATGTAGACGGCCCCTGCTCGCAGCAACCGTGATGCCGTTGCTCGGGAGATTGAGCCGAGGAAGCGGCGAAAGCGCCACAGCAGAACCATGGCAAGGGCGGCATAGGGAACCACCCAGGTGGATGCCAGGGCTGGGTGCACCTGGTGCCTTAACCCAGGAATGATCAGGATCTCGTGGATCTGCAGGGCTTCATCGAGCGCCAGAAAGATGAAAATCTTCGACAGCAAGCGCCAGTCCTGAGCAGCGATGCGATCGCTGCTCTGCCCCAGCCGCTGCATCAACAGGGCCGCCATCAGCAACAGCGCGCTGCTGAACAGGGTGGGCAGGTTGAGTTCGCGGTCCATGTTGAGGCTGTCCAGCCAATGCTTCTCCGTCCCGAAGCCGTAAATGCCCACTTGCACGACGCTGTGGGCCAGCAAGAGCCCTGCGGTGATGGCCATCAGCAGCTTTCGGATCGATCGTGGCGTCAGCGGAATGATTCCGATCTGGCCTGGATCCGCTGCATTGGGTTGCTGAATCACGGTTGGCTTGTGCGGAGGGTGAACCCCGGTCTCAGGGTTCGGTTCTAAACCTTTGCTTAACCTGCGCTTAGCGCAAGGGATGGGTTGGTGGCTGTGATCTACACACGGGGTCGTGCCCTCAAGACTGCCATCGCCGTTGTGTTCGTGGTGGTTGCGGCTGCGTCTCTGTTGACGATGGCCGTGCAGCTGGTGATGTCTGCCTTTGGCGGTTCCCAACCTGATCTCGGTTGGGGTGTCTTGGCTGGTGTGACCACGGCGTTGGCGGTTTGGGCCACCCGTTCCCAAGGGCTGTTGCGGTTGCTGTCGGTTGCTGATCCCTTAGCCCATCAAGGCCGTACCAGCGCTGTATGGGGACTGCTGGCACTTGTGCTTGTGCTGGTTGTGGGATTGAAGACAGGCGCGCCGGACCGTGATGCCTACAAACAGCTGGTGTTTGGTGAGGGCGGCTTGGTGGAGTGGAGCCAAGTGCTTGTATTGCTGCTCGCCACCCGGACGGCCTGGTTGATCGGCGACGATTTGAATGCGCGTCTTGAGGAGCGCCGACCCGGGCGCCTGTTCAAGTTCGGCGCAACATGCCTGGCCCTAATTTTGATGGAGGAGCTCGCCTGGGGGCAGGTCATCTTTAGTTGGCAGACCCCACCCTTGTTGAACGAGATCAACGCGCAGAACGAGACGACCCTGCACAACATCGGTTGGTTTCAGGATCGACTGGATCTGGGCACCTTCCTGGCGACCCTTGGGGTTTTGGCTGTTGTGGTTCTCGCGCCTCGCTGGATGCGCGCGCTCACAACAAACTGTTCTGAATCGATGGCGGCCGTGTCCCGGTCCCTCACTCCCGCTGTCTACAGCTGGCCGTTGTTCATGGCCGTTTCTGCACTGGCGTTTTGCATTGCCACACGCACCTTCTCCCATGTGATTCTCAATCGGGATCAGGAGTGGGGTGAGTTGGTGCTTTACGCCTCGCTCCTCCTCTCGCTTCTACGGACGCGCGTCTTGCTGGGTTCTGTGGAGCCTCAAGCTCCTGATTGCGTTGCCGAGGATCCTTAACCTTCATCCATTGGACGTCAGGTTTGCATGAGCGATCCCAGTGCATCTGCTGCCCCATCCCGAGGTCCAATGCCAGCTCCGGTGGTGATCCTGGCGGCTGGTTTTTTTTTGGCATGTTTGAGCATTCAGGTCTGGCGGCTTGAGACCCTTAGTGCCACCTATGACCAGGCCCTCTTCCTGCAAGAGCTCTGGTCAACGGTTCAGGGGCGTCCTTTTGAAAGCAGTTTGTCATCGGTGCTGTCCGCCGCTGTAAAAGTCGGCGGTGAACTGCCGTCGGTGAGTTACCTCCACCTCGGCCAGCATGCCAATTTCCTCACGCTGCTGATTGCACCTCTGGTGCTTCTGCTCGGTAGCTGGGCGCTCCCATTGGTGCAGGTTTCGCTGTTGACGGCAGCAGGCTTGGTGCTTTGGAGGATTGCTGCCAAGCGTCTGCCGGAGTCGCTGGCGATCCGTATCACCGCCGCTTATTACTTCAGTGGTGCTGTGATTGGCCCAGCCCTTGAGAACTTTCACGATCTGATCTGGTTTCCTCTGCTGGGATTCCTCGTGGTGGAGGCGCTCTTGGAGCAGCGCAACCGTCAGCTCGTTTTTGCGGCAGTGATGTTGTTGCTGGTTCGGGAAGACAGCGGGCTGGTGTTGTTCTCCTTGGGGCTTTGGGCTTTGGTTCGTAAGCCGGCCGCCCGTTGGAAGGGTGTCGGCTTGATGGCGGTGTCATTTTTCTGGGTCTTGCTGGTTACCGGATGGATCCAGCCAGCGGTTGATTCATCGTTGTCCGATCGCTTTCTCCAGGAAAAGTTTGGTCATTTGGTGGATGACGTTTCGGGCGGCACCCTCTCGGTACTGCTTGCAATGTTGCGGCATCCACTGTCGGTTCTGCAGGCGATCGTTTCTCCCCCTGGCGCAACACTTGGTTTCCTGCTGGCCCTCAGTCTTCCTCTGCTGTTGATCCCGTTGTTGTCGGTCGATGCAGCTTTGTTGGTGGCTGTTCCCCTCTTCATCGCGCTGGTGTCGCAAGGGCGCTCGGCACTGTCTGTGACGCTTCGCTATGTGCTGGCCCTGGTTCCTGGTCTTTATTTGGGCTCAGTCCTCTGGTGGCAGCGCCATGCATCGGTTTGGGCCATGCCTTGGATTCGTCGCTGTTGGTTTGGTGCCTTGGCGCTTGGCTTAACGCTCACCTTGGTGGCGAATCCCCATCGCAGCCTTTCGGCCCTCGTGCCCGATAGTTTTTCGCCGTGGGTTCATGTGTCTCCCGCTGCGATGCTCGAGCGCCGCGCTGCTTTGCGTGACGCTGTGGCCCTGATCCCTGACCAGGCCAGTGTGTCTGCCGACACGTCTGTGCTGCCCTGGCTGGCGCAACGGGAGGTGTTGATCCGTTTCCCGAAGTCCACGCAATATCTCGATCGTGGTGGAGAGCCACAGTCGGTTGATTGGGTGGTGGCCTTCCCTGGTTACTACACACCCTTGGCACCAGTGTTCAAACTCGAGCGCAATCTGCAACGCTCGATTGGCCGCAAGCTTTCAAAGCTTGTTGCGTCTGATAGTTATCAGCTAATGCACTGTCATCGGGGAGCTGTTGTCCTGAAGAGGGTTTCAATGCAGGCCGGAACATCCCCCGAAGCTGCAATCGATCCTCGCTCCTGTTCGTGGTTGAACTGAGCTTGTTCTCCTTTGCAGGATTGAACGTTGTGGCTCGGAATTAAAAATTTTTAGGCAACCCTTCAATTGGAATCAAGAAAGTCTGCTGTCGTGGATCTATCCAGGCACCTGAGCTCGAAGCTGTCAGCTTTTCAAGCATTGTTCGCCGCTCTTTCGGCAGTGGTCGGTAGCTCTCTTCCCAGTGGAAGCTGCCTGTGATGTGACTGGCTCCAGCGTGCTTCAACTTCGCGATGCGTTCCGAGGTGAGCTTCTTGTTTGAGATCAACCAGCCTTGTCTCCGGGCCAGATTGAGTAATGTTGGGTCGGGCCCTGTGACGCTCACGATTCGGGCTTCAGCTGGGAGTTCGCTGCGGATGGTGTCTGCAAGTGGCATCCAGATGTTGCGTTGACGTACCTCTACAGCCCAGTAATCGAACGACAGCACCATCACACTGATCATCACTGTGATGCTGAGCAACGCCTGAACCAGCCAGCCTCGCTGTTTGGATTGCCAGGTTTGCCATCCCAGTCCCACCAATGGGGAGCTGAACAGCAACAAAGGGAATTGGTAGTACTCATGCACGGTGCTTGATCTCATCGTGGCCATGGTGCAGAGCAGCAACCCGATCACGCCCCCCAGGGCAATGCGCCCTCCCCCAATCCGCCAGCTGCGGATGCTGCCGATCACGAAGAAGGGAATCCCCACCAAAGCCAAGGCGCGTACACCGGTTCGGATGGCAAGGTTCATCCAGCTCGAAAGATTCAGCACCAACGCGATGTTGCTGCGATCACTGTCCCCTCCCCAGAAGCCGAAGGTCAGACCGCTGGCTTCTCCCAATTGATAAGCGTGCCAATACCAGCCGGACGTGATGGCCAGGGCGGTTGCTGTGTAGACCCAGAACCATGGATTCAGCGCCAAATGCCTGATCCGTTGCAGGATCTGTTGAGGAGATTCAACTTCTGCTTGGGGCGATGGGGTGAGCTGCACCATCAGCAGGGGCAGCCCTAGCCACAGCAGTGGAATCACCTTGATCAGGCCCGCCGTTGTGAAGCACAGCCAGCTCAGGGCCAGGGCCCAGAGCAACCGTCGCTCACGCCACAGGCTCAGGCTCTCGAGGGCTCCTGCGGCACAGAGCAGCAAGAGGGCTTCGGCCTGAAAGGCGCGGCCGTAGTACACCCCCAGGGGTGAGATGGCAAAGGCCAGGCCCGCCCACCAACCGGCTTCGGGGTTGAACCAACGCCGGCCCAGGCGCATCACCAGCCAGATGGTCATTGCGCTGCAGAGCACCGAGAGCCCGCGGCCCAGCCATTCCTGCATGCCCATCAGGTTGTACAGGCGGCTCACCAGAAAGGGATAGAGGGGAAATTCCGATTCCACGAAGCCAGCACTTGCACCTCCCCAATCGATCTGAGGCAGCCAGATCGGTGTGCCTGCCTGGCTGAAATGCCTCGCCATGGCTGCGGTGTCGGCTTGCCGCCAGCTGTGAACCCCGACCACGGGCATCCAGATCTGCACAAGCCGCAGCAGGCTTCCCAGGCCGATGGGCAGCCAGGTCGGCTTAGGGGCTGTTCCAGACAAATCGGGATGAGGCCGCATAGTTCCAGACGTAGACGACAACAATGCCCGCCAGTTGGGCCCAGAGCGCATGGGCCTGAATCAGGGTGTAAAAACTGGTCGCAAGGCCGACGTTGGCCAGCGCCGGCAGGGATGCCACTAGGAGGAATTTGAGCAGGCCCCGGAGCAATTGCCGTCCGCTCTGGCGTCGGTCACGAAAGGTGAGGGCATTGTTCACCAGATAGTTCGAGCTTGCGGCGGTAATCACCGCCACAGGAAGCGCCTGCTGAAACGCCAGGTTGAACAGGCCCATCAGCAGTGCTGTGGATAGCAGCTGCACCACCACGCCTGAGGCGCCCACAAGCCCGAAGCTGATGGCCCGCCGCGGCAGCAGCCGCAGGGTTGCGGTGTGAATCAGGGACACGACGAAGTCCCAGAGGACGGCGAGATCGAGCTTGGAGCTGCCATGCAGCCTTGGCTGAAAACGCAGCGGAATTTCTCCCACCTTCAGCTGGCCGCGACTGATGGCCAGGAGTTCGTAGAAGAATTTGAAGCCGTTGACGTCCACTTGACGCACCAGCGGCAGGCAGCGCTCGAGGCGAAGCACCATGAAGCCGCTCATGCAATCGCTCAGGTGCCGGTAGGACTTGGGCAGGCTCCAACGGGCCAGACGGTTGGCGAGGGTGGAGCCATCGGTGCGTCGATCACTGAGTCCCCGGATTTCTGAGTGGTCGAGGAAACGACTGCCCGCCACAAGGTCCAGTCCCTCTCGATCCAGGAGCTGCAAGGCCTCGCCCACGGAGGTCGGTTCGTGCTGTCCATCGCTGTCCATCACCACGGCGATGGGATAGAGGGCTGCGATCAGGCCTTCCTTGATGGCGCTGGCCAGTCCGGAGCGTCCAACGCGTTGGATGATCCGGATTCTTGGGTCCTGGCGGGCCAGGGCGCGAACCAGATCTGGGGTGCCATCGCGGGAATCGTCATCGACGATCAGGATTTCGAGCGGATGATCCATCTCCTAGTGAAGCAGGGCTTCGATCACCTGGCGGATGGAACCACCTTCATTGAATGTGGGCAGCACGACGGACAGGCCGCTGTGGCTTGTCGTTCCTTCACGTTCCGCGGTGGACGACACAGTGCGCTCCAGTAAGTCTCAGGTTACCGACAGTTGGCCAGGGTCCATCGCCCCGCCTGGCCTTCGGTGATGCAGTCCTTCTGCGGCTTGTCGCTGAGACGGCGGCCTGGGCCACCTTTGAAGCGCTGAATGCGTTGTTCGGCATACCAGTTCAGGCTGGGGCGTTCGTCGTAGCCCTTCAGCCTGATCTCGTCTCCAGGGTTGGCACGGGCCAGTGCTGCCACCGGTTGCACGGGCCAGGCTTCGTTGAGCTCCCACAACCACAGGGGGGAGTGAAACAGCAGGGCCAGTGCTGCCACATTGCCGCAGCTGAGGCTGATCACCCCAAGGCGTCGTCGCTGTGGTGCGCCAGAGCGCAGCCACCATCCGCCGCCACACCAGCCGAGGCCTAGCAGGCCCGCCAGGCCGCGGTAGGGCCCAAGGCTGCTACCGATGCTGCTGAAGCTGCTCAGCCAAAGCAGCAGGAGCAGCAGCCCGAGTCCGCACCAGAACATTGGAAGCCGTAACAGCAGCCAGCGGCAGGGGGGATTTGGGCTCTCGGGTGCACTCTTGGAAGAAAATGGCCACTCCACCAGCCAGACCAGCAGCGGAGCACAGAGGAGAGCGATGGGCAGCCAGAGCGGATGGCTGTACCAGGGGAGCTGGGTGCGCAGCGGAAGAATGGCTCCGGCCAAAGTGAGCAGGCAGGCCAGCGACCAACGGCCCCAACGGCTCTGACGCCAGCGCCAGGCCCAGACCAGGGCGAAGGGCAGTAGCGGCAGCCAGGGCCAGCCCCCCTCCAACACTTCGATCACCGGGACCCGCCAGCCCAGATCACTGCCTTCGCCGGCATCCAGAAGAACCCGCCCAGCGCCATCACCGCCCCAGAGCCAGAGCGCTTCGCTGCCTCGGATGTGGGCATGCCAGAGATGCCAGCCGATCCCGGGTGCTAGGCCCAGCAGCATTCCGCCGAGGGCTGCTGCAAGGTTGTTCCAGGTTCTCCATTCCTGGCCCCAGGCCAGTGCCAAACCGGCTGCTACCGCCGCGGGCACCAGCAGCGGGGCTTTGAGCAGCAGCATGGCGCTGGCCATCAAGCCGGCGACGGCACCCCAGATTGCGCTGGTTCGGCTGCCGTTGAGCTTCAGCAGGGCCAGCCAGAGCAGAGCCATGGCCGACAGCTGGGTGCCATCCAGCATCGCCAGACGTCCGTGCCGGGCCACCGGCAATAGCGTCAGCAGAATCACACTGGTGGAGAGGGTGCTGGAGCGATCTCCCGGCCGCAGCGTCCATTGCAGCCAGCCCCCAAGGGGCACCACCAGGCACGACAGCAAGGCGGGTGCCAGACGGATCGTCCACTCTGAGGGGAGCTGGTCGGGTTGGGTTGTTGTTCTGATCAGCAGGCCGATCAGGCTGTGCAGACCAGGTGCCTTGTTGAGGTAAGGCTTGTCCCAGAGGGTGGGCAGTAATGGTGCTTCCCCGAGTCCGTGGCGAAGTTCGAGGGCCACCCGGGCCACGGTCGCTTCATCGAAGTCCCGCATAGGGAGATCTCCGAGGCCGATCAGGGCCAGCACGGCAGCAGCCAGGCCGAGCCAAGCCAATGCGATCCAAGGTGCTGCGTCTGGAGCTGAGCCGGAGCGCATGGGGCCCCTCATGACATCAAAAACTGAGTATGGTCCGGGTGTTCAGGATGCAGTGGCGTGGAGAGGTGAAGGCTTCCTTCGGGGAGTGGGCACAACTCCGAATGCGTTGCCGGCATTCACAATCCTTCAGGAGGAGGTGTCCATGATTTCCAGTTGTTTGACCCAGGGTCTGCTGATCGCGGAGAACGCCGGCTGAACGGCGCCTTCTGACTGATCATCCGGTTCCGCGGCAAAAGCGGACCCGGCGAGAGCCCCCGTCCGGATGTCCGGGCGGGGGCATCGTTTATTGAGCGGGATGACTTGCCGGCTCAAGACAGTATCGACTGATACATGTCGATGTAGGGACCGGCACAAGCTGCATTTATTAACGAATGGTCGCGCCTCACAATCTGGGATGGCGCACTAGCGCCTATTTCCTGTGTGAGGAATCAAATGAAGCTTTTCCAGCAACTGCTGGTGGCTCCTGCCGCCCTTGGCCTTCTGGCCACCGGCGCCAATGCCGCCGAGCTGAACATCAACGGCGTTTCTGATTACGCGGCTTCCGCTGATCAGGTCACCAGCGTCACCCAGTTCTCCGACGTCTACCCCACCGACTGGGCTTATCAGGCTCTGGCTGGTCTGGTTGAGACCTACGGCTGCGTCGCCGGCTACCCCAACGGCACCTTCCGTGGCAACCGTGCCATGACCCGCTACGAAGCGGCTGCCCTGCTGAACGCTTGCCTCGACCGCGTCACCGAAGTGACCGACGAGCTGCGTCGCCTCATGGCTGAGTTCGAGACCGAGCTGGCCATCCTCAAGGGTCGCGTTGACGGCCTCGAGGCCCGCGTTGGTGAACTGGAAGCAACCCAGTTCTCCACCACCACCAAACTCAAGGGTTACACCGCTTGGGTGGCTGGTGCTGTTGACGGCATCGATGGTTCTGAAGCCACTACCCTCAACTACGACCTCCGCCTCAAGCTGGCTACCTCCTTCACTGGTAAGGATCAGCTGACCACCGTTCTGCGGTCTGGCAACTTCGACGATTCCATCTTCGGCACTGGCCTGACCTTCGTTGAAACCGCCATGAGCAGCGGTAACAGCGTGAAAATCGGTCGCTTGTTCTACACCTTCCCAGTTGGTGACTGGCTGAGCGTCACTGCAGGTCCCATCGTCCGTACTGACGATGCCTCCATGTACGCCGGCTATGCCACGTACTACCCCTCCGACCTGCTGCTGGACTTCTTCACCTACGGCGGAGCTCCTACCACCAACAACCTGGCCTACACCGGTTCAGGCATTGGTGCCGTTTACACCCTCGGTAGCGGCTTCAAGTTGAGCGGTAACTACGTTGCTGTTGATGGCGACGATTCCTCTAAGGGAATTGGCACCGACGCCGGCACTACCACTTCTTCCTGGCAGTTGTTCTACGAAGGCGAAGTCTTCGACGGCAATTTCCTGGCTCAGATCGGTTATTCCTACGAGCAGAACGCTGGTCTCGCTATCGGTACCGCTTCTACCACGGCTGATCGCCATGGCTACAGCGTTGCTGCTGCTTGGAAGCCTGCTGAGGCAAGCTTCGTTCCTTCTATCAGCACCGGCTACTCCTGGGCTGATGTCGAAGATGTTTCTGACGACATCGACTCTTGGTATGTTGGCCTTGAGTGGAGCGACGTACTCATTGATGGCAACTCCTTGGGTGGTGCTATCGGTGAAGCCCCTGCTTGGGATGATGCAGAGGGCAACCTCATGTGGGAGGCCTTCTACAGCTTCGCTGTGAGCGACAACATCACTGTCACTCCCGCAATCTTCGGCATCTACGATGACGACTCTGCTGATGACGAAGTCTTCGGTGGCATCGTGAAAACCACCTTCAAGTTCTGATCAAAATGTTGAGTCCCTTTCGGGATTCAACTTCTTCAGAACTTCTGTCCCCCACTTCGGTGGGGGACTTTTTTGTGACCAGGCGAAGGAATGGTCTTAAACGATACATAAAGGCTCCTTCGCTAGTTCTTACTTAAAAAGTGATGTCCCACCAATAGCGTCGAGGCGTCGGCATGTCTTGCCGGCACTTTTCTCATGGTGTGAGACCCCAAAATGAAGCTTTTCCAGCAACTGCTGGTGGCTCCTGCCGCCCTTGGCCTTCTGGCCACCGGCGCCAATGCCGCCGAGCTGAACATCAACGGCGTTTCTGATTACGCGGCTTCCGCTGATCAGGTCACCAGCGTCACCCAGTTCTCCGACGTCTACCCCACCGACTGGGCTTATCAGGCTCTGGCTGGTCTGGTTGAGACCTACGGCTGCGTCGCCGGCTACCCCAACGGCACCTTCCGTGGCAACCGTGCCATGACCCGCTACGAAGCGGCTGCCCTGCTGAACGCTTGCCTCGACCGCGTCACCGAAGTGACCGACGAGCTGCGTCGCCTCATGGCTGAGTTCGAGACCGAGCTGGCCATCCTCAAGGGTCGCGTTGACGGCCTCGAGGCCCGCGTTGGTGAACTGGAAGCAACCCAGTTCTCCACCACCACCAAGCTGAAAGGTAAAGCCACCTTCGTCACGGGTGCCCTTGATTCTGAGGACGATGATGCCAAGGCTGACGACGACGCATTCAGCTTCTCCTACGACTACCGCCTCGGTCTGAAGACTTCCTTCACTGGTAAGGACCTTCTGTTTGCACGCCTGCGTGCCGGCAATATGAAGGACGGCTCTGCTTTTTCAGGTGGTTTCCGCAAGCTGGATGTTTCCGGCATGTCTGGCAACACTCTTGAGCTTGACCGCCTGTACTACAAGTTCCCTGTCGCTTCAGGCTTTGAAGCCATCGTTGGCCCTATGGCCCGTAACACTGAAAGTCTGGGGATGAAGCCCACGGCTTACACGGTGAAGACCTTGAACATGTTCGGTGGTCAGTTTGGTGCCGGAAACGTCTACAACAAAGAGACCGGCGGTCTCGTTGGTGTGATCTGGAAGCAGCAAGTTGCCAAGGGTGAGCCCCGCTTGACTGCTGCTCTCAACTACGTCGCTGATGACGGAGAACAGGCCGATTCATCCAAAGGCATGTTCACGTCTGATTCCAAGGGGAACACTACCGCTCAGATTGGTTATGGCACCAAGCAGTGGGGCGCTGCATTGGGTTATCGCTATGGCCAGTGTGGTGCTGGATTCGGCACCGGCTACTTCAAGTCCCAGTCCTGCGGTTCAGAGGGTGACACCGTCGACTCCCAGAACTTCGCCATCAACGGCTTCTGGAAGCCTTCCGAGACTGGTTTTATTCCGTCACTGAGTGCTTCTTACGGCTGGTCTGACCTCGAAGGCAGCACTGTCGAAGAGCTCCGCACTTGGATGGTGGGCCTTCAGTGGGACAAAATTGCCGGTTCTTCCCACAGTCTGGCTGTTGGTTTCGGCGCACCCTTGTATGTCGAATCCCAAGAGGGTGATGACCCTGATGCTCCCGAGCTTGCTTGGGAAGCCTCTCTGAAGTACAAGGTTTCCAGCAACATCACTTTGATTCCGGCAATCTTCTATCTGCCTGAGTCCAGTTCCAAGCAGGGTGAGTCGGGCTATGAGCAGTTTGGTGCCGTTCTCCAGACTGTCTTCAAGTTCTGATCACTCAGCCCAACTTCGGTTGGGCCTTCAGAACGACCTTCCTCACATACACGTCCTAGCCCTCCCTCTGCGGAGGGCTTTTTTTATGGTCGTTCTGCGGGCAAGCTGCAGCCATGAGCATTGCTCCTGACATCACAGCCTTGATCGGTGGCACGCCCCTCGTGCGGCTGAATCGATTGCCCCAGGCCTGCGGCTGTCAGGCCGAGATCCTGGCCAAGTTGGAGAGCTTCAATCCATCCGCTTCGGTCAAAGACCGTATTGCCAGCGCCATGGTGCTGGACGCGGAGCAGGCCGGCACGATTGTTCCAGGTCGAACGGTGCTGGTGGAGCCCACTAGCGGCAACACCGGCATCGCTCTGGCCATGGTGGCGGCGGCCCGTGGCTACAGGCTGATTCTCACCATGCCGGACACGATGAGCACGGAGCGTCGCGCGATGCTGCGGGCCTACGGAGCGGAGTTGCAGCTCACCGACGGTGCCCAGGGCATGAATGGGGCCATCGCGCTGGCCAAGGAGTTGGTGGAAGAAATTCCTAATGCTTACCTGCTGCAGCAGTTCGATAACCCCGCCAATCCAGCCGTGCATGAACGCACCACGGCTGAGGAGATCTGGCGCGATACCGAGGGCCAGATCGATGCTTTTGTGGCGGGGGTGGGCACCGGCGGCACCATCACCGGTTGTGCCCGTCTGTTGAAACAGCGCCAGCCGCAGCTGCAGGTGATTGCCGTTGAGCCCGAGGCCAGTGCTGTGCTGTCTGGAAAGCCCCCTGGGGCCCATCGCATCCAGGGGATTGGAGCTGGTTTTGTTCCTGCGGTGTTGGAACTCGATCGGATTGATTCGATCCTCACTGTGAGCGATGAGGAGGCCATGCAGGTGGGCCGGCGTCTGGCTCGGGAGGAGGGTCTGCTCTGTGGCATCAGCAGTGGCGCGGCCATGGCCGCGGCCCTGCGGGTGGGCCAAGCCCCCGCCATGGCGGGCAAACGCCTGGTGGTGATGCTGGCTAGTTATGGCGAGCGCTACCTCTCCACCCCGATGTTCAGTGCTGCTTCGCAGCTTCCCGCCCGGAGGGATGGTCAGCTGTGAGCGATCCCTATGCCGTGCTCGGTGTCAGCAACACCGCCAGCAACGCTGAGATCAAGGCGGCCTACCGCCAGCTGGTGAAGCAGCACCATCCCGATGCTGGAGGCGACGATCAGCAGATGCTGGCTCTCAATGCGGCCTGGGAAGTTCTCGGGGATGCCCAGCGCCGCAAGGCCTTCGATCGCACGCGGTCACAGCCCGGCCGAGCGGCATCGCCGACGGACCTGAGGCGGGCCAGCCGAGCCCATGATCGTGCTGTGGCCGCTGACGATGCCCTGGTGGAGTGGCTGCAGCGTGTTTACGCCCCGATCGACCGCATGCTCGGTGAGGTGATCAATCCCTTCCCCAAGCAACTCAAGGCACTGTCGGCTGATCCCTACGACGACGAGCTGATGGAGGGGTTCTGCAGCTATCTCGAGGCGAGTGGACGCCGGATGGACAAGGTCAAGCAACTGTTCCAGTCGTTGCCGACGCCGGCGTCGGCCCGAGGCTTCGGACTGAGCCTGTATCACTGCCTTTCCGAAGTGGAAGACGCTCTGGCCGAATTGGAGCGCTACACCATGGGATACGTGGATGGGTATCTCCACGATGGTCGCGAGATGCTGCGGGAGGCCAAGCAGCGACGCAAGCGGCTCCAGGATGAACGGCGTCGCTTGGAGATCGTGTGAAGCAGCGTTGGCGTTTCTGGGCTTCGGTTGCCCTGATCTGGGTGTTCTCCACCCTGGTGGATCGGCTCTGGTGGACGCTCCAGACCGGCGTCCCCGCCTGGGATCAGGCTGACTACCTCAACAGCGCCATGGACCATGGCCGCGCCTTGGGTTTGCTTCCCGGTGGCGGGTGGCAGGGTTGGCCGGCGCTGCTGGATCTGTCACCGAAGATTCCGCCCCTGGCCTCGCTGGTGAACGGCAGTGTCATGGCGATCGCTGGAGATGCTCCGGAGCAGGCGGCCTGGAGCCTCAGCCTCTGGCACGTCCTTCTGCTGGTGGTGATGGCGGGCTGGGGGAGACGGTTGCAGGGGGATGGCCTGGCCTTGATCGCCTGCCTGTTGGCGGCGATAACCCCGGTGTTTATGGAACTGCGCACGGATTACGTGCTTGAGATGGCCCTGATGGCCAGTTGCAGTTTGGCCGTGTGGCGTCTGGGGGTCTGGTGCGATCCTCAGAGCGGTGGCCGGTGGGGTCAGGCCTGGAGCTGCACCGTGGCAGCAATCGCTGCTGTGCTGGTAAAGCAAAGCGCCCTGCTTGTGCTTATCCCGGCGGGTGTGTGGGCAGCAGTTTTGGCGATGCGGCGGGGCGGCCCCTGGTTACGCCAGGCCCTGCTGCTGCCTCTGCTCACGATGGTGCTGATTGGCCCCTGGTTGCGTCACAACTGGATCACCAGCCTGGGCGGCACCAACCGGGCTGTGTTCGAGTCGGCGGCCCGGGAGGGGGATCCGGGCGTGCTCAGTGTGGCTGGCTGGCTCTGGTATCCCCGCGTTTTGCCGGAGCACTTGGGCAGTGTGTTGTTGGTGGTGGGTCTGTCGGGGTTGTTGCTCTGGTGCTGGCAGCGCCAGCAGCCCTCAACCGATCACGGTTGGTCTTGGCGCTGGCTCTTGATCAATCTGGTGGCGGCCTGGGTGTTCACCACCCTGAGTCCGAACAAGGATGCTCGCTACATCACACCCTTACTGCCGTCTCTTGTGTTGCTGCTGGCCCGAGGGTGGTGGCAATGGGGCAACTGGTTGGAAGCCAGGCGTTCGAGGTTGGTGTGGCCCCTGTTCGGTGTGGGGCTGCTGGCCTGTGTCCCAGCGAGTTGGGTCCATCAGCTGCATCGCTTTGAAGACCGGCCTCGTGGCCCGGTGGCAGCGGTGGTGAAGGCCGCTGGCGGTGCTGATCCCAGCACGCCTCCCGCCACGTTGATCGTGGTGCCCAGCACCTCTGATCTCAACCAGCACAACGTCAGCTTTTACGGTCGTCGCCATGGGGGACAGACCGTTGGCCGGCAGCTGGGGGGCAGCCGCCAGGACCGCGAGCCTGTCCTGGCAAGGACGGAATGGGTGGTATTGGCGGAAGGGAAGCAGGGATCCGTTCGCAAAGCGGCGCGACGGCTGGATCAAGCGGTGCGCAGCAGCGGTGTGTTCGAACTGGTTCATCAGTTTGAGCGTCCCCGGGGGGGGAGTTATTCCCTCTGGCGACGCCGTTCAACGCACCCGGTGGAAGGACCATCCTTTGCGGAGCGCTTCCCCGAGCTTGCTGCTGGCCTGGCGGCAGGGCCTGTAGGGCTTGATCCGGTGTTCGCTGAGGTGGGGCAGGAGCACATGCTTGATGGCCATTTCAGCTATCGGGAGCCGGTGCGTTCTGAGGCCTTGGCGGCCTTGGCGCAGGATCCCGATGCTGTGCAACCGCGTTGGACCCTGGCGCTGCTGGCCGTGCTGGAAAACCGCCCTGTGCAGGCAGCGGAGCAGTTCAAGGCCCTTCAACGGCTGTTGCCCGATAACCCCTGGCCAGCGGCCTACCGCAGTGTGGTCAGCCTGGCGGGGTGGAACCCCTGGCAGGCCGCCGCCGCTGCAGATGGGGCCGGCGTTTCGAATCCTGTGCTGGCGGCGCTGGGGGATCTCAGCGGCGTCCTCTCCGGTGCTGTTTGGCGCATCCCCGCCGCCATCACGTCAGTTCCAGCGGCTGTCAGAGCCGTGGAGGAGGCCCTGGAGCCTCCCTCCAAACAGGATCTGGATCAGGAGCAAGCTTCCAGCTGATCCATTCGCAGCCATACATCGGGCACCGGACGGTTCCAGCGCACCTGGCCGTAGTCCCCTTTCACAACCAGCAGCTCGCCGGGACCTTCAAAGATGTAATCGGGTGCTGTGGGATCGCTTGCTCCAGCCTCAAGGCTGGAGCTGTATGCGGCTGTGTTCACCTTGACCAAGGCACCTTTGCGCAGCGCAGCAGGCTTGGCCTTGGCGGGGGCAGCGGCGTCGGATTCGGCCATGACAGGGGACGGTGATGGCACCAGGCTAAAACCAATCGCCCACGAACCCCCTTAGCCTCCCAGCCGCACCACCCCCGCGTTCATGCGTCTGCTGCTGTTTGGCTGCACAGGTTTTGTTGGCCGTGAGCTCCTGCCGCTCCTGCTTGAGGCCGGGCACCAGCTCACAGTGGTGAGCCGCCGGTTGGCCCGCGGTTACGACGCTGAACGGGCGGATGGGCGACTGATCTGGATGCAGTTCGACCCCGCCAGCAGCAACACCTGGACCGACGCCGGCCTGCTGGACGCCCTGAATCAGGCCGATGCAGTGGTCAACCTGGCGGGGGAACCGATTGCCGAGAAGCGTTGGACCCCGACCCACCGGCAGCTGATTGAAACCAGCCGTCTGGAAACGACCTCTCAGTTGGTGAAGGCGATCGAGGCCTGTGCAACGCCACCGAAGGTGCTGGTGAATGCCTCAGCCATCGGCTTCTATGGCTCCAGCCTGGACCAGCGTTTTCTTGAATCGAGCACCCCTGGCGACGACTTCCTTGCGAGCTTGTGTGAGCGCTGGGAAGCGGCGGCTGAGGCGGTGCCTTCCGCTGTACGGCAGGTCACCCTGCGGATCGGCATTGTGCTAGCGGCCGACGGCGGTGCACTCGGAAAAATGCTTCCGGTGTTCCGCACAGGGTTTGGCGGTCCTATCGGTAGTGGCCGGCAGTGGATGAGCTGGATCCACCGCACTGACCTCTGCGCCCTGATCCTTCAATCCCTCACGGACGCGAGCTGGAGTGGCGTGATCAATGCCGTGGCTCCCGAGCCCGTCTCGATGACGGCCTTCTGCAAGCAGCTGGGGCGTAGCCTGGGCCGTCCGAGTTTGTTGCCGGTGCCCGCTCCAGTGCTTCAAGTGCTCCTCGGGGATGGCGCCAAGGTGGTGTTGGAGGGTCAGCAGGTTGCCTCGGAGCGGCTTGACGCTCTGAACTTCAGCTTCCGCTACCCCGATCTGGCTTCAGCACTCGCCGCTGCCACCAGCTGAAGATGCCGCTCACCAGCGCGGCCATGATCAGCAGGCTGATGGCTGGGGCGAACAGGGGTTGCCACAGCAGCTGAACCTGGTCCATCAGCCAGTCATGGCCTTGGCCCTGTTGCACCACGGCAACGGCGAAGACCCCTGCGCCGATAAACACCAGCAGCACGTTCACCATCAGCAGGCGGTCGAGCCAGCGTTTCCAGGCCGGTTCAGGCGGCGCACTCATGCAAGAAGTGAGCAAATGGCTGCCGCCATTCTCGGGCCTCCACCAGCTTCCCCGAGGCGCCATTTGGCCTCCTCTTGGCATTGCTGTTGCAAGTCAGGATCCCGTCGCGCACGTTCAAGCAGAGCCATGGCCAGCTCCGCTGTTCCCTCCAAAGCCTCATGGCTGCCACTCTCTCCGTCTGCACAGAACACCGTGGGGCCCAGTAGGCGCCGTTGGGCTTCTGCGAATGCCGCTGTGAATTGAGGCCCCTGGCCCGGCAGCTGCAGCACCGGTTTGGCCAGGCCAACGGCCTGCTCGATGGCCGTGCCTGCCATTCCGATCACCAGATCACTGTGCTGCAGCACGGCTCGGAAGGCCCCGCGGCGAACGTTGATCCCCCGGGCTTCCTCACGCTGCAGCACGCTGTTGTTCAGATGCCAACCGCATCGTTCGCTCATCCGCCGCAAGCTGTCGTCATCGAGGCTGGGCACCAAGGCCAGATCGACGTTGCAGCGAACTGTGCTGGGCAGCAGCTCGATCAGCCGCAGCAACAGCTGCAGGTTCTGTTCCAGTTCCGGTCGGCGGCTGCCGGGCAGCAGACCGATGCGTGGCGTGCTGCTGGGCGGCGGGGTGTCCGCTGTGAGCACCGAATCCATGAACGGATTGCCCAGGAAGGTCACCGGCCGTTGCAGTTGTCTGCTGAGGTCTTCGGCGGTGCGCTGATCGCGGCTGTACACCGCTTTGAAGCGGCGGCTTTTCAGCAGGTTTGCGCAGGGCCAGGGGAGCCGCAGCGTCCCTTCGTAGTGGCTGGAGTAGGCCACCAGGTAGGTCGCCACAGGCCGTTGGCTGAGCCATGCCGCGATCACAGGGATCACGTCTCCCACCACCAGGATCAGATCAAAGCGACGGCGGTACCGCATTAGACGCACTAGGCGTCGGAGCAAATACAGCACTTGCCCTTGGGCGATCTCGGTGAGGCGGCCGCGAAGGCTGGTGTAGCCGATGCCGCCGGTGCTGAATTCATGGCTGCGTCCCAGCAGCGGCACGCCGGCTTTTTGGTAGGCGCTGCCAAGGCCCACCAGCGGAAGCGCCTGCACGTTGTGGCCCTGCCGCTGAAGCTCCTGGGCCAGCAGGGCGCCGGAGAGGTCTTCACCGTGGCCATTGCTCAGCAGCAGGATGCGTGCCATCGCCGGGCTGCCCATCACCACATCCAGGTGCTCGGATCCGGTATGCCGTTGGCGCGCCTGGCCAGTTGCAACCGCCGCGCTTCGCTGGCCAGGCGTTCCTGCCGCAATTGAGCCGAACGATCCGCTGGAGGCCGCACGCGAACCTGGGACGGCAGACGGGTGATGGTCCAGGTGGCTGTCATGCAGGGTTTGTCAGGCAGTGGCTGTCAGGCAGCGCGTCCGTTAGGGTCAGAGCTCAAGCCAGGCTTTCACTTTTTCGAGGGCCTTCCAGCCGGGTTTGCGCTCAAGCCCATCGGCGATCGAGGCCTTGAGTTCGCCGGACACCTCTGGGGCCAGGGTCATCACCTGCTGGACCACCTGGATGTGGTCACGCACGCCCTTGGATTGGGTTTCCAGCAACGCCAGGCTCAGGTTGATCCTGGCCTGGGGGTCCTGGCCGTTGAGTCTCACCGCGAAACGTGCCGACCGCAGCGCTTCCTCTGGTTGGTCGCAAAGCAGCTGCAGCCAGGCCAGACAGGTCCAGCCCGCCGATTGGCGAGGAGCGGCTTCAACGATGCGGGCGAAATCAGGGAGAACCTCTTCGGCCGCGGCGCCAGCCTGATATCGGGCCATGGCCTGCTCAAACAGGCTGTCCTGGGAAGTCTCCATCAATAGGGAGAGGGCAGTGATCTCCCCTCAGATTCCCACGTGGCTTCGCTCACACGGCGAAGGAACTGCCGCAGCCACAGGTCTGGCTGGCGTTGGGGTTGGTGAAGTTGAAGCCACCACCGATCAGAGCCGTGCTGAAGTCCAGCTGCATTCCGTAGATGTAGAGCAGGCTTTTGGGATCACAGATCACCCGGAAGCTGTGACCATCAGCCGCCATGTATTCGTAGGTCTCGTCGTCGTCGAGGGTGTCTGAGGCGGGCACGAAATCCATCGTGTAGCTCATGCCGCTGCAGCCCCCGGACCTCACCCCGACGCGCAGCACCTGGTTCTCACCCTGTTCGCCACACAGCTTGGCCAGCTGCTGCATCGCCGGTTCGGTGATCAGGATGCCCTTGCCGTCTTTGGCGGTATGGGCCGGCGCGGTATCGGGGGTGGAAGTCATGGTCAACGCAGGCTCGCGCTCTCACTCTATGAACGCTCATACATAGAGTCGCCTTAGTTGACCAGATCATGTGCGGGTCGCGATCGTTGGTTCCGGCCTCGCCGGCCTCTCCGCTGCAGTGGACCTCGTGGATGCGGGCCATGAGGTGAATCTCTACGAAGCCCGTCCCTTCATGGGCGGCAAGGTGGGCAGCTGGGTGGATGAGGGCGGTAACCACATCGAGATGGGGTTGCACGTTTTCTTCTTCAATTACGCCAACCTCTTCGCTCTGATGCGCAAGGTGGGAGCGTTCGAGAACCTTCTGCCGAAGCAGCACACACACCTGTTCGTGAACAAGGGGGGCGACCTGCGGGAGCTGGATTTCCGCTTCCCCATCGGCGCACCCTTCAATGGCCTCAAGGCCTTCTTCACCACACCGCAGCTCAGCTGGATCGACAAGCTGCGCAATGCCCTGGCCCTGGGCACGAGTCCGATCGTGCGGGGTCTGGTGGATTACGAGGGGGCGATGCGCACCATCCGAGCCCTCGACTCCGTCAGTTTCCAGGACTGGTTTGTGGGCCATGGCGGCAGCCCCGAAAGCATCCGGCGGATGTGGAATCCCATTGCCTATGCCCTGGGCTTCATCGACTGCGAGGCCATCTCCGCCCGCTGCATGCTCACCATCTTCATGATGTTTGCGGCCAAGACGGAAGCCTCCAAGCTCAATCTGCTGAAGGGATCACCCCATCGCTGGCTCACGGGTCCGATCCTCGACTACATCCAGCAGCGTGGAGGCAAGTTGCATCTGCGTCATCGGGTGAAGCAGGTGGACTACAGCGAGGGTGAATCCCCTGAGATCACTGGCCTGCAGCTGGGAACGCCCGAAGGAGACATTCGTGTTGAGGCTGACGCCTACCTGGCCGCCTGTGACGTGCCCGGGATTCAGAAGCTGCTGCCCGAAGCCTGGAACCGGTACCCCCAGTTCAAGGCGATTCATCAGCTGGAGGCCGTACCCGTGGCCACCGTTCAGCTCCGCTACGACGGCTGGGTGACAGAGCTGGGAGATGCCCAGGAAGCCCAGCGCCGGGATGTGGCGACACCCACGGGTCTCAACAACCTGCTGTACACGGCTGATGCCGATTTCAGCTGTTTTGCCGATCTGGCCCTGGCCAGTCCGGAGGATTACCGCAAGGAGGGAGAGGGCTCTCTGCTCCAATGCGTGCTCACCCCTGGTGATCCCTGGATTCCCAAGTCGGTGGATGAGATCGTGGCCCACACCGACCGTCAAGTGCGCGAGCTGTTCCCCTCGGCCCGCAATCTCAAGCTCACCTGGAGCAACGTTGTGAAACTGGCGCAGTCGTTGTACCGCGAAGCCCCTGGCATGGAGCCCTACCGCCCGGAGCAGCGCACGCCGATCCGTAATTTCTTCCTGGCCGGCAGCTACACCCGCCAGGACTACATCGATTCGATGGAGGGGGCCACGATGAGCGGTCATCTGGCGGCGGCGGCCATCCTCGACCAGCCGGTGAAGCTGGCCACCAACGCGGCGGTGGCCTGATGGGACGCTGGCTCGAACACACGGTCACCTCCGAGGTGCAGGCCCCTGCCGCCAAGGTCTGGGAGGTCTGGAGTGACCTCGAAGCGATGCCCCGTTGGATGCGCTGGATTGAGTCGGTCAAACCACTCGACGACCCTGATCTCACCGATTGGACTTTGGCGGCACAGGGCTTTCGCTTCAGCTGGAAGGCCCGGATCACTCAGCGGGTTGAAGCCCAGCAACTGCACTGGGAATCAGTGGGTGGTCTGCCCACCAAGGGTGCCGTTCGCTTTTATCCCGAAGCCGACGACCGCACTGTGGTCAAGTTGAGCGTGACCTACGAATTGCCGCGGGTCTTGGCACCGCTCATGGAACCCAGCATCCTGGGGGGCATCGTGACCAAGGAGCTTCAGGCGAATCTTGACCGTTTCCGTGACCTGGTGGAAGCAGGCGGCTAAGCATTGCCTTGCCCCCGTTGCCGTGTTGGTGGTCGTGGGGGGCTGTGGTGGCGAAACGCCAACGGCCACGGCGCTGCCATCGGTTCCAGTGAAACCTGAGCCGCTTCCGGAAACCTCAGCGGTTCAGGCCCCCACCGATAGGCCTGACCCCTCTGCCTTCGGCTGAGGAGGTGCAGCAGGCTGCCCCCGGCGGCCGGGCGGATCCCTTGGCTCCTCTTGTTGGTGTGGAGGCTGCGGATGCTCAGGACCCCACGACTGGCCTTGCCCTGACTGGCGTTTTGTTGGTGGGAGATCAGAAACGAGCCATCGTGACCACCCCTAACGGCAGTGGTGTGATCTGTGTGGGCGCAGATGGCCGCTGCGGCGCTGATGCTCCGCTGTTGCTGCCGACTGGATGGTCGGTGCTCAGCATCGATGTGGCGGGCGGTTGCATTCGCTTCGCGCTGAACGATGAGCCTCAGGATCCCTTCTGCATCGCCTGAGCGCAGGCTTCGGCTAACCCTTCGAGATCGTGGGGGTCGGCCTCAGCATCCACCCGGCCGAAGCATTGGCGGCAGCTGCGGCTGGTCTGAGGGCCGATTGAAACCAGCTTCACCCCCTCCAACCGTTCAGCCCAGCCTGGGCCGAAGCGCTGTTCCAGCAGCTGCGCGGTGTGCTCCGCTGTCTTGCCGCTGCTGAAGGCGATGGCATCAACGTCACCTTCCTCCAGGGCGGTCGCTGTTGGCTCCGGCATCGTGGCGGGGCAGCCGGACTCATAGGCCGCCACTTCCACCACCCGCACCCCGGCTTCACCGAAGGCGTCCGCCAGCAGAGTGCGACCACCGCTCTGCACCCGTGGAAGGAGCATCTTGAGACCCCAGCCCGACACCGGGAAGTGATCGATCATGCTGTCGGCCACGAAGCTTGGAGGCACGAAATCAGCGGCCGCCCCAAGGTCGTCCAGCACCTGCGCCGTTTTGCGGCCCACCGCGGCAATCTTGAGACTGGCGGGGCGTCTGGCCAGGCAACGGCCAAGGCGTTGCAGCCGCTGTTCCACGGCCTGCACGCCATTGGAACTGGAGAACACCAGCCAGTGAAAGCTCTCCAAGTCCTCGAGGGCGTCATCCAGAGGACCCCAGTGGTCGGGTGGTCCGATCACAAGGGCAGGGAGATCCAGCACCGTCGCCCCCCGCTGCTCCAGCAGCTGGCGCGCGGCTCCCTGCTGGTCGGCCGCGCGGGTGACGACCACCGTTCGGCTTTGCAAGGGCTGGCTCAAGCGACAGCCTCCCCGTCCAGTTTCACCACCCCCTCCACCCTTTCGCGCAGCTGCTTAGCAGCGTCAGCGTTTCCCTGAGCCTGAAGCAGGTTGATGGCGCGGATGAAGCTGCCGCGAGCGGCGTCGATGTTGCCGCCCAACAACTGGGCCACGGCATTGTTTTGATGACACTCAGCGTTGTTGGGATCCAGGCTGAGGGCGCGCCCGTACGCCTCCAGGGCCGCGGCGAGGTCGCCGCGCCTCCGTTGCATCAGCCCCAGGTTGTACCAGGCGAGGGCCACTTCCGGTGCCCGCTGGGCGGCGGTTTGGGTGAGGCTGATCGCTTCCTCCAGGTTGCCCTGGTCCATCAGTCGAGCCGCCAGGTTGAGGCGGGCTCCAAGACTCACCCGAGTGCCTAGGGGAATCTCCAGGGCTTGTCGGTAGCAGTTCACCGCCTTGTCGGGATCACTGGGGGTCAGGGCCAATCCCAGGTGCAGCAGCAGTTCATATCGTTCGGCACCGGCTGAACCGCACTGCTTCAGGCCGTTTTCCAGCAAGGGAATGGCGTCTTCGTTCTTGCCCTCACTGATCAACAGCCCCCCGAGCTTGGCGCTGGCGTAGGGATCACCGGGACGCTCCTGCAGATCAGCTTCCATGGCCTGCCGCAGCCGATCGGCCTTGTCGCTGCCCGCCAGCAGTTCCGGTCGGTAGCCGTCATGGAGGATTGCCGGCTCACTGCAATCGGCGATGCGCCATTGGGGTTCGACGTCCAGCAGGGTGCGAACGCTGTCGTCGATCTTCGAGTGGTAGGGCCGGCTCCACCGGATCGAGGGGTGGCGGCGGAACAGACGACTGACGCTGGAATAGGGAGCCATGGCAGCCCCCACCTCGTAGCGCAGCAGGTTGATCACCAGCACATCGGGCTGGGCCATCAACGCCTTCAGGGCTGGGATGGCCTCGGGGCGCAGTTGTTCATCGGCGTCCAGCACCAGCACCCAGTCGCCCTTGAGAAACTCCAGGGCCTGGTTGCGGGCTGGGGCGAAGTCACCCGGCCAGGGAATCTGCTCAACCCGGGCTCCGGCCGCTTCGGCGATGGCCACCGTCGCATCGGTGGAGCCGGTGTCCACCACCACCATCTCGTCTGCGAAGCCCTGCACGGAGCGCAGGCACTCCCCGAGACGCGCCTCTTCATCGCGCACGATCATCGAGAGGCTGAGCATGGCCGGCCGGCTTGGGGTTGGCGCGAGGTTAAGTGCGGTTGGCCAGTGCGGTTGGTTGGTGGTGGTCAGTCGGTGAACGCACCGCTGTTGCCGGTCGGCGTCGCGCTGGGGAACAGTTTGGTGAGCACCTGGCGTTGGGCTTCCTGCATTTGGCCGGCGGAATAGGCGGCAGGGCAACTGTTCGGCAGAAGGGGCTTCAGGCTGTCCCAGAGGTAAGGGCTGCCGTAGACCACGACTCCGACCAGCCGGTTGAGGGCGATCAGTTGCTGGATCGCTGCGGCCCAGGGTTCTTGGGCATCCCGTCCGGCGCGGAAGGGGTTGCCTCGCAGGAACAGCTGCAGCAGCACCGCTCCATCGCCGAGGCGGTCCATCGCCAGGGGAGCGTCCGCTTGGCCGCTCCAGGGCGATAGCCCTTCGCCATGAAGCACGATTGAGCGAAATCCTTGTGCTTCAGGAGTGCGCAGGGCCGGGGACCAGCCGCTGAGGGCGGCTGCGCTGGGCACCATGGCATCCACCCGCACCAGGTTGATTCCTGCTTGTGGGAGAACCTTTGCCTCGCCGACCGTGATGCTGTGGCGCACCAGCTCAGCCTCAAGGGCTTGCTCGTCTGCGCTGACGATCGGACCTGTAGCTGTGCTGGTGGGGATTGATGCCAGGGCGTGGGCCCGGCGCTGCAGGCTCTCGTCCAACCGCTCGAGGCACAGCCTTCCACTGCTGAAACCGTCGCAGAGACCATCGATGGCGGCATCCGCATCCGCCGGCATCAGGATCAGGTCGGCCCCGGCTTCAAAGGCCAGCACAGCTGCTTCGGCGGCGCCGTGCCGTGCGCTGATCGCTTCCATCACAAGGGCATCGGTTACCACCAGCCCGTTGAACCTCATCTGGCGCCGCAGCAAATCGGTGAGCACGGCTTTGGAGAGGGTGGCGGGCTGCTGCGGATCCAATTCCGGCAGCACCAGATGGGCCGTCATCACGCTCTCCACGCCGGCGGCAATGGCGGCCTGAAAGGGCGGAAGTTCGATCTGCTCCAGCCGTTCGCGGCTGTGGGGCATCACCGGCAGGTCCAGATGGGAGTCGCTGCTGGTGTCGCCATGGCCGGGAAAGTGCTTGGCGCATCCGAGCACCCCCGCTTGCTTGAGCCCCCGCTGGAACGCCACCGCCAGGGCACTGGCAGTGTTGGGATCTTCGCCCCAAGCCCGCACATTGATCACAGGGTTGGCGGGGTTGTTGTTGACGTCGCACACCGGCCCCAACACCCAGTTCAGGCCACAGCGGCGGGCCTGTTCGCCGGTGCAGCGGCCATAGCGCTCACTCAAATCCAGGGCCAGCTCGGGCTCCCGCTGGTGGAGTCGCCCGAGGGCCAGGGGCGGCACCAGCCAGCTGGCCCCTTCGAAGCGCTGGCCAACGCCCTCTTCAACGTCCGCGCAGACCAGCAACCGCTGCTCACTCCAGCCCTGCAGTTGCTGGGTGCGTTGTTGCAGCTCAACAGCGCTGCCCCCTAGCAGGATCACGCCACCAACACCGTCCCGCAGCAGGCGCTGCAGTTCGCTGTTTGGAAGCTCCCACTGCGGGTAGTGACGCTGTTGGTCGCTCAGATGACCACTGGCTCGCACCACCAGCAGTTCCGCTACGCGGCGCCGCAGGCTGTTAGCGGGCCGGCTGTTCATCACTGCCTGGCTGTTGATCACTCCCGGGTGGAATCTCGCCCCGCTGCTGCCGCTCGTCTTCGAGGCGATTCAGCAGTCCCAGAACGGAGGTGCCGCGTTCCAGACCCCGATCCAGCTGGAACACCACTTCGGGGGCGCGTCGCATCTGCAGCCGCCGCCCAAGTTCTCCCCGCAGGAAGCCGCTGGCGGCCTGGAGCCCCTCGAGCACCTGGTCGCGTTCCTGAGCTTCCCCAAACACGCTCACGAAGATCTTGCAGTGCTGCAGATCGCCGGACACCTCCACTTCGGTGATGCTCACCATGCCTTGGTGCACCCGTTCATCACGGATGCCGTTGATCATCAGTTCGCTGATTTCTTTACGGATCAGGGCGGCCACCCGCTCCACTCGACGCCCCTGTGCCATCACGCTATCGGTGCTGAATTCACCATGGCACGCAGCACCAAGGTGAGGCTGATTCCACCGCTGATCAAGGCACCGATCAAGGCCACGGCCGTGACGGGATTGCTCCGGCGTGCGGCCAGGGGTTCGGCGACGGAGTTCATCACCCCGAGGGTGAAGGCGATCAAGTAACGGGGGTAACGGGAGACGTTGAGGAAAAACTCCCGCATGGTTCTGGCGTGCTTGCAAATCTGCTGGCTACTCTGCCGGGCCCATGGCTGTTTTGGACATGTTGGAGCTGCATCAATTCCGCCATTCCGCGTTTTGTCTCAAGGTGCGGATGGTGTTGCAGGCCAAGGGGCTGAGTTTCCGCACCGTGGAGGTGACCCCCGGTGTCGGCCAGGTGGCTGTGTTCCGGCTGTCCGGCCAACGGCAGGTGCCCGTGCTGGTGGATGGGGATCAGGTCATTGCCGACTCCAGCGCCATTGCGCTGCATCTGGATCAGCGGGAGCCGGATCCTGCCCTGATTCCCACCGATCCGCGCCAGGCTGCCCAGGTGCATCTGCTGGAGGATTGGGCCGATACCACCCTGGCCATGGCAGGTCGCTCCTCTTTGGTGCAGGCCGCGGCACTGGACCCCGAGCTTCGGGTTGCTCTGCTGCCCGACGATCTGCCCGACCCCGTGCGTTCGGTGATGGGCGTGATCCCTGGCGGTTGGGTCAGCAATATCACTGAACTGGTCAACCAGAAGGAGCGCACCGAGCTGCTGGCCAGCCTGGAGCAGTTGGCCACATCCGTGCAGACCAGCCCTTGGTTGGTGGGCGACAGCATGACCCTGGCCGATATTGCCGTTGCCGCTCAGTTGTCGCTGCTTCGCTTCCCCTCTTCTGCGGGTTCGGCCCTGGCCGGCAAGGGCGTGCCTGGGCTGAGCGATCACCCCAAACTGCAGCCCCTGTTTCAGTGGCGCGACCAGATCGAACTCAAATTGATGGAGCGGACCCTGGAAGAGGTGTGAAGCGCAATCGGTAGTGGTGCTGGGCGATGGCCTGATCCCGCAGGCTCTCGCCCGGCGAGGCGTAGCGCCCTTGCCATTGCTCGGCGCAGATGTCCTTGCCGCAGCGGTTGTAGCGGCTCAGGGTTTCGATCCGGCTCAGCCGCGGCGGTCCGGGCGCATGCAGGATCTGCAGCACCAATTCATCGGCCAGGAAGGTGTCGGTGCTCGGGCTCTCCTGGCGGCGGCCCGTCACCGTGGTCTCGAGATAGAGATCTCCCTTGAGTCGGGCAATCTGGCGGTTGGCGGAGTCGGGGTCTTCTTCCACCTTCAGCAGTTGCTCGCCAAGCAGGGCACGACCGATGGCTGTGGCGTTGAAGCTGCGATCGCCGACAAGTCGACCGCGCCGGTCGGCTTGAAACCGTGCTTGATGCAGCAGCGGTGGATCGTCTGGGGCATCGAGATCAATGCTCTCCACCTGCCAAAGCCCGGCAAACCAGTCGGGGTAAATCAGGTCGTCCGGATTTGAGGGCCGCGGCAACGGTGCCGGCAGGCTCCAGTCGGGCCAACTGTTCAACCGCTGCTCAAGACCTGTCTGGGCCCAGGCGGGGCCGCCACTGAGCAGGATGGTGAGGCTGATCAGCAGCATCCACAACCGCCGTTCCATGTCTGATCCCCTGATCCGTGCCCTTGATGACTATGTGGTGCTGGAGCCCGGCAAGCCGGAGCAGCTGCTCAGCGCTGCCGACACGTTGACATGGCTGAGCGGTTGGTTGCGCAGCCTCGATCAGTTGCCGGCCGATCTGGCAGATCAACCGGATGTCGATGCAGCGGCGCAGCGGTTGATCGATACGGCCTGTGATCTGGAGATCAGCCCCGGGGTGACCTTGCAGTGGTTTGCGGTGCGGTTGGAGCCGCCCACCGCTTGAGATTCAGTCGGTTCGGCGTTGGGTCGGATCCTTCAGCAGGCTTGGCACCAGTTGCAGGATTCCGTCGGCCACGGCCTCTGGGGTTTCGTCGTTGATCACCACCGTCAGATCGGCCTCGGCATAGAGGGGACGACGCTCGTTCAACAGCGCGTTTAGAGCCGCCTCCGGATCGGCGGTTTGCAGCAACGGGCGCACAGTGCTGTCGGCGTTCAGCCGCTGCAGCAACTGATCGGGCACCACATCGAGCCAGATCACGATGCCGCTGTGGAGCAATCCCCAGTTCTCCGGCTGGGTCACCACACCGCCTCCGGTGGCCACCACCAGCGAGTGGCGCTGACTGATCGCACTGAGCACCTGGCTTTCCAGGCTGCGGAAGCCCGCTTCGCCATCCCGATCGAAGATGTCCGGGATGCTGCAGCCCGCCGCCTTTTCGATCACGGCATCGGCATCCACAAAGCCGTAGCCCAGGCGTTCGGCCAGGGGGCGGCCCGTGCTCGTCTTGCCGCTGCCCATCATTCCCACCAGATAGAGGCTGCGCCCGGCAAGACGCTGCTTGAGGGTGGGGGTGGAATCCGCCATGACTCGGAAACGGCAATAGCTCATTAGGATGCCTCGCGGCCGGAACGTCACATGACTGAAACGAAGTCACAAGCACGGCACGGCCAAGGTCGTGGTTGTGTCATCACCCGGAGGGCCTGTTTCAGTGCCAGCCATCGCTATTGGCTGCCAGAACTGTCTGCCGATGACAATGCCGCCCGTTTCGGGCCCTGCGCTTTGGCTCCTGGCCATGGGCACAACTACGAGTTGATTGTCTCCATGGCTGGTGGTCTGGACGCCGACGGCATGGTGCTCAACCTCTCGGAGGTGAAGCACGCCATCCGCAACGAGGTGACGGGCCAGCTCGATTTCCGCTTCCTCAATGAGGCCTGGCCGGAATTTGACGTTGCCACCCCTGAAGGGTGCCTCCCCACCACCGAGGCCCTGGTGCGGCTGATCTGGCAGCGCCTCAGCCCTCATCTGCCGATCACGGCGATGCGCCTTTACGAACAACCGGGCCTTTGGGCCGACTATCTCGGACATCCCATGGACGCCTTCCTCACCATCCGCACCCACTTCGCCGCCGCTCACCGACTGGCCCGTCCGGAGCTCAGTCAGGAGGAGAACGAAGCGATCTACGGCAAGTGCGCACGTCCCCATGGCCATGGCCACAACTACTTGGTCGACGTGACCGTGCGCGGTCAGATCGATCCCCGCACCGGCATGGTCTGTGACCTGTCTGCCTTGCAGCGCCTCGTGGATGATTTGGTGGTGGAGCCCTTCGACCACACTTTTCTCAACAAGGACGTGCCCTTTTTCGAGGAGTGCGTGCCCACGGCTGAGAACATCGCCCTGCACATCGCTGATCGTCTTTCCAGTCCGATCAAGGCCATCGGCGCCAGCCTGCATAAGGTGCGACTGCAGGAGAGCCCGAATAATGCGGCCGAGGTTTACGCCGAAGCACCGCAACTGGAGATGTCCCCAGCTGCCCTTGATGCCGTGGCTGCCGTCTGATCGACGGCTTGATGCCCCAACGCCCCGCCCCATCACGCCCTTTCGTGCGGTTGGTGCTGGCCATCAGCCTTGATGGTCGCTTGGCACCGCCGGTAGGGGGTGCAGCCCAGCTGGGCGGTGAGGGTGACCGTCGCGCCCTGGAGCAGGCGCTCGCCTGGGGGGATGCCTGCTTGATCGGTGCTGGAACCCTGCGGGCCCATCAGTGCACCTGCTTGATCCGCAGCCCTCAGCTGCTTGAGCAACGCCGAAGCGAGGGGCGCGCCGAGCAGCCGGCCGCTGTGGTGGTGAGCCGATCCCCCGACTTCTCAAGCACCTGGCGGTTTTTTGATCAGCCGCTTCAACGTTGGTTGCTGGCTCCTGAACCTGTGGATCAAGGTTTTGATCGTTGGTTCCCTTTGGCCCCAACCTGGCCGGAGCGGCTCAAGGCGCTTGGAGCAGCTGGGATTCAGCGTCTGGTGCTTCTGGGTGGCGCCCAGCTCAGTGCGGATCTGTTGCAAGCCGACTGCGTCGATGCGCTCCAGCTCACCTTGGTGCCCCAGCTCCTGGGAGGCCGCTTCAGTTGGTTGCCTTGCACCGATGTGCCGTTGCCAGCTGCCTTGGCGCAACCGGGTGCTTGGCAGTCCGATGGTGCTGAGGATCTCGGGGACGGTGAGTGGCTTGTTCGCTACCGACGGATTCGATCTGGTTAAGGTCATCCCACCACGGCCAAAGGCATCGTCGCAATGACGTCACTCACGGCCCGCTGGCATCGCTCCATCAATGAAATCCCGGAGCAGCAGTGGAACAGCCTGGTTGGAGACGCTGCGATCCCCTTCTACCGCTGGAGTTGGCTGGAGGCCTTGGAAAGCTCCGGAAGCATCATTCCCGAGCAGGGCTGGCAGCCCCTGCATCTGGCCCTCTGGCGTGATGACATCCCGATTGCGGTGGCTCCACTGTTCCTCAAGGGCCACAGCTATGGCGAGTTCGTGTTCGACCAAACCTTTGCCCGTCTGGCGGCGGATCTGGGGCTGCGCTATTACCCCAAGCTCCTGGGCATGAGTCCGGTGAGCCCAGTGCTGGGCTACCGCTTCCATGTGCGATCTGGAGAAGATGAAGCTCTGCTCACCCGGGAGTTGCTGCGGGCGATCGATCGCTTCTGCGAACAGAACGGGATCCTCAGCTGCAATTTCCTCTACGTGGATCCGCAGTGGCGGCCCCTGGCGGAGGCCGCCGGCTGTGCCTCCTGGCTGAACCAGCAGAGCCTGTGGAGCCGCGGCGACGACCAGACGTTTGAGGATTACCTCAAGGGCTTCAATGCCAACCAGCGCCGCAACATCAAGCGGGAACGCAAGGCCGTGGCCAAAGCCGGGATCACCGTGACACCCCTCAGCGGCGATCAGCTGGATCTGCCGCTGTTGCAATCCATGCATCGTTTCTACGAGCAGCACTGCGCGCGCTGGGGACCGTGGGGCAGCAAGTACCTGGAAGAGGGCTTTTTTGAAGCGTTGGCACGGCTGCACCGCGATCAGCTGGTGCTTTTTTCTGCCCACCGAGGTGACCCGCGCGATCCGGTGGCCATGTCGATGTGCGTTCAGGACGGTCGACAGCTCTGGGGCCGCTACTGGGGCAGCCACGAGGAGATCGATTGTCTTCACTTCGAAGTCTGTTATTACGCTCCGATCGAATGGGCTTTGGCCAACGGCATCGTCAGCTTTGACCCCGGAGCCGGTGGCAGCCACAAACGCCGGCGAGGCTTTGTGGCCCGTCCCCACGCCAGCCTGCACCGCTGGTATCAGCCCCAGATGGATCAGTTGATCCGTGCCTGGTTGCCCAAGGTGAATGGCTTGATGCTTGAGGAGATCGAGGCGATCAATGCGGAGCTGCCCTTCAAAGCAGAACCTCCGGCCTTGGCTTTGTAGGTTGAAGTCATGACCACAACCCCGGAAGCACCGGCATCCACCGCTGCGGCGATGGATGCTCTTGATCAGCGCCTGTCCCAGCGGTTCATCGCTCTGGATCCCAGTGGCTATTTCTTGATCAAACTGGATCGTGATGCGGCCGAATTGGTGCTTGAGCACTACGGCAACACCATCGATGACAAGGGGTTGGCCCGAGATTCCGAGACCGGTGAGGTGTTGCGCTGCGACGGGGGCAATGCTCCTCGGCGCCCTTCAGCGGTTTACCGCGGCAGTACGGCCAAACAGCTGGGCATCCAGCTCACGGAAGGGGAAGCACCACACCCGGTCAGTCGCCTCGACCATGCCCTTTATTTGGGACGGGAGTTGCAGAAGGCTGAGCAGTGCCTGCGTGACGGCACGGTCTATGTGCAGGACTGAGGATCAGGCCGGCTCCAGTTCTTTGGCTGCTGTGGGTTCTTCTGGGGGCAGTGATTCCAGCTGCTCGCGGATTTCCTTCTGAACGATCGAGCGGTATTCGAGGAAGTGCTCGTTGTGGGCCAGCACCGATAGGAACTGTTCAAGCAGGGCAGGATTGTTGCGTGCCATGCCGAGCAGGTAACGCCAGAAACGGGTGCGGGTGTTGCGCTTGATGCCATGCCGCCACACCACGATGCTCAGCGCCTTGAGGTCCACCAGCTTCATCTCCCATTCCTGAGGGAGAAGTGCTGCCACGATGACCAACCCCAGGGGGGGAAGCAGGACTTTGCGATTCACCAACTCGAGAATCTTTTCGTAACTCCAGAAGGTCTTCGGGAACTCGGGATAAACGAAAAGCGTGCGCATGGCGTTGGGCGTTGGTGGATGGACGTCCGGTCAGCCGTGCTGGAGATACCTTTCAGTCGGTATCAGCTCTTCACAAACCCTAAGCGCAATGGCCGGAACCCAGGCCGGTGTCTGATCTAATGGTGGTCACCTCCGTACTTGCACATGGGCGTCGGCATCTATCTCGGCCTGGTTGGTTCCGGTCTGGTGACGGCTTTTGTGCTCACCAAGCTTCTGAAGGGAATCAAGCTCATCTGAGCGGTTCCAACGTCTTCCCCCCTCTCTTTCGTATCCAGAGCACAGCCACAGCAGCGCTGAGGCCACCGGTAACGGCGAAAGCCGTGGAGAGATTGGTGAACATCACCATCAGGGCAACGATCAATCCACTGAGCCCGCCACCGCCGAGGAAGGCGATCTGGCTGAGCCCAGCCATTCGGCCTCGCATCACCTGCGGTGATCCGATCTGACTGATCAGGTTGCAGCTGCTCAGCAGCCCGGCTGTGCCGGCTCCGATCAGAAAGGCCATGGCCAGACTGAACACAGGCCCTGGAGTACGGGCCATTCCCAGCTGGGCCACGGCGGTAATCAAGCCAAACCCCCCGAGAGTGAGGAAAGGGCGCCGGCAGAAACGTTGGCTGTTGCGTTGCAGCACCAGCCCGCCCACGATGCTCCCGCCCGCCAGCACGCTGGTGAACAGCCCCAGATCCGTGGGATTGGGTCCCAGTTGATCGAAGGCGATCAACGGGGCCAGTCCCGGGTGATAGAACCCGATCAGACACAGCACAGCGGTGAAGCTGAGCACCCCTTGAAGGGTGCCACCGCAGTGGTGCCAGGCGTTGAGCAGGCTGGCGTCTTGCCCGCTGCTGCTGCGCACTTCCTGATCCCGATTCGGGTTGAGCAAGAACATCACACTGGCGATTGGCAGCAGGTAGCTGGCCGCATCAATGCCCAGGGCCCAGGCCGGGCCAGTGGCCGCCAGCAACAACCCGCCGATCGGGGGGCCGACCAGCTTGCCCACGTTGAAGACCACCGAAAAGCTGGTGAGGTAGCCCGCCAGCTGTTCCGGCTGCTCCACCAGGATCGAGCAGTACTTGTTGCGCGCCGTTAACTCATAGGCGCCGGCGATGCCCACCAAAAGGGTGCTGCAGAGCAGCAGCAGCACCTGGACTGTGCCCTCCAACAGGGGAATCGCCAGGGCCCCCAGTCCAGAGGCAGTCAGCAGTGCCCATTGCGCCTGCACCAGCACCCGTTCACAGCCCACCCGGTCGGTGCGCACCCCCGCTGGACCACTCACCAGCAAGCTTGGAAGTGAAAGAGCGGCAAAGTTCAACGCCAGCACGAAGGGGTCCACGCCCCCTTTCATCAGAATCCAGCCCTTGGCGGTGATGCCGGCGAAGGACCCAGCCGTGCTCACGCCGGAGGCGATCAGAAAAAGCTGGCGTTGCTGCTCGGCCCGCAGTTTGAGAAGGGTCAACCCTGGCGTTTCGCTGCGGCCACCATGGCGCGGGCACCAACAATCCTCCCGCTGAGGTCGTAGATGTCAGCCCCGGTGATCTCCACCGGCACCAGGCTGCCCGGCGCGGCCTGTTGACCATCGGCGCCGGGTTGCACCCGCACTTCACCATCCACTTCGGGCGCAAAGCGGGCGCAGCGCCCGATCATCTCGCCGGTTAGCGGGTTGTGCTGTTCGATCAGCACGTCAACAGTGCGCCCCACCCAGCGGCTGTTGCGTTCCTCCGAAATGGGTTGTTGCAGAGCCATCAGGGCATCCTTCCGGGCTTGGGCCACCTCGGGATCGACGCGATCGGGCAGGTCCGCCGCTGCTGTGCCGTCCTCCGGAGAGAAGGTGAACACACCAACATGATCGAACCGTTGGCGCTCGAGGAAGCCCATCAGGTGCTGGAAGTGCTCCTCTGTTTCGCCGGGGAACCCCACGATCAACGTGGTGCGCAGCACCGCATCGGGGAGTTGGTCGCGGATCTGATCCAGCAGGCGGTCGTTCACATCCGCCTGCCAGGGGCGGTTCATCGCCCGCAGCACCTCCGGATGGCTGTGCTGCAAAGGCAGATCCAGATAAGGCACCACATTGGGCACCTCCCGGTAGGCCGCCAGCACGTCTTGGGTCAGCCCGGTGGGATAGGCGTAGTGGACCCGGATCCAGGGGATCTCCACGTCGCCAAGGGCTCGCAGCAGTTCCGCCAGCTTGGGTTTGCCGTAGAGGTCAAGGCCGTAGTTGGTGGTGATCTGGCTGATCAGGATCAGCTCCTGCACCCCCTGTTCCGCCAGTTGGTGGGCTTCAGCCACGATTGATTCGATCGGCCGACTGCGCTGATCCCCGCGCAGCTTGGGAATGATGCAGAAGGCGCAGCGGTAGTCGCAGCCCTCGGCCACCTTGAGGAAGGCCACCGCCTGGTCGGTGGTGCGTTGGCGTGGCAGGTGTTCGTCACCCACAAAGGTGGGAACGGCGCTCACCTGGTTCACCCGCTCCCCCGCTTCCACCCGCTGCAACACATCCACGATGTGCTGGTAGTCGCCGGTTCCCACGATGGCTTTGGCCTCGGGGATCGACTCCAGCAACTCCTCCTGGAAATGTTGGGCCAGGCATCCCGCGATGATCAATTCCTTGCCCTGTTCCGCCAGTCCCACCAGGGTGCGCACCGATTCTTCGCGGGCGTCCTGGATGAAGCTGCAGGTGTTCACCACCACAACGGCGGCATCCCGTTCATCGGTGCTGACGCCGTAGCCCGCTTCCGCCAGCAGCCCCACCATGTGTTCGGTGTCCACCCGATTCTTCTCGCAGCCCAGGTGGGCGAAGGCGACCGTCGGTTTCGTCGGGGTGCTGGTCATCACGTCGCCGGCAGGCCAAAGATCAGCCTACGAAGCGGCCTGATCACGCCGGAACTGACAGAATCCGATCACTTGATGTTCAAGGATGGGCACCACCCGTCTCGTCAGCCGTCGCCGTCAGGATTCCGGCGCTAAGTGGGCCCGCATCGCCATGGCGGTGCTGGCCACCGCTGGGCTGATCGACACCGGTTCGATCACCCTGAAGCGCTGGGGTCTGCTCGGCAACCTCACCTGTCCGATGGGGGCCGACGGTTGCGACAAGGTGCTGAACAGCGCCTGGGGCACGGTGTTCGCCGGGATTCCGCTCTCGTTGGTGGGGGTGCTGGCCTATGGCGCTGTGCTGCTGATGGCGCTGCTGCCCCTGTTGCCAGGGCTGCAAGAGAACAAGGGTGACTTGTCCCGTCGCACCTGGTGGGGGCTGTTCACCGTGTCCCTCGGTATGGCCGTCTTCAGCGGTGTGCTGTTGGGGGTGATGCTGCTCAAGATCCAGGCCTTCTGCTTCTTCTGCGTTCTTTCGGCTGCGCTCTCCCTCACCCTGTTTGTGCTGTCCATCGTTGGTGGTGGTTGGGACGACTTCGGTCAGCTGCTGTTCCGCGGCGTGCTTCTGGCCCTGGCGGTGCTGCTGGGGGGCCTGATCTGGGCATCGGTGGTGGATCCAAACCGGCCCGACGCTGTGGCCAGCGGATCCGGCGTTGCACCCGTCGTCACCACTGAGAGCACGTCCGCTTCGATCGCCTTGGCTGAGCACCTCACCAGCAGCGGCGCCGTGATGTATTCCGCCTACTGGTGCCCCCACTGCCACGAACAGAAGGAGCTGTTCGGCAAGCAGGCCTCGGACCAGCTGAACGTGGTGGAGTGTGCGCCAGACGGTGAGAACAACCAGGCCGATCTCTGCCGCAGCAAGGGATTGGAGGGTTTCCCCAGCTGGGAGATCAACGGCAGCATCGATTCCGGAGTGAAAGGGCTCGACACGCTTGCGGAACTCAGTGGCTACAAGGGCGACACCGACTTCTGAATCAGGACTGCCTTCAGTCCCGGACGGCACGGGTGACGATGCCCCGTTGCCGTTGTTGCCGGGAATGCTGCCTCCATTGCGGTAGCGGCGCAGGAGCATCGCTGCGGTAGTGGCCTCCCCGGCTTTCTCCGCGAAACAGGCAGGCCTCCAGCATCAGCCGGCTGGTCAGCAACCTGTGGTGGAGATCCAGCAACAGGTTCAGATCGCGCCGGCTGTTTTCAGCCAACAGCCTGGGGGCACAGGGGTCTTGCCGTAGCAGGGCCTGGAGCAGTGCCTGCTGCTCCAGATGTTGTTCGTCGGCTTTCACTTTGCCGATGGCCTGGCGCAGTCCAGCGGCGGATCGTTCCACCCCCGCCCGTCGCCAGCAGAGCTGCCGCAGCTGCTCGATGGCGTCGATCAATTGCGAACTGCTGCAGCCGTCGAGGTCCAAGGCAAGCGGCTGCGTTTTGTCGCTGGCGAGGGCCGCTGGGACGGGGCCGAGCTCGATCTCTTGGAGGCGATGGGCGAACACCAGGCACTCCATCAGGGAGTTGCTGGCCAGTCGGTTGGCGCCGTGCAGGCCTGTGCAGGCCACTTCTCCAACGGCATAGAGCCCCGGCAGTGTGGTGGCGGCCTGCAGGTCCGTGGCCACCCCTCCCATCCAGTAGTGGGCGGCTGGGGCCACGGGGATGGGCCGTTCCAATGGATTCAGTCCGAGTTCGTCGCAGCGGTCGAGGATCGTTGGGAAGCGTCGTTCCGCTTGCTCCCGCGGGATGGCGGCGAAGTCGAGCCACATCTGCTTCACCTGCTGCCGCTGCATGGCCTGCATCAAGGCTCGGCTCACCTGGTCCCGCGGTGAGAGGTCGCGTTGGGGCAGGTGGGCCACAGGGCTGCCCCCCAGGGCATCCACCAGCACGCCGCCCTCTCCGCGAACGGCTTCGGAGATCAGAAAGCAGGGGGCGTCATCCAGGCGGATGGCCGTTGGATGGAACTGAACGAATTCCAGATCTTCCACGTCTGCGCCCGCCTGCCAGGCGAGGGCGATGCCTTCGCCACAGGCCTGGGCTGGGTTGGTGGTGTTGGCATACAGATGACCACCACCGCCGCTGGCCAACACCACGGCGCGGGCTTCGATCCCGTGAAGATGGGCCCCATCCAGCACCTGCACACCGCAACAGCGCCCATCGCGCACCAGCAGTTGCGTCACGCGCACGCCGCGGCGATGCAGCAATCCTGGCCGTTGCTCAACACGATCCCGCAGCACATCCACTAGGGCTCGCCCTGTGCGGTCCTGCACATGCAGCACCCGCCTGTGGCTGTGGGCTGCTTCCAGGGTGGTGGCCAGACCGTCCTGATCCCGGTCGAAGGCCATGCCCAGCTGCTCCAGGCGCTCCACGCAATGGGGTGCTTCCTGCACCAACAGCCGCACCGCATCGCCATCGCAAAGGCCGGCTCCAGCCAGAACGGTGTCCTCCGCATGGCTGTCGGCGCTGTCTTCCTTGCGGGTCACCGCGGCGATGCCCCCCTGAGCCCAGCGGCTGGAAGAACGCCGTCCCGTGTTGCGGTTGAGCAGCAACACCTTGAACTCCGGCGGCAGATCGAGGCAGGTCATCAAGCCAGCAGCCCCGGCACCGATCACCACCACGTCCCAGGGACCTGATGGGATGCGATCAGAGCTGCGGGGCTGGGCCATCACGGGGACAAAAAAACCGCCGGTGGTCCGGCGGTTCAAGCAGTCACAGTCAGTGTGACGAGATCAGGAATCAGCGGTATTGGCCGTCGTTGATGCGGTCGTCGCCCTCGTTCAGAGCAATGGAGGGAGGGGTGACGGTGAAGTTGTCGCGGTACTTCGCGAACAGCTCCTGCTGACGCTCGGTGAGGTCAAGAGACAGCACATCGTCAACACTGTCGTAAGGGCCACCCAGCACGATCTTGCCGGCCATGGTCGGGTACATCCCTGGAAACTGCTGGAAACGGCGCACGGAGGAATTGTTCAAATCCACCTTGCCGTCCCGTGCGGCAATTTTGTCATCCGCAATGTTGCGGATCTCATTGCCGGAATACTTGCCGCGAAGGTCGTCGTCGGCGTAGACGCTGCTCGGAAGCACAAGGCCTGCCATCAGGCTCGCCATCACCAGTGCGCCGGTCAGCCAGCTCAGAAGCCGCTTCATCTCAACTCTCGATCAGGGGTCGGAACGGGTCGACCGGCAGTGCCGGCTCCGGAAGACTACAAGTCGTTGCGCTGTTCAAGCCTTTGAATCGTGGCAGCTTTTGCAGTTCGTTTCACTCGATCAGGCCACTGAGCCCGGGCTGAAGCAAGGCTGAGAGCAAGAACAAGCCATCCACCCAAAGGGTGGTGATCAAGACGGCAGCAGCCATGGATCCCACATCACCGGTGAAACCGCCGCTGTTCCTGCTCAGGCGACGTCCAGCCAACAGAACGAGAACTGCTGAGACCACCAGAGTGACCAGGGGCAGGGGCTGAAGCAGATGTGTCCCCGCTTGATGCAGCAGTAGCGGCGCTTGATCGAGGGAGGCTGTCACCACTGCGGGCCAGAACTGCATCACGCCGGTGGCCGCCATGGCCAGGTCGGTGCAAGCTGTGCCCACAAGGGATGACAAATAAAACGTTGCCGCCAGGCGCCAGCGCCCCTGCAGGCCGCCCAAGGCCACGGGCACGGCGAAGGCTTCCACCGGCAGGTGCAGAACGGGATGGGCCCGCAGCCAACCCCAGAAAATGCAACCTGCCAGCCAGCTACCGCTGAAACCCACCAGCAGGGAACCCAGGTCGGATGTTGTCTGGGAGCGGCTCTGGTGCATCACCAGTCCAGCTGCAACCAGAACTCCGGTGAACAAGGTGGCTGAGAACGGATCAAGCCTTACCCAGGGGGCTTGCAGGAACACCGGCAGCACCACCATGGCTGCGGCGATGCGGGCCACGGGAAAGGACCACGACCGAGCGGGGGCTGATGTTTGCCAGGTGCCGCCGATCAAATGTCCTTTGTGAAGAAAGTCACGGAACCTTAGAAGACATCATCAAGTGACGCGGCTGACATGCCCGCTTTGCCTACCGGGGATACCGTCAGAGCGACACTCCCACGTTGATGGCGGACCCCTCTGCATCCCTCACCCTGCTTGAGGCCTGCTGGCGTGATCTGGTGTTGGGGGTGGTTCAAGGACTCACTGAATTTCTGCCGATCAGCAGCACCGCTCATTTGAAAGTGGTGCCTGAGCTCCTGGGTTGGGGCGATCCGGGTGTCTCCGTGACCGCCGCCATTCAGCTGGGCAGCATCGTTGCCGTCATCGCCTATTTCCGCACCGATCTCAGCCAGGTGTTGCGGGGCATCAGCCGCGCCTTTCGCAATGGCCAGTGGCGCGAACCCGAGGCGCGCCTCGGGTTCGCCATGGTGGTGGGCACCCTGCCGATCTTGCTGATCGGATTGGGGATCAAATTCGCCTGGGCCCAGGGCTACGAACAGTCACCCCTGCGCAGTGTTCCCTCGATTGCCATCGTCTCGATCGTGATGGCGTTGCTGCTGGCCTTGGCTGAACGCGTCGGCGCACGGCGCAAGCAGCTTTCAGAGGTTTCAGGCCGCGATGGCCTGCTGGTGGGGCTGGCCCAGGCCCTCGCATTGATCCCGGGGGTCTCGCGTTCCGGCAGCACCCTCACGGCGGCCTTGTTCGACGGTTGGCAGCGTGCTGATGCAGCCCGGTTTTCCTTTCTATTGGGCATTCCCGCCATCACCATCGCAGGTTTGGTGGAGCTCAAGGATGCTTTGGCCTCCAGCCCTGGCAACGGTCCCCTGCCGTTGCTGGTCGGAATTGGTTCGGCTGCAGTGGTGTCGTGGCTGGCGATCGATTGGTTGCTGAAGTTCCTGCAGCGCAACAGCACCTGGGTTTTCGTCGCTTACCGGATGCTGTTCGGGCTGCTGTTGCTGGTCTGGTGGGGCGTTCACGGCGCACACTGAGTTCAGATGAAGCCGGCTTGTGTGGAATGAGCCATCCGCAGGGGTTGCTGTTGCAGCCCTGGATCCAAATAGCAGTGGTCGTCAGCCGCAGCCCGCGGTGGTGGCCTCGGTGGAGGCCGGCTCGATCGGGGAGGAGCTGGGTTTTGAGCCGGGCGATCAGTTGCTCAGCATCAATGGCATTCGCCCGCGTGATCTGATCGATTACCGCTACCTCTGTGTGGAGGAGGAGCTTTGCCTTGAGGTGCGTGATGCCAAGGGTGCGCTGCATCGTGTGGAGTTGGAGAAGGATGCCGATGACGGCCTTGGGTTGGCTTTCACAGAGGCTCTGTTCGATGGCTTGCGCCAGTGCAATAACAACTGTCCGTTCTGTTTTATCGATCAGCAGCCCCCCGGGCGGCGCGACAGCCTTTATCTCAAAGACGACGATTACCGCCTGAGTTTTCTCTATGGCTCCTATCTGACGCTCACCAACCTGGGCGAGGCCGACTGGCAGCGAATTGAAGAGCAGCGTTTATCGCCGTTGTTTGTGTCGGTGCATGCCACGGATCCCGAGCTGCGTTCACGACTGCTGGTGAATCCGCGAGCTGCCCAGGTGATGGACCAGCTCGCCTGGTTTGATCAGCGCGATCTGCAAATCCATGCCCAGGTGGTGGTTTGTCCGGGACTGAATGACGGTCCTGCCTTGGCGAGAACGCTGAATGACCTCGCCTCCTTCGCGGCTGGTCCCTGGCCGGCGGTGCTGTCTGCGGCGGTGGTGCCGGTGGGGCTCACCCGTTTCAGGCCGGCTGACGATGGCTTGGTTCCTGTGGATCCGGACTGCGCCCGCAGGGTGATTGCTCAGGTGGAACCCATGCAGCAGCATTTTCAGGAGGTTTTGGGCACCCGTTTCGCCTGGCTCTCTGATGAGTGGTACCTGGTGGCGGGATTGCCCTTGCCGCCCCGGGATAACTACGAGGATCTTCCGCAGCAGGAAAACGGCGTGGGCAGCATCCGTGCCTTCCTTGAAGCGTTGGATGCGGCAACTCAGGACTTGCCCAGCGCGGTTTCTCAGCCCCGTCGTTGCAGCTGGGTGGTCGGTCAGATCGTGGCGCAGGCGTTGCAGCCTGTGGCTGAACGGCTGAATGCAGTTGATGGCGTCGAGTTTCACCTGATCGGGTTGCCGAGTCCCTACTGGGGGCAGGAGCAAGTGGTGACTGGATTGCTGACGGGACAGGATCTGCTCACAGGCCTGCAAGGCCGAGAGCTGGGCGATGAGTTGTTGCTGCCATCAGTGATGTTGCGGCAGGGGGAGCCCGTTTTCCTGGATGACATGACCCTGGAAGCCCTGGCCGCGCAGTTGACGGTCCCCATTCGGATCGTTCATGGGGCGGCTGACATCGTGGACGCAGTTTTGGGTGTCGTAGGGAAAAGTCCCTAAACTCCGCAAAAGTTTTGATTGCTGTGCGCCGGATCTCCGCGGGTATTTGTCTCGTAGCGGGCGTTGTCTCTTCCGGTGTTCCCCCTGCGCTCAGCGAAGACGCAGTTCAATCTGAGTCGGTCTTGATTGATCAGGCCACCCTGCCGGACGCGATCGACTCGAAGGGTGCCCGTCCCAAGGCAGACCCCTCTGATTTGACTCCAGCAGTGGAGGGCTTGCCGCCATCCCTCGAGTCGTTGGTTGCTCCCCCTCCACTTGCTCTTCCCGAGGAGCCGGCGCAGGTGCGCATCCATGAGCTGCGCCCGCTCACACTCGAGGAAGCGCTTCAGCTCGCGGAGTTCAACAGTCCAACCCTCAAGGCTGCTGCAAGCCAGGTGGATCAGGCCAAGTCATCACTGCGCTCAGAAATTGCATCCTGGTATCCCACCGTTGACCTCACCTCAAGTGCTCTTCCCGAATATTTCGCTTCTTATTCCTATCGGAACCCAGATTTCGTCAGTCCAGATCCTCTGACCGGAAAACCAAATAATGAGTTTTATGGCCGTGAGTGGCGGGTTAATGGTCGATTGCAGGTGAGTTGGGATTTGATCAATCCCGCACGCGTTCCTCAGATCGCTGCTGCTCGAGACCGCTTCGAGCGAGCAGGAGACGCTTACCTGATTGCACTTCGTGATCTTCGTCTCGAGGTGCAGACGGCCTATTTCGCGTTGCAGCAGTCCGATGCGGGCGTGCGTATTGGCCAGGATTCTGTCAAGGCTTCATTGGTCAGCTATCGCGATGCGCGCGCGCGCTTCAACGCAGGTGTCAACACAAAGCTGGAGGTCCTGGAAGCGGAGACCCAGCTGGCGCGTGACCGCAATATCTTGACAACCAATCTGCGTGATCAGAACGAACAGCGTCGCAACTTGGCCAGGGTGCTCGATCTTCCGCAGGACGTCACTCCCACCGCTGCGACCCCCGCTCGACCCATGGGTTCATGGGAACCCTCACTTCAGGAAAGCATCGTTGCTGCTTACAACTACAGCGAAGAACTTGATCAACTCATCCTCGATATCTCCATTAATAACAGTCAAGCCAATGCGTCTCTGGCGGCAGTACAACCTGTTGTGCGCTTTGTGAATTCAACCTCGGCTTCGCGCACGGAAGGGCAAAACGGCCGGACATCTTTAAGTGATATTGATATGGGTGATTTCACCTATGGAGTTCAGAACAGCACGGCCCTTACGGCGAGTTGGCGTTTGTTTGACGGCGGGCGAGCTCGTGCTGAATACAAGCGCTCCAAGCAGGCTGCTGAGGAGAGTCGTCTCAATTTTGCGAGAACTCGCGATCAGATCCGTTTTCAGGTGGAGAGCAGCTTTTTTGGTCTGCGAGCCGCCATCCAGAGTCTTGAGACCACAGCCACTGAGGTTTTGGCATCACGTGAATCTCTTCGGCTCTCTCAGCTGCGGGTCCAAGCTGGAGTTGGGGTTCAAAGAGAGGTTGTCAATAGCCAACGTGATCTCACCCAGGCAGAGCTGAAATACGCACGTGCCATCACTGACTACAACCTCAATTTGGCAACGCTTCAGCGCCGCACGGGCTTGGATGCCCTAGTCGCCTGCGACGCTGCCTCACTTTCGGGAACCAAGTCGGAATCCGATCCGCAACCGATTCCAATTGAGCCCACGCCGCTGAAGACTGCTTGCCCGTTGGTGGCCACCGATAGTTCGTCGGTCGATCAAACTGAGAGCAGTCCTGTTCAGCCTCTGTGGTGACGTCGGTGCTCAGTGACGATCAACTGGGCGCTGTTCATCTGTTGCTGGATCGCATCCGTGCTCGTCAGCTTCAGGACTTTGGTCAGATCAGTTCCGATGTGAAGCCCGATGGTTCTTTAATTACTGACTGTGATCGCTGGAGCGATGCCGCTCTGGTGGAGGGGTTGGCCAGCATCGCTCCCGGTGAAGGCGTCCTCAGTGAGGAAGGATCTAAAACAGTTCCGAACACGAGGGCCTACTGGGTGGTGGACCCTTTGGACGGGACCACAAACTTTGCGGCGGGCATTCCTTATTGGGCGATTTCCGTGGCCCGTTTCGTCGATGGCCGTCCCAGTGAGGTTTTCCTGGATGTGCCAGCGCTGAATCAACGCTTTGTCGCATTGCGTGGTCGGGGTGCCACTCGAAACAATCAGCAATTGACCTCGGAGACCCGAGCTCTGGTAACCAGTGCTTGCGTTTCCCTGTGCAGCCGCTCGATTCGTGTGTTGCAGCGCAAACCGGATCAGCGTTTTCCCGGCAAGATCCGTTTGCTTGGTGTCGCCAGCCTCAATTTGGTGAGCGTTGCGATGGGGCAGACCATCGCTTCCCTAGAAGCCACGCCCAAGATCTGGGATCTGGCGGCGGCTTGGTTGGTGCTGGATGAGTTGGGTTGTCCGATTCGTTGGTTGGATGCGGATCCAGCGCAGCTCTCTCCAGGAGAGGACGTTGCCGACCTTGGCTTCCCTGTGCTGGCGGCCGGTTCATGGGCTCATTTGGCGCGTTTTCTCCCCTGGGGAGAGGCCCTAGTGCAGCCCTGAAGAGTCGCTATTGCGACAGCGGGGGATGTGGTGTTATGGTTTTGTCTTGCGCGGGAGCCGAGAGGCGAGCGCGCAAGCCGAAGCGCTTGAGGCGAAAGTCTTGATGTGTCTGAGGCGGCTTACGAGACCAAGAGGGAGCGATCCCACGGTGTTGTAAGTTCTTCAAGCGGTCGCGAGAGGCCGCGATGACCAACCAACCGATCTCCTGAGAGGGAGTGAGGAACAGTCTGGTCGCACCTGGACAATTGAAAAGTTTAGGAACTGACGCTTTCATCGCGTTTGGTTCTGAGCCGAACCGAGAGGTGAGGTGAGGAGCCGAATGAAAGAGCGATGAAGGTGTGAGGTCCCGTCAAAAAATTTCGTTGCGCTGAAGCAATTCGCTGCAACGAGAGGGTTTTCACGAGCTCTCTTGTTGCCGGTGTGCGAATTGTGGAGCAACAACCGGATCTGAGATCCCGGAAAGTCATTGATAGAGAAATCTAGAGATGCACTCTTAAGAACCCTTTTGTGTCAGCGAAAGGAGGCCTCAACTGTTGCCAGTTTTAACTGAGTAATGGGTGACGCAAATCATTTTGAGGACGTGAAAACGTCTAAGAGGAAATGATCTACAACGGAGAGTTTGATCCTGGCTCAGGATGAACGCTGGCGGCGTGCTTAACACATGCAAGTCGAACGAACCTTCGGGTTAGTGGCGGACGGGTGAGTAACGCGTGAGAATCTGCCCTCAGGAGGGGGACAACAGCTGGAAACGGCTGCTAATACCCCATATGCCGCGAGGTGAAATGAATTTCGCCTGAGGATGAGCTCGCGTCTGATTAGCTAGTTGGTGTAGGTAATGGCTCACCAAGGCATCGATCAGTAGCTGGTCTGAGAGGATGATCAGCCACACTGGGACTGAGACACGGCCCAGACTCCTACGGGAGGCAGCAGTGGGGAATTTTCCGCAATGGGCGAAAGCCTGACGGAGCAACGCCGCGTGAGGGATGAAGGCCTCTGGGCTGTAAACCTCTTTTATCAAGGAAGAAGATCTGACGGTACTTGATGAATAAGCCACGGCTAATTCCGTGCCAGCAGCCGCGGTAATACGGGAGTGGCAAGCGTTATCCGGAATTATTGGGCGTAAAGCGTCCGCAGGCGGCCCTTCAAGTCTGCTGTTAAAAAGTGGAGCTTAACTCCATCATGGCAGTGGAAACTGTTGGGCTTGAGTGTGGTAGGGGCAGAGGGAATTCCCGGTGTAGCGGTGAAATGCGTAGATATCGGGAAGAACACCAGTGGCGAAGGCGCTCTGCTGGGCCATCACTGACGCTCATGGACGAAAGCCAGGGGAGCGAAAGGGATTAGATACCCCTGTAGTCCTGGCCGTAAACGATGAACACTAGGTGTCGGGGGAATCGACCCCCTCGGTGTCGTAGCCAACGCGTTAAGTGTTCCGCCTGGGGAGTACGCACGCAAGTGTGAAACTCAAAGGAATTGACGGGGGCCCGCACAAGCGGTGGAGTATGTGGTTTAATTCGATGCAACGCGAAGAACCTTACCAGGGTTTGACATCCTGCGAATCTCTTGGAAACAGGAGAGTGCCTTCGGGAACGCAGTGACAGGTGGTGCATGGCTGTCGTCAGCTCGTGTCGTGAGATGTTGGGTTAAGTCCCGCAACGAGCGCAACCCACGTCTTTAGTTGCCAGCATTTAGTTGGGCACTCTAGAGAGACTGCCGGTGATAAACCGGAGGAAGGTGTGGATGACGTCAAGTCATCATGCCCCTTACATCCTGGGCTACACACGTACTACAATGCTACGGACAAAGGGCAGCAAGTTCGCGAGGACAAGCAAATCCCATAAACCGTGGCTCAGTTCAGATCGTAGGCTGCAACTCGCCTACGTGAAGGCGGAATCGCTAGTAATCGCAGGTCAGCATACTGCGGTGAATACGTTCCCGGGCCTTGTACACACCGCCCGTCACACCATGGAAGTTGGCCACGCCCGAAGCCGTTACTCCAACCCTTGTGGAGGAGGACGTCGAAGGTGGGGCTGATGACTGGGGTGAAGTCGTAACAAGGTATCCGTACCGGAAGGTGCGGATGGATCACCTCCTAACAGGGAGACAACACAATGATTTTGATGCCTGAGTGCTTTTATTCTTAGGCCGAAATCCTGTCACCTTAGGTCGATCGGTACCTCAGCTTTGAAGTCAAGGATCAGCAGCAATGTTGATTGCTTGATGGAGATTTTCAGTTCCTAAACTTTGTCTAGGTCACACCCCAAAAGGGATGAGACTCCTGGGCCATTAGCTCAGGTGGTTAGAGCGCACCCCTGATAAGGGTGAGGTCCCTGGTTCAAGTCCAGGATGGCCCATTCGGTGTTGGGGGTTTAGCTCAGTTGGTAGAGCGCCTGCTTTGCAAGCAGGATGTCAGGAGTTCGAGTCTCCTAACCTCCACTGACCGAACTTGATTCCCATCTCCAATTTTTTGGAGTTGAGCTCGATTGGAGTGTGATTTAGATGTGTCCGCTGGATGACCCCAGCTTCCTGTCATTCCAAGTTTCAGATTTTAAGTCTTGAATTTGGTTGATAAGATGCTGGGCTCGGATCAAATGATCAAGCAATTGATGATTTGATTTGAAGTTCTAGCAGAACCTTGACAACTGCATAGGTGAGTCTGGAAAAAACAAAGCATCTTACAGATGCATTGTTTTGAATCTGATCTTCCGAAAGGGAGATTGGATCTAGAACAATGAAAATTCTTTTGAGCAAGAGCCGAGACTCTTAAACGTTCTTTGGTTGGTGTCGAGCCAATCAGAGTTTGATCTTGTTTTTAGCAATAAAAACTTGAGAATCTGCTTTCAACGGCGGTAAGCGTTTAGGAGGTTAATTGGTCAAGCTACAAAGGGCTCACGGCGGATACCTTGGCACACAGAGGCGATGAAGGACGTGGTTACCTGCGATAAGTCTCGGGGAGCTGGAAGCACGCTTTGATCCGGGAATTTCCGAATGGGGCAACCCTTAATACGGCCAGCTGAATCCATAGGCTGGCACGAGCCAACCCAGCGAACTGAAACATCTTAGTAGCTGGAGGAAAGGAAAGTAAAAACGACTCCCTAAGTAGCGGCGAGCGAACGGGGAAGAGCCTAAACCGATACTTTCGAGTATCGGGGTTGTGGGACAGCAACGTGTATCAGGGAAGTTAGGAGAAGTGCTTGAATGGCACGCCACAGAGGGTGAAAGCCCCGTAACCGAAAACTGAACTGAGCTAGCTGTATCCCGAGTAGCACGGAGCACGTGAAATTCCGTGTGAATCCGCGAGGACCACCTCGTAAGGCTAAGTACTACTGTGTGACCGATAGCGAAACAGTACCGCGAGGGAAAGGTGAAAAGAACCCCGGGAGGGGAGTGAAATAGAACATGAAACCGTGAGCCTACAAGCAATGGGAGCCCTACTTATAGGGTGACCGTGTGCCTGTTGAAGAATGAGCCGGCGACTTATAGGCACTGGCGGGTTAAACCGGAAATGGTGGAGCCATAGCGAAAGCGAGTCTGAATAGGGCGTTTGTCAGTGTTTATAGACCCGAACCCGGGTGATCTAACCATGGCCAGGATGAAGCTTGGGTGATACCAAGTGGAGGTCCGAACCGACTGACGTTGAAAAGTCAGCGGATGAGCTGTGGTTAGGGGTGAAATGCCAATCGAACCCGGAGCTAGCTGGTTCTCCCCGAAATACGTTGAGGCGTAGCGTCTCGTGCTCCAGCAGGGGGGTAAAGCCACCATTTCGGTGCGGGCTGCGAGAGCGGTACCAAATCGAGATGAACTCTGAATACCCTGTGTGTAGCGAGGCAGTCAGACTGTGGGGGATAAGCTCCATGGTCGAGAGGGAAACAGCCCAGACCGCCAGCTAAGGTCCCCAAATCAACACTAAGTGATAAAGGAGGTGGGATTGCATAGACAACCAGGAGGTTTGCCTAGAAGCAGCCATCCTCAAAGGAGTGCGTAATAGCTCACTGGTCGAGCGATCCTGCGCCGAAAATGAACGGGGCTAAGTGTTGTACCGAAGCTGCGGATTTTTATGGTAGGGGAGCGTTCTATGTGGGGCGAAGCGTTAGCGTGAGCGGGCGTGGACTGCATAGAAGTGAGAATGTCGGCTTGAGTAGCGAAAACATGGGTGAGAATCCCATGCACCGAAACCCTAAGGGTTCCTCCGGCAGGCTCGTCCGCGGAGGGTTAGTCTGGACCTAAGGCGAGGCCGAAAGGCGTAGTCGATGGATAACAGGTCAACATTCCTGTACCGGTCATGTTTTGGGAAGAGGGACGGAGAAGGCTAGCCAAGCCAGATGTTGGTTACTGGTTCAAGCGTTCGAGGCGTTGAGGAGCGGTGAAAACGTTCCGAGCTGAGGCGTGAGTACGAGCTGCTACGGCAGCGAAGTTGGTGACGTCAAGCTTCCAAGAAAAGCTCTATACCCGTTAAGGCATGACTGCCAGTACCCGAAACCGACACAGGTGGGGTGGTAGAGAATACCGAGGTGCGCGAGGTAACTCTCTCTAAGGAACTCGGCAAAATGGCCCCGTAACTTCGGGAGAAGGGGTGCCACCGCAAGGTGGTCGCAGTGAAGAGGCCCTGGCGACTGTTTACCAAAAACACAGGTCTCCGCTAAGTCGCAAGACGATGTATGGGGGCTGACGCCTGCCCAGTGCCGGAAGGTTAAGGAAGCCGGTCAGCGTAAGCGAAGCTGGCGACTGAAGCCCCGGTGAACGGCGGCCGTAACTATAACGGTCCTAAGGTAGCGAAATTCCTTGTCGGGTAAGTTCCGACCCGCACGAAAGGCGTAACGATCAGGGCGCTGTCTCGGAGAGAGGCTCGGCGAAATAGAATTGTCTGTGAAGATGCGGACTACGTACACCTGGACAGAAAGACCCTATGAAGCTTTACTGTAGCTTGGTATTGTGCCCGGGCTCTGAATGCGCAGGATAGGTGGGAGACGTTGATCTCATGGTTGCGGCTATGAGTTAGTCACTGGTGAGATACCACTCTTTCAGAGCTAGGGTTCTAACGTTCACCCGTTATCCGGGGAGCGGACAGTATCAGGTGGGCAGTTTGACTGGGGCGGTCGCCTCCTAAAAGGTAACGGAGGCGCACAAAGGTTTCCTCAGGCTGGTTGGAAATCAGCTGACGAGTGCAAAAGCAGAAGGAAGCTTGACTGTGAGACCTACAAGTCGAACAGGGACGAAAGTCGGTTTTAGTGATCCGACGGTTCTGAGTGGAAGGGCCGTCGCTCAACGGATAAAAGTTACTCTAGGGATAACAGGCTGATCTCCCCCAAGAGTTCACATCGACGGGGAGGTTTGGCACCTCGATGTCGGCTCATCGCAACCTGGGGCTGAAGTCGGTCCCAAGGGTTGGGCTGTTCGCCCATTAAAGCGGTACGCGAGCTGGGTTCAGAACGTCGTGAGACAGTTCGGTCCATATCCGGTGTACGCGCAGGAACATTGAGAGGATTTCTCCCTAGTACGAGAGGACCGGGAGGAACGCACCTCTGGTGTACCAGTTATCGTGCCAACGGTAAACGCTGGGTAGCCATGTGCGGAGTGGATAACCGCTGAAAGCATCTAAGTGGGAAGCCCACCTCAAGATGAGTGTTCCCATGGGGTAACCCAGTAAGGTCACGGGAAGAACACCCGTTGATAGGCTCTACGTGGAAGTCCAGTAATGGATGCAGCGGAGGAGTACTAATAGACCGAGGGCTTGACCAACATTTTGGTTCTTGCCTGAAGACTCATTTCTTTGTTTGATTCAGACGTGCAGCTTTAGTTGCAGATCCTATGCAGTTCTCAGGGTTCATCCCTTGAGAATGTTTATCTATCCTGGTGTCCATGGCGGTGTGGTCCCACTCCGATCCATCCCGAACTCGGTTGTGAAACGCATCAGCGGCGACGATATTTGGGGGGTAGCCCCCTGAGAAAATAGCTCGATGCCAGGTAAAACATTCTCCAAATAGGTTGATGATGTGCTGATTGCTGAAGCGATCACCATCACCACCCGCGAAAAAGCCACCTCACCATGAGGTGGCTTTTTTGTTGTAAGGTTTTAGTAGTCTTTTGCGCTCATCTGTGCCAAGACGTTCACTAGTTCGACGTTTAAGTGGCCAGATTTGGAAGGCTTGTCAGCGTTGGAATAATGCTGAGTGTGTTGATTTAAGTGCTGCTTTTGCATATTTCGTTCTTCAGTCGTTCTTTCCGCTGCTTCTGATTGCGCTGTCTGTTGCCGCAAGGGTGTTTGGCAAAACGGACAGTGTGGATAATGTGTTGGCCTCGGTGACGCAGGTCTTACCGCCGTCAGCAACCAGCCTTGTCGATTCGACCTTGCGTGGGTTGGTGGATCAAGGCTTTGGCGCTGGAATCCTCGGTGTTGTCGTTTTGCTTCTTACGGCCAGTAATGCTTATTTAACGCTCCAGCGTGGAGCTGATCGCTTGTGGTCTGAGATTCTGCCCGAGCCATCAATCGGTTTGTCTTGGTGGCAACAGGTTGGACAGTTTTGTAGAACACGTGTTGAAGCCTTCATGACGGTTTTTGCCATATCTATTTTGATCGTTTTTCAACAGTTGGTACTCAGTATTGGGCAGCTCCCTGAGGACATTCTTAGCTTATTGGATAGCGTCGTTCCTGGCTTAATGGGAATCGTGCGCTCCAGTCCCATTCTTCCTCTCGGGCGGATTCTTGTTCCCGCGTTGATCTTGTCTTTGATGGCTTGGTTGCTTCAGGTGGTGTTGCCCAGTCGTCGTGTTCCTGCAATTCCACTCATTCCTGGCGCGTTGTTGATTGGATTCGGTCTCGCCTTTCTCAATAAAATTCTGAGTTTGAGTATTGTTTCTCTGGGTAATCGCTATCAGGCCTATGGCGTGATTGGTGGTGTTTTAGTGTTAACGCTTTGGGTTTGGTTGGTGGGTGTGATTCTTTATTTTGGCCAGTGTTTGAGTGTGGAATTGGCCGCAGTTCGTTTTGCGAAACCCCGGCTCGGGGAACCGAACAGCGCGGCGCCTTGAACTTTGATTTAACTCTGCGAAGCTGATTCAGCGGACCTCTTCCGTTGAAGCCCATGAATCGATCACCAGCAGTGTTGTGGATCGGAGTTGTGTTGCTCCTGCTGCTGCCAACCGCTGCAGGTCGACTCTTGCTTGATCTCGCCGGTGGCGTGTTGCTGGCTCTTTTGGCACTTCCTTTGATCCTTTCCGGTCTTGGTTGGATTGGTTGGAAGCTTTTGCAGTCCCGGATGATCAGCTGTACTGCTTGCGGTGCAACGGGTCTGAAGGGGGCTGCAGTTTGTGCCGTCTGCGGCACTCCCTACGCCAGTGCTGGAGGCAGCCCGGCCAGTGCGGCAGCCCCGTCTCCACCTGCCAGTGATCTCACCATTGACGTGGTGGCTCAGGATGTGGATTCCGATTCCTGAGCCTGAAGCTGTCGTTCCCGCAGGAACAAGAAAAACGGAGCAGCGCAGGCAAAGGCCACACCGAAGCTCAGGGGGATGGCCAGCCACCAACCTTTGATCTTCTGACGTGGTCCTTCCACACAGATCCAGAGCGTGACGGCACTGGCCCCCACCAGTAGATCAGCGCTTAAGGAGCGTGACGCGGCTGTGCTGCTGGCATCGGCGATGAATCGTGCCAGATCAAAGGCCTGTCCACCGCTTTCGGCGATGAATTCCAGGTTGGCCTTCCAGGGCAGGATCGCTCCCAACACAGCAAGAAGCAGATAAATCCAAGGCAGGGCTTTACGCATCGGGTGTGGCTTTGAGAGTTGTGGGATCAAGCTCGACAATCGACTGCTCCACGCTGTCGAGCAGGCTCTGACACCGGTTCAGATACACCTCGCCATGGAGCACCTTTTGCTGCAAGTCCGCCAACGGAACACTCTCGTTCTGTAGTTCAGCAAGCAGCAGATCCAAAGCCTGCATGGCTTCCTCGTAGCTCAGTGTCTCGGCATCCTTTCGCCACGCTTCGATGCGATCGCGTTGCTCTTTCTTGACTTGGCGCTTGCTCATCAGGAGGAGGTGGTGGGTGCATTGTGCTGGATCTGATCGACTCGAGCTTCAAGGCTTCCGTTGCTCATTCGAATGTTGAGCTGATCACCGATCTTGACGGATTCCAGGTCTGAAATGGACTCGCCGGCGGTGTTGCTGATCAGAGCCAAGCCGCGTTTCAGCCAGCGTTCCGGTGATAGTGCCTTGAGCAATTGGTGCCTTTGAGCCAGTGCCTGGCGTTGGCGTTGGATCTTTTCCAGTGGAGACTGTTGCTGAAGGGCTACGTCTCGATCCTGAAGGCGCTGACGTTCGCGAAGGATTCTCCCCAGCAGCGCCTCTTTCAATCGGCTTTGCCGTTGCGCTAGTCCTTGGCGTTCCGCCTCGCGGTCAGGCAGCAAGGCCACGATCGCTGCCGTGGGCGTGGCTGCACGATGGTCTGCCACCAGATCGGCGACGGTGAGATCATCCTCATGTCCCAGGCCTGTCACCACCGGTATGGGGTAGTTCGCCAGGAGGCGGCAAAGCGCTTCGTTGTCGAACACTGCCAGGTCTTCCCGGCTGCCACCGCCGCGGGCGAGCACCAAAGCGTCCAGTCCCAACTCATCTGTGCGCTCGGCCAAGGCTTCCAGGGTGCTGATGATCGTCGGTGCCACGGAACCCTGCACTGGAATTGGCACCACGATCAGCTGCGTCATGGGCCAGCGTTCCGCCGCAGTGCGGAGCATGTCGGCCAGGGCGGAACTGGGCACGCTGGTGAGCACCGCGATCGAGGCGGGTTGGCTTGGAAGTGCCCTCTGACGGCTTGGGTCGATCACCCCTTCCTGTTCCAAAACTTGCCGCACCCGTTCAAAGTCGCGCAGCACCGTGCTGAGGCTGGGCCGGATATCCAGCGCCTGAACGGTGAGGCTGGCTCGGGCTGCCCAGAAATTGAGCTTGCCCACCACGGTGACGCCGTCACCGTCTTTGGGTTGATAGCTCAATTGGGCCAGCTTCGAAGCCCACACCACACCGGAAATGCTGGCGGAGCCGTCGGTGAGGGTGAGCCAGAGGTGGCCCTTTTTAAGTTGTGGCCGGGAGACCGTTGCTTCCAGTAAAAAACGCGGCGCAAAACCGCGTTCCAGCAGGCTGCCGATGGCTGTGTTCAGCTCAGCAACGGAATAGGTCGGAAGACGATCAACGCTCAAGGCGGCTGTAGGCGTAACCCCAATAGATGCAGACAACGGCTGAGATGCTGGTCAACAGAACGCCCCAGTGTTGGTGGATCTGGGTGGCACCAACCGTGCAGATCAC